>NZ_JBSFHY010000032.1:0-123664 GCF_053597295.1 Streptomyces sp. NPDC001450
GGCGACAGCGTGCCCGGCGGTCGACAGGACGCCCGCCACCGCCTCGTCGGCGACCGGCAGCACCCCGGCCGGTGCGGGCCCCTCCGGCGGGCCCGCACCACCGCTTCGGCACGGGAACCGGAACGTGTACGGTCGACCTGCCACACGTCCCGAAATTCCGATTATCATCTGCGTTCATGCGTTCCCATGCGCCTTCCTTGGTCGGGCGGGATCCCCAACTGGGCTTGCTTGAGCGTGCCTTGTCCGACGCCCGGCAGGGGCGCGGTGGTGTCGTCTTCCTGGTCGGCGAGGCCGGGGTCGGCAAGTCGCGACTGGCGGCGGAGGCCGTGGGCGGTGCGCTCGGGTCCGGAATGCGGGTGTTGCGCGGCCGCAGCAGCACGACGGGTCCGGCCGTGCCGTTCCGGCCGCTCACCGAGGCGCTGATGTCGCTGTTCCGCAGCGGCGAACCCCTCGACGACCTGGTCCTCGGGCCCTACCGGCCGGTCCTCGGGCGGCTGATTCCCGACTGGGACACCGGGGAGCGGGAGAGCAGCTCGATGGTGATCCTGGGCGAGGCGGTCCTGCGCCTGCTCATCGCCGCCGCCCGCGGCCAGGGCCAGCTCCTGCTGCTGGAGGACCTGCACGACGCCGACCCCGAGACGCTCGGCGTCCTCGAGTACCTGGTGGACAACCTCGAGTACACGCCGGTCCTGCTGCTGGCCACCGTGCGGACGGACTTCAGCGACGCCCTGGACCTGGCACAGTCGGCCCGCCGGCGCGGTGCCGCCACCCTGGTCGAACTGCCGTCACTGACCCGCCCCCAGGTCCATGACATGATCGCGGCCCAGCTCGGCGTGTCCGCCCCCGACGAGGTGCCCGCACCGGTCCTGCGGCGGCTGTGGGAGGACAGCGCGGGCAGCCCGTACCTGGTCGAGGAGCTGCTCCAGTCCATGATCGGGGCCGGCACGCTGGTGCAGGGCCCGGACGGCTGGCGGGCGGTCGGGGATCTGCGCAGTGACGTTTCCTCCACGCTGGCCCGCGGCATCCTCCGCCGTATCGACCGGCTCGGCGCACAGGGGCTCACCCTGCTGTCGGCAGCCGCCGTCCTCGGCCGGCGCTTCCCGCTGACCGTGTTGCAGCGCATGACCGGCATCGACGACCGTGCCCTGCTCAGCCACCTGCATGCGGGCGTTGCCGCCCGGCTGGTGCTGCCCGACGAGCCCGCCCCGGACTGGTACTCCTTCCGCCACTCCCTCACCGTGGAGGCCCTGTTCACCCAGATGACGCCCGGCCAGCGGGCCGAGCTGGCCCGGCGGGGCGCCGAGGCGGTCGAGGAGCTGCACCCCGGCCTCGCCGGTGACTGGTGTGCGCTGGCCGCCGGGCTGCGCAGCGAGGCCGGTGACACCGCCGAGGCCGGGCGGCTGTTCGCCGAGGCCGGCGGGCGGGCGCTGGCGGCGGGCGCGCTGGGCTCGGCGGTGACCCTGCTCAGCCGGGCCGAGGACCTGCTGGCGTCCGGCAGCGATCCGCAGGCCCGGGCCGAGGTGCTCGAACACCTGCTGCCCGCGCTCGCCGAGGCCGGTGACTTCGCCCGCGCCTTCGACCTGGCCGAGGACCTCCATGTGCTCGACGGCTCCGGCCTGAGCCCGGCCCGGCTGGCGACCCTGCATACCCGGCTGGCCAAGGTCGCCCACACGGCGGGCCGCTGGAGCGACGGCAACCGGCAGACAGCCAGGGCCCGGGAGGTACTGGCGGCGGCTCCGGACGACGCGACCGCGGCGGCCGTCGACGTCACAGCCGCCTACCTCGCCCTGGACACGCCCGGCCCCGACCGCACCCTGCACGCCGAGAAGCTGGCCCGCTCGGCCGCCGACACCGCCGAGCGGTACGGGCTGCCCGTCGTCGCCTGCCAGGCACGGGAGTTGCTCGCCACCGTGGCCCGCGAACGGGACCCGGAGGAGTCCCAGGCGATGCTGGAACAGGCCCTCGCCACCGCCGAGCGGCACCGGCTGCCGTTGCAACGCATGTACGCGGCCACCCGCATGGGCGGCAACGCCTGGCTCGCCGAGGGCGACACCTCAGGCCTGCTGGCGGCCCGTGCGGAGGCCCTCCGGCTCGGCTCGGTCAACATCGTGCACACGGTGGACGGCATCCTCGTCCTCGACGGTGTGCTGCGCGGCCGGTACGACACCGCCCGCGCGGCCGCAGCCGAGTGCCTGGCCGTCGTACGCCGGCTGCGGCTCGCCCCCGCGGTGCGCTACGTCCTGATGGCACAGGCCACGCTGGAGGCACACCTCGGCGACCGTACGGCGATGGAGGCGGCGCTGGCCGCGTTCGCCGAGTGGGACGGCTCCGGTTCGCAGGAGGAGCCGCTGTGCTTCGGCCTGGCCCGCGCCTTCTGCGCGCTGATGGAGGAAAACCGCGAGCTGGGCCGGGCGCAGCTGCGGGAGGTGCTGGCGCTGGAGGCCGGCAACCCCTCCACCTACCACCTCAGCGGCACCCACGGCCTCGTCCTGCTGCTGGACCTGCTCGCCGGGGAGGCGGACCGGGCACGGCACGAGGAGGTCACCGCCACCGCGGTGGCCCGGATGCGCTGGAACCGTCAGTTCGTGATGCTCGCCGACGCCGTGCTGCTGGGCCGCGAGGGCGAGGGCGCACGCGCCGCCGCCACGGTCGAGGCGGCGCTGGCGGTGGCGGAGCCGTATCCGATGACCCAGCACCTCGGGCTGCGGCTGATCGCGGACGCGGCGCACCAGGACGGCTGGGGCGATCCGGTGGGGTGGCTGCGGCGGGCGGAGCACTACTTCCACGAACGGGACGTCGCGGCCGTCGCGGGCGCCTGCCGGGCCGGGCTGCGCCGGCTCGGCGCTCCCGTGCACCAGCACCGCTCGGGCACCAGCGGCATCCCCGAGCACCTGCGCGCGCAGGGCGTCACCGTCCGGGAGTTCGAGGTCTTCCGGCTGCTCGCGGAGCGGCTCGGCAACAAGGACATCGCGGACCGCCTGTTCATCTCGCCGCGTACGGCCGAGAAGCACATCGCGAGCCTCATGACGAAGACGGGGGCGGTCAACCGGGCGGACCTGTGCGCCCGGTCGGCCGCGCTGCGAACCGCCTGACGCCGTCCGGCGTCCCTACTTGTCGTCCGGCCTCTGTCCCGATCCCGGGCGGACCACTCATCCCATGCGAGGACACATGCTCATACGTTCCGCCGTCACCGCCCTGTCGGGCGCGCTGGTCCTGTCCGCCCTCGCCGTGACGACGGCCGACGCCGACTCCGGCCAGGGGGACACCCACATCGTCCAGGTCGTCGTCAACGGCGGAAAGCCGGTCGTGGTCGGCGCCACCGGCTACAAGACGTTCACGCTGAGCATCACCGCCGCCGACAACTCGGGGATCAAGGACGCCTTCGGACTCGTCTACCACGGCTCGTTCGACAACCCCGACGGCAACGCGGGGCCCGGGTCCGACACCCCGATGACCTGCTCCCCCGATCCCGGCAGCGAGACCACCTCCACCTGCACCACCGACATCACCATCGGCCCGCGTACGGCCCACACGAACTCCACCGCCGGCATCTGGCACGTGTGGACCTCCGTCGACGCCTACGACTTCGACTACATCAACCTGGACAGCGCGGGCACCTTCTCGATGAAACGTTCCGCCAAGCTGACCGCCGACGCCTCCCCCGAGCCGGTGGCCGCGGGCAGGACCCTCACCGTCAATGGGGCGCTGACCCGCGCCAACTGGGACCGCGGAACCTACGACGGCTACGCGGGCCAGAAGGTGAAGCTGCAGTTCCGCAAGGCCGGAACGACCACGTACACCACCGTGAAGACGGTGACCAGCGCAACCGGCGGCGCCCTGAAGACCACGGCGACGGCCACCGCGGACGGCTACTGGCGCTGGAGCTTCGCGGGAACCGGCACGACCGGGTCGGCCAATGCCCCTGGTGACTACGTGGACGTCACTTGAGGCTTGCCCGGCAGCCGAGCGGCATCGTCGTGGCATCCTTGACTCACCGTCACCTACGGGAGCGCCATGATGAATCCTGGTAAGTGGGTCGTGATCGGGTCGCATGACCAGTACCTGGATCACGCGCGCCGAGACCCGCGGCGACATCCCCGCCATCCGTGAGATCCACCTCGCCGCCTTCGGTGCCGAGGCAGAGGCCGACCTCGTCGACGCCCTGCGCGCCGACGCGGACGCGCGGATCGTCGGCATTTCCCTCGTCTCCACGGACCATGCCGGCCACCTCGTCGGCCACGCACCGCTGACCCTCTGCCACATCGGCGGCGTCCGACCGAGCAGCAGAGGAGCGGCGCCGGCTCCGCGGCCGTCCGCGCCGCCCTCGATGCGGCCAAGGACATGGGCGAGCGCTGCGTCGTCGTCCTGGGGCACCCGACCTCCTACCCCTGGTTCGGCTTCACCCGCGCCTGCGCCCACGGCATCGGCCTGACCATCGACGTCCCGGACGAGGCCCTGATGGCCCACACCCTTGACGCCGGCCACCGCTGCCCAGCGGAACCGTCCGCTACGCCGCACCGTTCGGCATCGGCCCCATCCCTGCGCCACCCCGCTCTCGACTGCACCGTGACGTCGCCGCCGCCAACCTCGTCCGAATTCTGCCTCGACACAACGCTTCGGCCCTCCGCCCCGTCTTGCTTTCCGGCGACAGCAGAACCGACCAGAAAGCAGGAACACTTGACCAGCGCGACCTCTCCCCTCCTACGGCGTAGTGCGGCCGCGGCTGCCGCCTTCGGGCTCATCGCCCTCGCCGGGCCGCAGGCCGCCGACGCCGCTCCGGCCGCCACCGTCACCGGGCCCGCGGCCCTCCACTGGTCCACCTGCCCCGCAGGCTCCGACGCACCTCGCGGTACCTACTGCTCCACCCTCGAGGTGCCCCTCGACCACGCCGAGCCGAGCGGCCGGCAGATCAAGCTCACCCTGTCGATCGCCGGCGATCTGAAGGCGCCGCGCACCCTCGTGGTCAACCCGGGCGGGCCGGGTGAACCGGGTATCGGCACGGCGAAGCTGGTGTGGAGTTCACTGCCCCAGGATGTCGGCGCGCAGTACAACGTGGTCAGCTTCGACCCGCGCGGCGTCGGTGTCAGTACCCCGGTCTCCTGCGGCGACACCAGGAAGCTGATCAAGCATCCCGCCCTGCCGTACTCGCCCGCGACAAAGACGCAGGAGCAGGCGCGACGCACCGTGGCCCGCAAGATCGCCGAACAGTGCCAGGCGAACTCCAAGGACCTGCTGCCGTACATCACCACCGAGAACGCGGCCCGCGACATGGACCGGATCCGTACCGCGTTCCACCGCGACAAGCTGGACTACCTCGGGTACTCGTACGGTACGAAGCTCGGCGCCACCTACGCGACGCTGTTCCCGTCGCACACCGGTCGCATGATCCTGGACAGCGTCGTCGACCCGACCGTCACCACCTACGCCTCCCAATACGAGCAGAATCCAGCGCTCCAGCACCGGGCCGAACAGTTCTTCGCATGGGCGGCCAGGAAGGACGGTACCTACCACCTGGGCGCCAGTGCGGCGAAGGTGTCGGCCGCGTGGAACGCCGTCCGCAAGCAGGTGGACACCCACCCCGCCGGGGGCAGGGCCGGCAGCGCCGAACTCGACGATCTGCTGGCCTCCTCCATGTACACCGATCTGGTCTGGGGCGACGTGGCCCGCGCCGTCTCGGACTACCGGCGCGGGGATGCGAGCACCCTGCTCGGTGCGACCGACCAGCTCGCCCTCGGCGGCGTGGACCCGGCCCAGCTCGCCTACAACTGCGTGGACGACGCGTGGCCCCGCGACTGGGCGACCTGGCACCGGGACACGACGGCGGCGGCCCCCAAGGCTCCGTTGTTCGCCTGGCTGAACACCTGGTACAGCGCGCCGTGCGCGTTCTGGAAGGCGCCGACAGCCCGGCCCGTGAAGATCGGCTCGGTGAAGGTGCCACCGGTCCTGCTGCTCCAGGCGAAGGACGACCCGGCGACCCCGGTCGAGGGCGCGCGGCGCATGCACCAGGTGCTGGCCGGTTCCCGCCTCGTCGTCGCAGGAGGTGGCAACCACGGCCAGTACCTGTTCGACGGCAACACCTGCATGGACCGACACGGCAGCCGCTATCTGCTGACCGGGCGGCTCCCGGCCGACGACGCCACGTGCCCGGCAACCCCGGCGCCGTGAACGACTCCGCGAGAATCAGCGGGAGGTCGTCCCTCTGCGCAGCACTTCGTGAGGAGAACCGGTGACGATCCCGGCTGACGACCGCCGCCGCGGCTGCTGCGGATGAGGCCGCGGAGGATGGGTGACAGGGCTCCCCGTCTCACCACCCAGGACACGGCCAGGTCCGGCGCGTCAGGATGGCGCTCGTCACCTGACCCGGCACGAAGTCCTGGGCGTCGCACGGGGACGCGGCCGTACGGTCGGCGCGGAAGGCGCTCGGCGTGCGGCCCGTCATCGCCTTGAACGTGCGGTCGAAGTGCGGCTGGTCGTGGTAGCCGGCCTGCGCGGCGGCGTCGGCCCAGCTCGCGCCGGCCTCCTTCAGCCGCAGGGCCGCCTGCAGCCGCATCACCTGCGCCGCGCCCTTCGGGGTCAGCCCGGTCTGGGAGCGGAAGCGCCGTTCGAGGTGGCGGCGGCTCCAGCCGGTCCGGTCGGCGAGTTCCTCCACCCGTACCCGCCCGGCCGTGCCCTGGAGGGTGTGCCAGGCCCAGGCCACCTCGGGGCTGGCGGCGGGGCCCGATTCCAGTGCCGCCCGCAGCACCCGGTCCAGCAGCGCGAACCTGCCGCGCCAGTCCGGGACTTCCGCCAGCCGGGCCGGGAGGTCGGACCAGGGTGAGCGGCAGAGGTCGTCCGGGCGCACACACAGCTGAGCCCACTCGGACATCGGCACCCCGAACAACCGGTAGGCGGCGAGGGGGGTGAGCAGCACGGTCACCCCGTGGATACCGCCGGTGTGCTCGCCGATCGCGGCGGTGGTTCGGACGCCGTTGGCGAGGGAGGCGGCGCAGTAGGAGCGTGTCGGGTCGGACGGGTCCAGCACGCGCAGTGTGTCGCCGAAGCCCAGCATCACCTTCACGACCCCGTCGGGTACCAGGAGTCTGCGCCGCGCTCCGATCGCGTCGAAGCGGAAGCCCCGATAGCCGAGGACCTGGTCGCGCAGGCCCTCCGCCGCCGGGCACGCGAGTAATTCGTGCATGAGCCGATCCCCCCTCGATCGACGCGGACACGGCAGCGAGCCTAGGGGGTGCACGGGACGAGCGGGTCAATCGGCGAGGAGTTGGCCGATATCCGGCGTCAGGGACGCACGGGTCGCATTCGTACAAGCCGCGGCCTCGCCGCCCCGGCAACGCTGTGCCCGGCACGGCCCAGCCGACGACGGCGGCCGTACCGGGCGCCCATGAAGGGCGCCCGACGAACCGGACCCGATGAGAGAGGACGCCGACATGCGTCTGCGAGGGATACGCAAGAAGGCCGGCCTGGTGGCCGCCATGGCGCTGGTGGGGGTCGCAGCGGCCGTCGCGCCGGCCTCGGCCACCGGCTGGAACGTCGACAGCTGGTCCGACCACTGCAACTACACCGGCGCGTACGGCTGTCTCTACTACAGCCCGAACGGCGCAGGGGGGATCTTCAAGGGCTACGGCTACTACTCCGACCTGTCCGGCTACAAGTTCAGCGACGGCCACGCCGTGCGCAACAACGCCGCCTCGATCGGGAGCTACACGACCAACTGCGGCGCCACGACGTGGGTGTCCGCCGGCTCCGTGGGCAACTACAACTGGGTGCACGCCGGTCGCGGGGGCAACCTGAACTCCGCCCTGCGCAACAACGAGAACTCCTTCGACGCCACCGCCAACTGCACCTGACACGGATCGCGCGAGAACCGTGAACGGCTCGGCCGGACGGCTGAGGCCGCCGGCCGGGCCCGTTCCTCCGGGCGGCCTCCGGCTCGACCTCGTTGGGAGACGGCTTGTGTTTTCCTCTTTCGCACGCGGGACTTCGGCGGCACTGCTGGTGCTGGCGTCCACGGCGGCATGTTCCTCGGGCGGCGGCGGGGCCGCGACGGCCGGTGCGCCGGTGGCCACGCCCACGCCGAAGAGCATGGCCGAGCTGCATCTGCCGCTGGAGACCTACCTTCTCGACCACGAGCACGCGGGAAAGCTGGAGGTGCTGCTGCTCGGGCTGCGCGACGCCTGTGTGCGGGAAAAGGGGTTCACTCCCCCGTCGATGACCGTCACCGGGCAGCAGGCGGCGGCCGGCTATGTGCGGCTCTGGCGGTACTACGACACCCGCCGGTACGCGATCAGCGACCGGGCCACGGCACGCCGGTACGGCTATCACCTCCCGCCGTTCACCCAGGGAACCGCCCCGCCCGTCTCCCTCGGTTCGCTGTCGAAGCCCCTGCGGGAGGCAATGACGACGTGTGGGGAGCAAGCGGCCAAGGAGCAGCGGGACAAGGGGCTTTCGCCCGGGCAGGAGCAGAGCGACCTCGCCGCGGATCTCAAGGCCAGGGACTTCAAGGCCTCGCAGTCGGATCCCCGCGTACTCGGGGTGTTCAGGAAGTGGTCCACGTGCATGGGGCGGAAGGGCTACCCCTACGCGACACCCCTGGACGCGGCCTCGGACAACCGGTGGAAGCAGTCCGGCCGGCGCACCCCGGCGGCCCTGCGGGCCGAGGTCACCCCGCAGGAGGCCGGGGCGGCGGCCGCCGAGGTCGACTGCGTGTACGAGACGAACGTGCTCGGTGTCTCCTTCGCGGTCGAGGCGGAGTACGAGAACAGGGACATCGAGAAGAACGCCGAAGCGCTTGACGGGCTGAAGACGGACAACAAGCGGGCGGCCCGGAACATCGATCGGCTGTGGGCTCGCGGTGAGTGAGCGAAGGAGCGGGAGCCGGATGAACCGACGGCAGCGAACCCTGTTGTGGGGCGCCACCCTGGCGGCCGTGCTGTCCATGGGTGGCCTGGGCGCCTCCGCCTGGGTACGGTCGCCGGCCGAGGCGGCAGCCGACACCAGCCCGCCGACGCCGACCGTCCTCACCGCACGCGTGGTCCACCAGCGACTCACGTCCGCCACCGTCTTCCGGGGCACGTTCACCGCGAACGGGACGGTGAGTCTCACCCCGAGGGCTCCGCTCGCGCCGGACGGCACCGCGGCGGCCGGGAACGGCGCCGACACCGCCGTGGTGACCGCGGTGAAGGCACGGACGGGGCAGCGCGTCCGCGCCGGCAAGGTGCTCGTGGAGGTGGGCTACCGTCCCGTCGTCGCCCTGCCCGGCCGGGTACCGGCCCTGCGAAATCTCGCGGAGGGCGACACCGGTCCGGACGTCACCGAACTGCAGGACGCACTGGACGAGTTGGGGTACCGACACGGCACCGACCGGCCGGGGACCTTCGGCAGCGGTACCGTCTCGGCGGTCGGGAGGTTCTACGCGGCGATCGGCTACCCCGTGCCCACCCGGCCCGCCGGCGGGCGGAAGAAGGCCGTCATGATGCCCGCCTCCGAGGTGCTGTACGTCCCTTCCTTCCCCGCCACCGTCACACGGCTCGACGGCGGAGTCGGCGAGAAGGCGGGAACCCCTCTCGTCACACTGGCCACCAACGGCCTGCGGCTGCGCGGTCGTCTGGATCCCGCGTTCGAAGGTGTCGTCAAGGCCGGTCAGCCGGTGAAGGTCTTCGACGAGACCCTGGCAACCACCTACAAGGGCCGCATCGACACGGTCGGCAGGCTGGTCACACCGGGCACGGACGGCGACGGGCAGTCGGCCAAGTCCGACACGGGTGCGCCGTACCTGCCCGTCGACACCAGCCCCGTGTCCGGCCCCTGGGACGTGCGCCTCCTCGGTGAGGACGTACGGATCACCGCGTACACGCAGGTCTCCCACGGCAGGGTGCTGGCGGTGCCCGAAGGTGCCGTCACCACGACGGCCAACGGCACCGCCTCCGTCACGGTGGTCGGGCCGGGCGGGCGTGAGCGCCGCGTCGAGGTGACTCCCGGTGCCTCCGCCGACGGGCTGGTCGCGGTCGACCCGGCCGCCGGACAGGCCCTCGCCACCGGCGACCGAGTGGTGGTGGGTGAGCGATGAGCGCCGCCGTCGCGCTGCGCGGCGTCGCCCGGGTCTTCCCCGGCCCTCCTCCCGTGGAGGCGCTGCGCGGGGTCGACCTGACCGTCCCGCGCGGCGAGTACCTGGCCGTCATGGGGCCCTCGGGCGCCGGAAAGTCCACGCTGATGAACGTCCTGGGTCTGCTGGACCGGCCCACCACGGGCGTGTACGAGCTGGACGGCGTCGACGTCGCCGCGCTCGGGGAAGCGGAGCGGTCGGCGGTGCGCGGCCGCCGGATCGGCTTCGTCTTCCAGCACTTCCACCTGTTGCCTCACCGATCCGCGCTGGAGAACGTCATGGTGGCCCAGCTCTACAACCGCTCTCCGCGTGCCGAACGCGCCGGACGCTGTCGGCGGGTGCTCGAACTCGTCGGTCTGGGGCACCGGTTGCACGCGCTGCCGGCCACCCTGTCGGGCGGTGAACGCCAGCGTGTCGCCATCGCCCGCGCCATCGTCAACGAGCCGGGCATCCTGCTGTGCGACGAGCCGACGGGCAACCTGGACTCCGACACGGCGAAGGCCGTACTCGGTGTCCTCGAGGAGATCCACGCCGCCGGGCAGACCATCGTCGTGATCACCCACGATCCTCAGATCGCGGCCGACGCGGGGCGGACCGTGGTGATCCGTGACGGGCTGCTGCACGACGACACACCCGCGGAGGACGCGTGACACTCCGTCGACGCCCGGTGATCCGTCCCCGAACGACCACTCGCCCGACCGTGGGTCACACCTCCCGTCTCGCCCTGCGCGACCTGGTGGCGGAGACGCTGGCCGGACTGACCCAGCGGCCCGGCAGGTCGCTGCTCACCATGCTCGGGACCGTGCTGGGGGTCGGCGCGTTCGTCGCCGTACTCGGGCTCACCTCGACCGCCTCCGGACAGATCGGCCACCGGTTCACGGTCCTGGACGCGACCACCGTGACGGTCTCCACGGCCTCGTCGGGCGGCGGTGACGCCACCGGCTCGGGCGAACCGCGGACGTTCCCGGGCGACGCCGACGCACGCATCGGCCGGCTGAACGGAGTCGTCTCCGCCGGAGTCTGGTGGCCGGTGACGACCACCGCCCAGCCGGTGATCGCCGACACCCCCGGCGTGCGCGCCGGGACCCGGCAGGACGCGGGCGGATCCGCCCAGGTGTACGCGGCCTCACCGGGACTGCTGCGCTCCGTCCGGCCGAGCGTCCGCGGTGCGCTCTTCGACGCCTTCCACGACCAGCGCGCGGAACACGTCTGCGTCCTCGGCGGCACGCTCGCCGCGCGGCTGGGCATCAGCCGGGTCGACACCCGGCCCGCCGTGTTCGTCGACGACGTGGCCTACACGGTCGTCGGCATCCTCGACGATGTGCGGCAGGCCCCCGAACTGCTCACCGCAGTGGCCGTCCCCCGGCGGACGGCCGAGCAGGTGTACGGGCAGCCGGCGGCCAACACCCCCACGAAGATGATCATCCGGACACGGCTGGGAGCGGCCCCGCTGATCGCCGAGCAGGCGCCGGTCGCGCTCCGGCCCGCGCACCCGCGGGACTTCGTGGCCACTCCCCCGCCCGACCCCCACGAACTGCGGGACCACGTCGAGGTGGACCTGACCGGTCTCTTCCTCGTCCTGGCCGGCATCTGCCTGGTCATCGGCATGGTGGGCATCGCCAACACCACGTTCGTCGCGGTGCTGGAGCGGACCGCGGAGATCGGGCTGCGCCGGGCCCTGGGCGCCCGGGCGCGGCACATCGCCGCCCAGTTCCTCACCGAGTCCACCGCCCTCGGCCTGATCGGCGGGCTGGTGGGAACGGCCCTCGCCGTGGCGGCTGTTCTGGCCGTCGCCCTCGCCAAGAGCTGGACAGCAGTCGTCGACCCTGCGACCGTGCTCCCCGCGCCTCTCATCGGGGCCGGTGTCGGTCTCCTCGCCGGTCTCTACCCCTCGGTCCGCGCGGCCCGTATCGAACCTCAGGAAGCGCTCCGCCGCTGATGCCGGGCGCACCGCGGGCAGGCCCTTCACGACGGCGCACCGGCGGCGGCAACGCCTCCTTCCGGGGCGGCCGCACCCGGCCGCCCCGGAATCCGACACCTGGCTGGACAACTGGTCGGCGGAGAAGTACGTCGGCACGATATTCCGGGACTCGCAGGAGGCGGCGCTCGTCGACGCGGCCGTCCTGCGGGTGCGGACAGGCCTCAGCGCATCTCGCGCACGGCCCGCGACCCGAGCACCGCCACACCGGTCGCGGCGAGCACGCAGGCCACCACCCCGAACAGGGCGAGCGTGTCGACCCGGGCCAGCGCGCCGCACACAATGAGGGAGAGCGGGGCGGCCGCGTAGCCGAGGACCATGTCGACCGAGACGACCCGGCTCAGCACGTCGTGCGGGATGTTGCGCTGGATCCAGCTCAGTCCGAACACGCCCTGGAAGCCGATGGCGAAGCCCATGGCGAGTACGGTCGCCACCACGGCCGGCGTGCTGTGCACCAGCCCGAGCACGGCCATCCCGGCCCCGAGCCAGCCCGCGAGACCGGCCACCAGCAGGCCCACCCGCGGCCGGCCGCCGAGGGCGCCACCGGCCAGGGTGCCGAGCATCGCGCCCCCGGCGAGAGAGCCGTTGAGCACGCCCAGCGTGGCCGAGCCGCCGCGCAGCACCTGGTCGGCGAGGGTGGCGAAGCCGACCGTGAAGGGCCCGGCGTAACAGAAGTTGACGGCGGTGTCGAGGACGACGACGGTCCGCAGCCGGGGGTCGCGCCAGGTGTAGGTCACGCCCTCGCGGATGCGGGCGCCCAGGGACTTGGGCGCGTCGGCGGCCTTGTCGGCCTCCGGACCGGCCGCTCGCGGCCGGGTGCGGATGCTCGCGACGCACCAGCCGCACAGCGCGAAGCAGACGGCGTCGACGAGGAAGGCGACCGGCGCGCGGGTCAGGGCGATGACCACACCGCCGACGGCCGGGCCGACGACGGCGGCCGTCCGCGATCCGGCACCCAGCAGCGCGTTGGCCGGAGTGAGGAGCTGTTCGTCGACCACGGACGGCAGGATGGACACGCGGGCGGGCTGGAAGAAGGCGTCGACGGCGCCGAAGGCGGCGGCCGCCGCGCACAGCATCCACACCGTCAGATGACCGGTCAGCCCGGCCAGTCCGACCACCGCCATCAGTGCGGCCCGGGTCCAGCTGGAGGCGACCATCAGCGTGCGGGTGGACCAGGAGTCGCTGAGGGTGCCGCCGACCAGGGTGAGCAGGGCGCGGGGCACGGCCTGGAAGGCGAGGACGTAGCCGAGGGTGAGGGTGGAGCCGGTCAGGCCGAGGGTGATCCAGGAGAACGCGACGACGCTGAAGCCGTCGCCGAGCAGGGACAACGACTGCCCCAGCCAGAGGAGTTGGAAGGGGCGGTGCCGGGCGGGTGCCCACAGCCGCGGACCGGCGCCGGCGAGGGTGGTGGCCATGGTGAAGCCTTTCGTGGTCAGCGGGGCGCGGCACCCGGTGGATACGGCGGGTGCCGCGGCGCGGGTCGGCGGTCAGTAGCGGACGGGCAGGGCGGTGAGGCTGCGGTTGAGCAGGGAGGGCTGCCAGGTGAGCCGGTCGGGGTCCGTCAGGATGAGGTCAGGGTGGTCGCGGACCAGCGTCCCCACGGCGGCCACGGCCACGAGCCGGGCCAGGGCGGCGCCGATGCAGAAGTGGGCGCCGAAGCCGAAGCCGAGGTGGGTGGCGCCGGTGCGGCGGACGTCGAACCGGTCGGGGTCCGCGAAGCGGGCCGGGTCGCGGTTGGCGGCTGCGGTCACCAGGAAGATCCGGTCTCCGGCGCGCAGGGCGTGGCCGTCGAGGTCGAGGTCGCGGGCGGCCGTGCGGATGGACATCTTGGACGGGCCGTCCAGCCGCAGCGCCTCCTCGACAGCCCCTTGGACCAGTCCCAAGTCCTCACGCACGGCAGTCAGTTGGGCAGGATTGGCGTGCAGGGCCAGGAGGGTGTTGGCGATGAGGTTGCTGGTGGTCTCCCCGCCGGCGAACGCCATCTGGGTGAGCATCCCGACGAACTCCTCCTCGGTGACCGAGTCCCCCACCCGGCCCTCGCGCAGCACCTGGCTGATGAGGTCGTCGGCCGGTTCGGCGCGGCGCCGGGCCACCAGGCCGCCGAGATAGTCCTCCAGACTCACCAACGCCTGCAGGGAGGCCCGGTACTCGCTCTCCTCCTGGGCGGTGCCGAGGACGAGGTCGGCGACGCGGGCGTTCCAGTACCAGAAGGAGGGGGCGTCGGTGCGCGGGATGCCGAGCCAGCGGGCGAAGACCAGGGCGGGCAGCGGCTTGGCGACATCGGCCATCAGGTCACCGGAGCGGCCGGGGGTGGCCCGGCGGGCGAGGACGGCCGCCGTGGCCCTCTCGGTGAAGGTGCGATAGCGGGCCACGGCCCGGGCGGCGAACGCCTCCTGGAACACCTGGCGCAGTCTGCGGTGCTGCGGCGGGTCGTTGAAGACCATCCAGCGGGACAGGATCCCGAAGGCCCGTTCGGCGTCCGCGCGGGCGCCCTGCGGGACCGCGTCCATCAGGGGCCGTACCCGGTCGGCCGAGACGGCCGGGTCGCGCAGGCAGCGCATGACCTGGTCGTAGCCCGTGACGATCCAGGCGTGGTGCACCGGGCTCCAGTGGACCGGCGCGTGCTCGCGCAGCGCGTTCAGATAGCCATAGGGCTCGGCGACCATGTCCGGGGAGAGGAGGTAGCGCTCGGTGAAGGCGGGGGCGACGGTGGTCATCGGGCGTCCTCCGCCTCGATGTCGACGAGCAGTTCGGCGATGCCGGCCACCCTGGGCTCGGCCATCATCGACATGTGGTCGCCCTCGCTGATGTGCAGGGTGAGGCCGCCTTCGGCCACCTCCCGCCAGCGGGCGACGTAGGTGTCGTAGTCGACGTCGAGGCCGGGCATCGTACGCCCGCGGGGCAGTGCGGCGGCCTCGCTGCCCACCACCAGGTGCACATGTCCGGGGTAGGGCCGGACCTCGTAGGCGGCGAGCGCGGCGAGCAGGGAGTGCCACACCTCGACCGGCGCGTCCTCGACCAGGGCGGCCTCGGCGGGGCTCATGCCTGCGCCGAGCAGGGTGGCGGTGAGTTCGGCCGTGGCCCGGTCGCGCCGCGGTGAGGGCGGCAGTTCGCGCAGCCGGTCCCGCAGGCGCAGTGCCTCGCGCAGGTCCTTGGTGACGCCCGTGAGGCGGGCGCGGGCCGCGGCGTTGGGCAGGTACGGCTCGATGAGGACCAGCGGCGCGGCCCGGTGCCCGGCGCGGTGCAGCTGGGTGGCCATCTCCAGGGCGATGTTGGCGCCCATGGACCAGCCCAGCAGGGCGTGCCGGCCCTCGCCGCCCCGGTCGGTCATCTCGGCCACGTAGTTGGCGGCGATGCCCGTCACGGTGCTCGGGTCCACGCCGCCGAGCAGGCCGCGCGCCTGGAAGGCGTGCACGGGGCGGCCGGGCGGCAGGGCGCGGGCGAGCGGCACGAACCAGGCGGCGCTGCCGCCGGTGGGGTGTACGCACCACAGGGGTTCTCCCGCGCCCTCGCGCAGCCGGACCTCGGAGGTGACGGCGGCGGGCACCCCGGCCGTGGCGGTGCGGGTGGCGTGGGCGGCGAGCTGGGCGATCGTCGGGTGCTCGATCAGGTCGCCGACCGACACGGTCAGGCCGCGTCCGGCGGCCGTCAGGGAGACCCGGACCGTGGACAGTGAGCTTCCTCCGATCCGGAAGAAGTCGTCGTGGACGCCGATGCGGGACAGTCCGAGGACCTCGCGCCACACCTCGGCGAGGATCTTCTCGGCGGGCGTGGCGGGGGCGACGTACTCGGTGTCGCTCCCGGCCTGCTCCGCCGTGGGCAGCGGCAGTGCCCGTTTGTCGATCTTGCCGCTGCGGTTGACGGGCATCTCCTCCAGGAACACGAACCGGGCGGGCAGCATGTAGGCGGGCAGCGAGGCGCGCAGGGCTCGGCGCAGTTCCTCGGGAGCGGGCTGTTCCGGGCCGCGTACGACGAGATAGGCGACGAGGGCCGGTTCGCCGGGCAGATCGGTGCGGTGCAGCACCACGGCCTGGCGGACCTCGGGCAGCACGCGCAACGCGTGCTCGATCTCGCCGAGTTCGATGCGGAAGCCGCGCAGCTTGACCTGGGAGTCACGGCGGCCGAGCCATTCCACCGAGCCGTCGGGCCGATGGGTGCCGAGGTCGCCGGTGCGGCACAGGCGCTCACCAGGGGCGCCGTACGGGTCGGGGACGTAGGTGGCGGCAGTGAGGGCGGGGCGGCCGAGGTAGCCACGGCCGACCGCTTGGCCGCCGAGGTAGATCTCGCCGGGGACGCCGGCCGGGACCGGCTGGAGGTCCTCGTCCAGGACGTGGATGCGGGTGTTGCGGATGGGGCTGCCGATGGGCGGGCGGCCTTGGCCGGGCGTCAGTTCCGCGGCCACGGACCACACGGAGGTCTCGGTGAGCCCGTAGACGTTGTGGAAGCGACGGCCCCGGGCCCAGAGGTCGGCGAGTTCGGCCGGGCAGGCCTCCCCGGCGACCTGGAGCACGCGCAGCTCGGGGAAGTCGTCCTCGCCGAGAACCGCGAGCGCGCTCGGCGGCAGCATGGCGCCGGTGACGTGGTACTCGCGCAGGGTGCGGGCCAGGTCGGGGCCGGGGCGCAGCGCGTCCTTCGGGGCGGTGACCAGGCGGCCGCCGTTGGCGAGGGACCAGGTGAGTTCCAGGATCGAGGCGTCGAAGCCGAAGGACGCGAACTGCAGCACCCGGTCCTCGGGGGTCGGCCGCACCAGGTCGCGCTGGCCTTCGAGCATGTTGGACAGGCCGCGGTGCGGGATGGCGACGCCCTTGGGGGTGCCGGTGGAGCCGGATGTGTAGATGATGTAGGCGAGGGTGTCGGCGTCGGGTTCTCCGGTGGCGGGGGCGCCGGCCGGTGCGGTGCTCGTGTCGGCCGGTTCGGTGGGCGTGTCGGCGTCGAGGAGCAGCACCGGGCCGTCGAAGGGCACCGTGGCGTCGAGTGCCCGCTGTGTCAGCAGGACGCGCATGCCGCTGTCCTCGGCCATGAACGCCAGCCGGTCGGTGGGATGTTGTGGATCGAGCGGCAGGAAGGCGCCGCCCGAGCGCAGCACACCGACGGCGGCACGCACCAGGTCGGGTCCGCGCTCGACGCAGATGCCGACCACCGTCTCGGGGCCCACCCCGAGCGCGCGCAGCCGCATCGCCAGCGCCTCGGCCTGTGACTGCAGTGCGGCGTACGTCAGCAGGTGTCCGCCGTGCTCGACGGCGACCGCGTCCGGGGTGCGGGCGGCGTGGGCGGCGATGTGCTCGTGGAACAGCAGCGGCGAGGAGGGCGTTTCGAGTCCCCGGGCCCAGACGTCGAGGGCGACGGCGCGGGCGGCGCCGGTGAGCGCGGGCCGGGTCACCCGGGCGTGCGGGTCCTCGGTCATCGCCTCCAGCTGGGCGCAGAACACGTCGGCCAGCTGCTCGGCGGTGGCGGGTGCGACGAACTCCGGGTCGGCGTCCAGCGTGAAGGCGTTGACGCTCGCGTTCACCAGCAGCGGGAACATGGTCCGGGCGATCTCCAGGGAGTCGTCCCAGGACTCGTGCGAAAGCCGGTGGAAGTTCACGTAGTTGAAGACCGCGTCGGTCCAGCTCGGCTCCGTGGGCCGCAGTTGGGCGATGCGCACCAGCGGGACCCTGCGGTGCGGCAGCATCTCCTGCTCGGCGGTGAACACGTCCCGCAGGTAGGCGAGCCAGCTGCCGCGCGGGCGGGCCACGCCGAACGGCACGGTGTTCAGGAAGAGTCCGCGCATCCGGTCGGCGCCAGGAACCTCGGGCCGCCCGTTGGTGACCAGGCCGATGCTGTGGCCGAGCGCGCTGTCGTCGCGCTCCGCGAACAGGCTCATCGTGTGGTGGAAGGCGGTCATCAGGACCGTACGGCGGGGCACTCCGGCTTCCTTGGCCAGCCTGCCGATGCGCTCGGCGAGGTGGGCGTAGGAGCGCCGTACCTCGTGCACCGGCGGCTGCCCGGCGTCCGGGCCGACGGCCGGGCGCCGGCCCAGGCGGACCGGCCGCAGGTCGGCGAGCCGGCCCCGCCAGTACTCCAGCGACTCCGCGCTGTCGAGCGCGGCCCGCTCCAGGGCGACGTACTCGGCGAAGGCCGGGGCGCTCGGCGGCCGTGGTGCGGTGCGGTGGGCGACGGCCTCCCGGTGCAGGGACAGCAGGTCGGCGACGAGCGAGGTCAGGCTCCAGCCGTCCAGGACGACATGGCAGTCGGTGAGGACGAGCCGCAGGTCGTGGTCGGTGACGTGGTGGAGGTGGATACGGACCAGGGGCGCGGCGGCGAGGTCGAAGCGGCGCCCGAACTCCTCGTCCACGAACCGGCCGAGCCGCGCCCGCTGCTCCTCCCGGGACAGCCCGCGCAGATCGGTGTAGCCGACCGGGAGGTGGGCGCTGCGGTGCACGAGCTGGAGCGGTTCGCGGTACGAGACGAGGTCGACGGAGGTGCGCAGGATCGGGTGTCCGGCGACCACCGCGTCCACGGCGGCCTGGAAGGCGTCCAGGTCGAAGCCCTCGGGGACGCTGATCTTCAGGTCGGTGACGTTGTGGTACGCGCCGCGCCGCGGGTCGGCGAGCATCTCGTGCAGCATGCCGGCCTGGAGCATGGTGAGCGGGTAGGCGTCGGCGAGCCCGTCCGGCAGGCGGTCGGCGTCGACGGGGCCGAGCTGGGAGAACGGGGCGACGGGGGCCGGGGTGTCGAAGTCGTCGGTGACGAGCGGGGCGAGGTCGGCGAGGGTACGGGCGCGGAAGACGTCGGCGACGGTGAGGCCGAGTCCCGCCTGCCGGGCCAGGCCGACCAGCCGCAGGGCCAGGATGGAGTCACCGCCCAGGTCGAAGAAGTTGTCGGTACGGCTGACGTGTTCGGCGCCCAGTACCTGTGTCCACACGCCGGCCAAGGCCTCCTCGACCGGCCCCTCGGGCGGCACGTGCGTGCTGCCCTGTCCGGTGGTGGTGGGTACGACGGCGGTCAGCGCGGCGCGGTCGACCTTGCCGTTGGCCGTCAGCGGCAGCCGCTCGTGGCGGACGAACAGCGCCGGGACCATGTGGTCGGGCAGGGTCAGCCGCAGCCCCTCCCGCAGGGCGGGCGCGTCAAGCGGGCGGGCCTCGGGGGTGACCACATGGGCGACCAGACGGGCTCCGTCGCCGTCTCGCCGGGCGACCACCGCGACGTCGGCGACGCCGGGCAGGGTGCGCAGGGCGGTCTCGATCTCGCCGGGTTCGATACGGTAGCCGCGGATCTTCACCTGGTGGTCGGCCCGGCCGACGTAGGCGAGTTGGCCGTCCGGCAGGACCCGTACCAGGTCGCCGGTGCGGTACATGCGGGCGCCGGGCTCACCGAAGGGGTCGTCGAGGAAGCGTTCGGCGGTCAGCTCCGGCCGGTTGCGGTAGCCGCGGGCGACCCCGCCACCGGAGACGTACAGCTCGCCGACGCTGCCCGTCGGGACGAGCCGGCCCCAGGCGTCGAGGACGTAACCGTGCTGGCCGGACAGCGGACGCCCGATCGGCGAGCGGACCGCGGCCGTCATGTCCTCCTCGGTGACGGTGCGGATGGTGACGTGCACGGTGGTCTCGGTGATGCCGTACATGTTCACCAGGGCGGGACGGCGTCCCGGGGTGGTGAACCAGTCGCGGTAGTCGCGCACGTCGAAGGCGTCGCCGCCGAAGATCACCGTGCGCAGGGCGAGTTCGGAGAAGTCCGCGCCGGCGTCTTCGAGGTGGGCGCGCAGGCCCTTGAAGGCGGCGGGGGTCTGGTTGAGGACGGTGACGCCCTCGTCCCGCAGCACACGGTGCACGGCCGCCGGGTCGCGCACCTCGTCCGCACCGAGGACCACGACGCGCCCGCCGCTGGTGAGCGGGGCCCACAGCTCCCACACGGAGAAGTCGAACGCCGGGGAGTGCATGAGCGTCCACACGTCGGCGGGCCCGAAGTCGAAGTGCCGGCCGGCGGCGCCGAGCAGCCAGGCGAGGTTGCCGTGGGTGATCTCGACGCCCTTGGGGCGGCCCGTGGAGCCGGAGGTGTAGATGACGTAGGCGAGGTCCTGCGGGCCGGGGCGGACGTCCTTGCCGTCGGACCCGGTCCCGGTCTCGGTGCCCAGCTCGACGAGGCTCACCGGCAGCCCCTCCACGGCGGGGCGGGTGGCCGCGTCGGTGACGACCCAGTCGATGCCGGAGTCGGTGACGGTGAACTCGCGCCGGGCCCTGGGGTGGGAGGGGTCGAGCGGCAGGTAGGCGGCTCCGGCGCGCCAGACGGCGAGCAGGGCGACGGCCAGGTCGGGCGTGCGGTCGAGGCAGACGCCGACGAGGGAGCCGGGGGTGACGCCCGAGGCGCGGAGCCGGGCCGCCAACCCCGATGCGCGGGCGTCGAGTTCGGCGTAGGTGAGCAAGCGCCCGGAGCCGGTCGCGGCCACCGCGCGAGGGGTCCGGGCGATGTGCTCGGCGAGGCGGTCCGGCGCGGTACGCGGGGCCGGGAGGAGGTCGCTGCCGGAGTTGGCGGGGCCGTCGGGTCCGAGCAGGTGGGCGCGTTCGGCGGGGCTGAGCGGGTCGACGGCGCCGAGCGGGGTGTCGGGCGCTGCGCGGAAAGCCTCCAGCAGAGCCACCGTGTGCCGGGCGAGGGCGGCGACGGAGGACTCCTCGAACAGGTCGGGCCGGTAGACGAACACCAGGTCGGTACGGCCGTGCCCGTCCCGCAGGTCCAGGGTGAGGTCGAACTTGGCGGTGGTGAGGGAGATCCGGTACGGCGTGCCGCTCGCGCCGCCCAGGGCGAACCCGGCCTGTGTGGCGTCGGTGTGCGTGTAGAGGACCTGGACGAGCGGGTTGCGGGCGAGGTCGCGTTCCGGGCTGAGCGCGTCGACGACCTGCTCGAACGGCAGTGACTGGTGGGAGAACGCCTCCAGGACGCGGTCGCGGGTCCGCTCCAGCAGGGCGGCCGGGGTCGGGTCGTCGGAGAGGTCGCCGCGCAGCACGAGGGTGTTGGCGAAGAAGCCGACCAGCTTTTCCGTCTCGGCCTGCTCCCGGTTGGCGACCACCGTGCCGACGGCGATGTCGCTCTGCCCGCTGTGGAAGGCCAGCGCGGCCTGGAAGGCGGCGAGCACCGTCATGTACGGGGTCGTACCGACACGCCCGCCCAGCGCGGCCAGTCCGTCGGCGAGCGCGGGCGGCAGGGTGACGGTGTGGGCGGCCCCGCGTCCGCTCGGCGTGTCGGGGCGGGGGTGGTCCGTGGGCAGGTCCAGCGGGGTCAGGCCGGCGAGCCGGGAACGCCAGTGGCCGAGGGCGGCGGACTGGTCGCTCGCGCGCTGCCACAACGCGTAGTCGGCGTAGTCGAGGGGCAGTTCGGGCAGACGCGCGGCACGGTCCTCGGTCCTGGCCCGGTACAGCTCGGTCAGGTCGCGCACGATCAGGTCGAGGGACCAGCCGTCGGAGACGATGTGGTGCATGCCGAGGACCAGCACGTGGTCGTCGTCGGCGGCCCGTACGAGGGTGGCGCGGAAGGCGGGTTCGCGGGCGAGGTCGAAGGGGCGTACGGCGGCCGCGTGCACCGCGGCCGCGAGGCGCCGCTCGCGGTCGGCGCCGGCCGGGCCGGTCACGTCCGCCACGTCCAGCACCGTCCCGTCGGCGGGCAGCACACGCTGGTACGGGACGCCCTCGTACTCGGGGAAGACCACCCGGAGCTGCTCGTGCCGGGCGACCAGGCCGGCCACGGCGGCCCGCAGCGCCGGCACGTCCAGCGGGCCGGTGAACCGCCAGGCGGCGGGCAGCAGATAGGTCGGCGCGCCGGGATCGAGGCGGTCCAGGAAGTACAGGCGCTGCTGGGCGGCGGACAGCGGGATCCGGTCCGGGCGCGGCCGGACCCGCCGCGGCCCGTCGGCCCGGGCGGCGGCCCCGCGCAGCCGCTGCTCCAGCAGTCGGCGTGCCGCCGGTGACAGGCCGCTGTCGGGGGCGAGGGGGCCGGGACGCACGTCCGAAGTGGTCATGAGGGCACTCCGTTCTCACTCTTGGAAAGAAGCTGGCGAGGGGTGGGGCCGGGCCGCGGCGCTCAGCAGGCGGGCCTCGGCGCCCGGAACGCGGGCTTCGGCGCCCGGAAGGCGACCGTGGCGCTCAGAAGTCGGCCGTCAGGGAGAGGTCGATCTCGTCGTCGCTCATCTGCGAGATCAGCTCCAGCAGGCGGCGCTCCACCTCGGCGGCGAGCCGTTCGACCGTGGGGTGCTCGAAGAGGTCCCGGACCTGGAGCGGGCAGTCGAAGGCGGTCCGCAGGCGGGAGGTGACGGACACCGCGCGCAGGGAGTGCCCGCCCAGGGCGAAGAAGTCGTCGTGGACGCCGGCCCGGGGCAGGTCGAGCACCTCGCACCAGATCTGTGCGACGACCGTCTCCGCGGGGGTGCGCGGCGCCACGAAGGCGTGCGGTGCGGGTGCCACGGGGTCGGGCAGGGCGGCGGTGTCCAGCTTGCCCTGCACGGTCAGCGGGAGCCGGTCGAGCAGCACGAACGCCGACGGGACGAGGTAGTGGGGCAGGTGGGCCCGGCTGTGTGTCTCCAGGGACTCCGCGGACAGGCCGGTACCGGCGGCGTAGCCGACGAGGGCCGGTTCGCCGTGCAGGGTGCGGACCACGACGGCCGCGGCCCGGACGCCGGGATGGCGGCGCAGCACCGCCTCGGCCTCTCCGGGCTCGACGCGGAACCCGCGGATCTTGACCTGGTCGTCGTTGCGGCCGAGGAACTCCAGTTCTCCGGAGGGCAGTCGGCGTACCACGTCGCCGGTCCGGTAGAGCCGGCCACCCGGCGCGCCGAACGGGTCGGGTACGAAGTGCTCGGCCGTCGGGGCGGGCCGGTCGAGGTAGCCGCGCGCCAACTCGGGTCCCCCGATGAGGAGTTCACCGGGCAAGCCGTCCGGGACGAGGTCACCGAGGGCGTCCGCCACGTAGGTGCGCCGGCTGCCCAGGGCGCGTCCGATAGGCACCCGGCCGTGCGGGATCTCGCCGACACGGTGTGCGGTCGCGGAGACCACCGCCTCGGTGGGGCCGTAGGTGTTGACCACGGGCACGCCGGGCAGGTGCGCGAACCAGTGCCGCAGGGGGTCGGCGGGCAGGGCCTCTCCCCCGGTCACCAGCAGCCGCAGCGAGGCGAGTTGAGGGGCCAGGGTGTCCAGGCGGGCCACCAGCTCCGCCCAGTAGGACGGCGTGAGTTCCATGACGGTCACCCGTTCGGCTGCGACACGGGCGACGAGTTCCTCCGGGGACCAGATCTCCTCCGGGCGTACGATCACCGTCGCCCCGGTGCTCAGCGCGGGCAGGATCTGCTCCAGCGAGGCGTCGAACGAGGTCGAGGCGAAAGTGAGCACCCGGTCGGCGGAGGTCAGCCCGAACTCCTCGCGGGCGGCGGCCACATGCGCGTCCAGGGCGTGGTGCTCGACGCCGACGGCCTTGGGACGGCCGGTGGAGCCCGAGGTGAAGATGACGTAGGCGAGGTCGCCCGGGTCGGGGACGTGCCGGGGGCCGTCGGGCGCCGGTCGCACCCGGTCGGCGTCGACCGTCACGACCCCGAGCCCGGCGACCGCCCCCCGGGTTCCCGCGTCCGCGACCACGTGCCGCACTCCCGCCCCCTGGAGCATGAACCGCAGTCGCTCGGCCGGGAGTCGGGCGTCGAGCGGGACGTACACACCGCCCGCCCGCCATACCGCGATCATCGCGGCCACCGACCACACGCCCCGGTCCACGCACACGCCCACGGCAGCCCCCGGCGTGACGCCGGCGGCGGCCAGTTCGGTGGCCAGCCCACCTGTCAGCGCGTCCAGTTGGCCGTAGTCGACGGTCCGCCCCTCGCACCCGACGGCCAGGGCGTCCGGTCGGCCCGCCACCCGGAACGCCGGCGCGGGCCCGGCGTCCCGGCCCGCCTCGGCCACCAGTCGCTGCCGCTCCCGCGCGGTGAGCAGCGGTGCCTCGTCCACCCGGGTTCCGGGGTCCGCGAGCACGGCCCGGAGCAGCCGGCCGACGTGGTGGGTGAACCGGGTGGCCGTCTGCGGGTCGAAGAGGTCGGCGGCGTACTCCACGTTGAGAGCGAACCGGTCGGGCCTGACCAGGAAGGTGGCCGTCAGGTCGAACTTCGCCGAGGACCAGGGCAGTTCGAAGCCGGTGGCGTCCGTCCCCGGCAGTCCCGAGCCGCCCGTGCTCGCGTCCTGCACGTCCACCATGACCTGGAACAGCGGGTTGCGGGACAGGTCGCGCTCCGGGCGCAGCCGCTCCACGACCCGCTCGAACGGCACCTCCTGGTGGTCGAAGGCGCCCAGCACGACGTCCCGCACCCGGTCCACGAGCCCGGCGAAGGTGGGCCGCCCGGAGAGGTCGGTGCGCAGCACCACCGTGTTGACGAAGAAGCCGACCAGCGGCTCCAGTTCGAGCCGGCCGCGCCCGGCGACGGGGGTGCCGACCGACACGTCGGTCTGTCCGGACCAGCGGGCTAGGACGGCCTGGGCGGCGGCCAGCAGCACCATGAATCGGGTCGCGCCGCGCTCGCGGGCGTACTCGTCCACCCGGTCGGCGAGGCCGGCGGGCAGGTCGACCTCGACAGCGCCGCCGCGGCCGGTGAACACCGACGGCCGTGGCCGGTCGGTGGGCAGCTCCAGGGCGGGCGCGGCCTTCAGGGTGCGCTCCCAGTAGGCGAGTTGGGGCTCGAGCGCTCCGCTGTCGGCGCGGTCGCGCTGCCAGACGGCGAAGTCGCCGTACTGCACCGGCAGCGGCGGCAGCGGGGCAGGCTCGCCCGTCCGCCGGGCCCGGTAGTGCAGGGCGAGTTCGTCGAGGAGGACGCCCTTGGACCAGCCGTCGGTGACCGCGTGGTGCAGGGCCAGGACGACGACGTGGTCGTCCGGGGTCAGCTCCCACACGCCGGCCCGCAGCAGCGGCGGCCGGGCGAGGTCGAACCGGCGGGTTGCGAAGGCCGCGGCCCGCTGTCGTACGGCCGCCAGCCGGGCCTGCTCGTCCGGGGCCGCCGGGGCCGGTTCCCAGTGGAGCGGGACCCGTACGGGCTCGCAGATCTCCTGCACGGGGCGGCCGTCGGACTCGATCAGCGCCGTGCGCAGCACCTCGTGGCGCTCGACCAGGTCGTCCAGGGCCTGCTGCCAGGCGGTGCGGTCGAGGCCGCCGCGGACCCGCCAGCAGTACCAGAGGAGGTAGGAGTCGCCCCGGTCCGAGGTGCGGTCCAGGAACCAGAGGCGCTCCT
This sequence comes from Streptomyces sp. NPDC001450, assembly GCF_053597295.1. Taxonomy (NCBI): domain Bacteria; kingdom Bacillati; phylum Actinomycetota; class Actinomycetes; order Kitasatosporales; family Streptomycetaceae; genus Streptomyces; species Streptomyces sp. NPDC001450. The sequence goes on from NZ_JBSFHY010000032.1 coordinate 25,303, forward strand.
GCGCGAAGGACAGCGGCAGCGGGCGGGTCCGGTCGACGGGGACCACCTCGGTGGTGCCGGACGCGCGGGCGGCGGCGACGCGCGGGGCGAAGCCCCGGACGGTGGGGTGCTCGAAGACCGTGCGCAGCTCGATCTCGCGGTCCAGGCGCTGGGCGATGCGGGAGACGGCCATGGTGGCGAGCAGGGAGTGGCCGCCGAGGTCGAAGAAGCTGTCGTCGATGCCGATCCGGTCCAGGCCCAGCACGTCCGCCCACACCTCGGCGACGATGCGCTCGGTCTCGTCGCGGGGCGGCGCGTAGGCGGCCTCGGCGGAGCGGGCGTGGGCGGGGTCCGGCAGGGCGGAGCGGTCGAGTTTGCCGGAGACGCCGACCGGCAGGGCCTCCAGGACGACGAACTCGGAGGGTACGGCGTAGTGCGGCAGGTAACGGGCGCACCAGGCGCGCAGCTCCGCCCGGTCCACGGCGGCCCGGGCGTCCCCGGCCGGTACGACGTAGCCGACGAGGCTGCGTCCCGTGGCCCGGTCGGGGCGGGCGGCGGCCGCGGCGACCAGCGGGCAGGCGCGCAACACCGCCTCGATCTCGCCGAGTTCGATCCTGAAGCCCCGGATCTTGACCTGGTCGTCGCCGCGGCCGAGGAACTCCAGGTCTCCGGTGGCCTGCCAGCGCACGAGGTCGCCGGTGCGGTACATGCGGCTGCCGGGCGGTCCGTACGGGTCGGGCACGAAGCACTCGGCGGTGAGGGCGGGGCGGCGCAGGTAGCCGCGGGCCACTTCCGTGCCGCCGATGAGGAGTTCGCCGGACACGCCGACCGGGACGGGCTCGCCGTCGGCGTCGACCACGTACACCCGGCGGTCGCCGAGCGGGCGGCCGATGGGCACGCTGCCGGCGGGCGGGTCGGCGGCCTCGTAGGTGGTGGCGGTGACGGTGGTCTCGGTGGGCCCGTAGGCGTTGCACACCCGCACCCACGGGACGGCGGCCCGCCATACGGCGAGGGTGTCGGCCGGGACGGCCTCCCCGCCGAGGACCAGCAGGCGCAGGGAGGCGAGCGCCGCGGCCAGGCGCCGGTCGAGGGAGAGGGTCAGCTCCGCCCAGTACGTCGGGGGCACGTTGACGACGGTAAGGGCGTGCCGCCGGACGACCTCGGGGACCTGGGTGGGCAGCCAGGGTTCGTCGGGGCGCAGGACGACGGTCGCGCCGGAGGCGAGCGCGGGCAGCACCTGGTCCAGGGAGGCGTCGAAGGAGAAGGAGGCGAAGGCCAGGACCCGGTCGGCGGCGGTGATGCCGAACCGCTCGCGGGCGGCGGTCACATGGGAGGCGAGAGCGGCGTGTTCGACACCGACCGCCTTGGGGCGCCCGGTGGAACCGGACGTGAAGATGACGTGGGCCAGTTCGCGGGGGTCGGGGCGGTGCCGGGGCCCGTCCACGACAGGGGTTACGGCTGTGACGTCGACGGTGACCGGAGCCAGCGCCGCGGCCGCCTCGACGGTCGCGCAATCGGCGACGACGCACGCCAGCTGGGCCTCCTCGGCCATGAACCGCAGCCGCTCCGCCGGGAGTTCGGGATCCAGCGGGACGTACACCCCGCCCGCCCGCCAGACTCCCTCGATCGCGGCGACCGACCACGGGCTCCGGCGCAGCAGCACGCCCACCGGGCTGCCGGAGTCGACCCCGGCAGCCTTGAGCGCGGCGCCGAGCCCAGCGGTCATGGCGTTCAGCTCGGCGTAGGTGACGCGCTCGTCACCGCAGATCAGGGCCGTAGCCTCGGGAGACCCGGAGAAGGCGACCGGCGGCAGCGGGCCGGCGGGCCGGTCGGGGGCGTGCTGCCACTCGGGGCGGGGGCGGGCCGGGCCCGCTGTGGGCAGGGTGCGCGCCAACTCCTGTACAGGCGTGTCGGGATCGGCCAGGACGGCCCGCAGCAGGGCCACGTAGGCGCGGGCGAACGCCCGCATGGTGGCCGCGTCGAAGAGGGTGGTGGCGTACTGCAGGACGGCGGCGATGCTGCCGTCCGCGCGCAGGGTGAGGTCGAGGAACACGTCCAGCGGGGTCTCGGTCAGCGGCGGCTCGACCAGCTCCACGGCCAGGCCGGGCATGCGGACCGGGCGGATCGGGCTGTTGAGCAGGGTGAACGAGGCCTGGGCCAACGGGTGCCGGGACAGGTCCCGCCCGCCGCCCAGCGCACCGACCACGTGGTCGAACGGAGCCTCGGCGTGGGAGAGGTCCGCCAGCACCCGCCCGCGCACGCGGTCCAGCAGCGCGGCGAAGCCCGGGCGGCCGGACAGGTCCGTGCGCAGCACGACCGTGTTGACGAGCGGGCCGATGAGACCGGTGGCACCGCGCTGGGCGCGGTCGGCGAGCGTGCTGCACACGGCGACGTCGGTGCGGCCCGACCAGTGGCCGAGGAGCGCCTGGTAGACGGTGAGCAGCAGCATGTAGCGGGTGGCGCGCCGGGAGCGTGCCAGGCCGTCGACGTCGGCGACCAGGTCGGCCGGCAGGTCGAAGCGGACGACGTCGCCGGAGCCGTTCCAGACCTGGGGGCGCGGCCGGTCGGTGGGCAGGTCCAGCGGGGTCAGACCGGCGAGGCGGTCGCGCCAGTGGCCGAGCAGCCGCTCCATCCGCTCGCCGGAGAGCCGCAGGGCCTGGGAGCGGACGAGGTCGGCGTACCGCACGGCGGGCGGGGCGACGGTCTCGCCGCGGTAGCCGGCGGCGAGTTCGTCCAGCAGGACACCCCAGGACCAGCCGTCCACGGCGATGTGGTGGACCTCGACCAGCAGCAGGTGCTCGTCGGGCGCGACCCGGGCGAGCGTGGCCCGCACCGGGTGCTGCTCGGACAGGTTCACGGGGCGGCCCAGGTACCGGGCGAAGAGGTCGTCGGGGCCGTTCGCCTCGGTCCGTTCCAGGACGATCCCGCCGGGGGCGTCCACGCTCGGCACCGGCTCTCCGCCGACGGCGGTGAACCGGGTGCGCAGCACCTCGTGCCGCTCCACGATCCCGGACAGGGAGTGCTCCAGGCGCGGCACGTCGAGGCTCCCGCGCAGCCTGAGGACCAGCGGAAGCATCGACCCGGCCGAATCTCCGGCCAGCTGGTCCAGGAACCACAGCCGGCGCTGCGCGAAGGATGCCGTGAGGGTGTCGCCGTCGGTCGGTGCCCCCGCGGGGGCCGGGCCTGCTGTCACTGTGCGCCTCCAAGCCGTGTTTTCCAGCAGACTGCCGCCGCCGCGCGAGGGCCCATAGGGAAGAAGACGCAGCACCGGACGCAGACAACTCGGTGGCGGGGTCGGGCCCTCACAGGCGACCATGCGACGCATGAGTGACGAACCCGTGCGCTGGAGCCAGGCGACCGTCTACCCCGACATGTGGGCGGACCCGGACGTCGACCCCCGCGAAGGCCCCAGTCCGGACGGCGAGTTGGCGACGTTGCTGGACTACCTGAAGAGCTACCGCCTGACCCTGCGGATGAAGTGCGAGGGCCTGGACGCGGAGCAACTGGCCCGTCGGTCGGTTCCGCCGTCCACGATGTCGCTGCTCGGCCTGGTGCGGCACCTCGCCGAGGTGGAACGGGACTGGCGCAACTGGATCACCGACGGCGACCCGCTGCCGAAGCTGTACGGCGTGCGTGACGGGGACTTCGACGGAGCCGTCGCCGAGCAGGCCGTGGTCGGTGCCTCGTACGCCGATCTGGAGCGCGAGCAGGCCGCGACCGACGCCGCGCTGGCCGAGCACCCGGACCTGGGCGAGCGTGTGGGGAAGGACGCGATCTCGGTTCGGGAGCTGATGGTGCACAGGATCGAGGAGTACGCCCGTCACTGCGGGCACGCCGACCTGTTGCGCGAGTGCGTCGACGGACGGGTGGGCCAGTGACGAGGGCCGCCTCGGATGTGATCTGACGGCAGGCAGCTCCCGACCCGCGTGTCAGCGTGCCGTCAGCGGTCCCTGTCACTGTTGTTCTCGTGAACGGCGCGGGAGACCGGGCCGGGAGCGAGGAGAGGTGCCCGGAGTGGCTTATCGGGGACCAGCGAGCACGCCTCAAGGTCGGGCCTCACGGCCCGCGCAGGTTCGAATCCTGCCCTCTCCGCTCGGCTCGACCGGGGCGGGACAGCCGTTGTCAGTGGTGTCCGGCAGGCTTGCCCCATGGTGATCGACGGATACGAGGGCCCGGTCGTCGCCGGGGAGGCCCTGTTGGACCTGCCCGGATTCTGGGCCGCCTACCTGATGTACGTGTGCGGGGGTGACGAGGAGCACGGCGATCCGAGTCCGGAGTGGTTCGGCGCGGACCCCGCCGATGTCGACGCGGCCTTCGAGGCGCTCTCGGACGAGGAGCGGTGGCCGGCGTTCCGGGTGCCGTTCGGGGACGGCCACACGGCCGTGGTGGTGGGCCGGAACTTTCCGGACGAGGCCGGCATCGACTACTTCGTCGTCCATCCGGAGTGGGACCGGCACGGTTTCCTGGCCACCCTGGACGGGCACCAGGCCGGCCCGGGCCTGGCCTGGCGGGAACTGGCGCACATGGCGCGCACCCCGGACACGGACGCTCCCGGTGTCCACGACGTGCACGCCCGGCTGCTCATGCTGCTGCCCGCGCTCGGCGACGACGACCTGCCGGACGACGCGGCCCGCACCATCGCCGAGGCTCTGGTGCGGGCCGGGGTGCCGGCGGACCACACTCCGTGGCTGGTGGAGTGTCTGCTCGACCACCCGCTGTGGGACCCGGCGCAGTGGACGTTGCCCGGTCCGTCGCCGCTCAGCGGGGGCGTGGATCCGTACGCGGGCATCATGGTCTGTGACGGCCCCATGAGCCCGCGGTGCGGCATGCGGCTGGCCCAGGGCGTCTCCCGGGAGCACAGCGACCGCCTGGCCAGGGCGCTCGGCACCTGGGCGGCCGGCTGAGCACGCCGACGGCGCGTCAGCCGGTGGCGAAGCTCTTCACCTTGTCCAGGGAGCCGTTGAACCGGTCGTGGTCCCCGACGGTCGGGCCGGAGGAGGTGTACTGCCACATCGTGTACGACGACCAGCCCGCCGGCAGTGTCCCCGCCGACGAGGCGTAGCGGGCGATCCAGAGCGGGTTGGTGTCAGCGAAGCCCGCGTAATTGCCGGTGCAGTCGTCCCACCAGCTGGTGGCGGTGTAGATGACGGCGTCGCGGCCGGTGCGGGCCTTGTAGCGGTCCAGGAAGTCACGGATCCAGCTGACCATCCCGCTCTTGGACTTGCCGTAGCAGGCGTCGCCGTACGGGTTCCACTCGATGTCGAGCGCGCCGGGCAGGGTCTTGGCGTCCTTGGACCAGCCGCCGCCCTGGTCGACGAAGTAGTCGGCCTGGGCGGCTCCGCTGGTGGTGTCCGGGGTCGCGAAGTGGTACGCGCCGCGGATCATACCGGCGTCGTAGGAGCCGTCGTACTGCTCGCTGAAGTAGGTGTTCGTGTAGTACGTGCCCTCCGTGGCCTTCGTGTAGGCCCAGCGCACGCCGCTGTTCCACAGGGTGCTCCAGGCGACGTCGCCCTGGTAGCTGGCGACGTCCACTCCCTCGGTCTGGGTCACCCGGGGGATCGACACGGGGGCGTCGTCGGTGGCGGCTTCGCCGTCGTGGGCCAGCACCCCCATGCCCATGTAGGCGCTGCCGCGTTCGAGTGTGGACTCGGCTGCCGAGGGCACGGCCGCGGGGATCGACAGGGTCAGCAGGAGGCCGGTCAGGGCGCTGGCGACGGACCAGCGTGAGCGGCGGCGGTTTCGGGATATTTGGCTCGTCACGGGATCCATCAGACCCGCAGGCGGACCGGGCCGCACGCCGGATTCCACCCAACTACGCCATATTGGCCGGGTATTTACGCCAAGTGAGTGGCACGACGGTCATACCCGCATGGTCGTGGGCGGCGCCGGGCAAGGCGCCGCCCACGACCGGCCGGTCCGGTCCGGTCCGGGTCAGCCGTCGATGCGGTGCTGGGTCCAGAAGGAGGACAGGTCCGTGCTCGTGGCGGCCTGGGCGGCCGCCTTGAACTCGGCCGTGGTCGAGACGCCGTACCAGTGCGCGGCCGCGTAGTCCTTCAGCAGCTTGGCCATGGCCGTGTCGCCGAGGACGCGCCGCAGGTCGTGCAGGGCGCACTTGCCGTAGCCGTAGACCACGGTGGAGTACCGGGACGAGTGCGCGTCCCAGTAGGCCATCGAGTTGGTGATCTTCTCCGCGCTGGAGGACCAGGAGACGCTGCTCCAGCAGTTGCTGCCGGTCTTGCCGAGGGCCAGGTCGGTGGCGTAGTCGGTGAAGGCCTCGTCCAGCCACGGGCTGTTGTACTCGTCGTCGCCGACGATGCCGTACCACCACTGGTGGCCGATCTCATGGGTGAGCGCCGTGGTGCTGACCAGGTCGAGGACGAACCCGGGGTACTCCATTCCGCCGAACCAGTAGTTGTTGTCGATGACCGCGTCCAGCTCGCCGTAGGGGTAGGCGCCGAAGCGCGCCGCGTGGGCGTCGACGGCGGTCCTGGCGGTGCTGAGCATCGACTGGGCGCTGGAGGAGCTGATCCCCGAGACGGAGTAGATGTTCACCGGGACGCCGCCGGGCGAGGTGCCGGAGATCTTGCTGAAGGGCCCGGCGGCCCAGGCGAAGTCACGGACCTTGGACGCGGTGGCGGTGGTGACCGTGCGGCCGCTGGAGCCGGGGGTGTCGGTGGAGGTGCCGGTGGCCGGGACGAGCAGGGTGCTGGGGTGGTCGAGGGTCACCTTGAAGTCGGCGGCCAGGGAGTAGAAGGACTCGCCGTTGTTGGTGTACGGGTCCAGGTGCCAGCCCGCGCTGTCGCGGACCGCGAGGACGGGCAGGGCGTTGCCGATGAAGCTGAAGGCGCCGTCGTGGCCGAACCGGTCGGCGCCGCTGGGCACGGTGATGCCCAGGTCGAAGCCGATGGTGGCGGTCTGCCCCTGGTTCAGCGGCGTCGGCAGGGTGACCTTCAGGGCCGTGCAGTCCACCGAGAGGGCGCCCGCGGTGCCGCCGGTGACGTTGGTGACCGTGATGGGCATCGCCGAGCAGGTGCCGTGGTAGTTGTCCCACAGCCTCAGGTACACCTCGCCGATCGCGGTGGCCGAGGCGTTGGTGAAGGAAACGCTCTCGTGCCCGTTCCAGACGGTGCCGCTCGTGTCGCTGCTGAGACTGACGGTGTAGGAGGGCGCGGCGGGGGTGCGGGTCGAGTCCGCCGGGGGCGGGGTGGTGTCGCCGGAGGTGGCGAGGGCGACGTCGTCCAGGACGAAGCTCGTCTGGAGGCTGGAGTCCTCGGTCCCGGTGAAGGACAGGTTCACGGTCTGGCCCGCGAACGACGACACGTCGAACGACTTCTGTACGTAGCCGGTGTTGTCGTCGAGGTTCGAGTAGGTCGCCAGCGTGGTGCTGCCGATCTTGGCCGTCAGCTTGTCGTACGCGACGGACGAGGTCGTCTCGTCGGTGTCGATGTGCAGCCAGAAGGTGAGGGTGGCGGTGCTGCAGCCGCTCGGGATGGTGACGCTCTGGGAGAGCGTGTCGGTGTGGGTGCTGCCGACACCGTTCAGCCACGCGAAGGAGGAGCCGCCGTGGGCGCTCTCGCCGGTGCGGCTGGTGATCACACTGGACGAGGACTGGGTCCAGGGCGAGGTACCGCTTTCGAAGCCGCCGTTGGTGACCGCCTGCGCCGGAGTGCAGGCGGCGGCCACCGGCTCCTTGGCGGGCTGGGCGGCGGCGGGGGTGACGGGGAGGGAGAGGGCGACCAGCGCGGCGACGGTCAGAGCACCGGCACCGAGGGCCTTGTGGGGGGTCGGTCTCACACGCTACTCCTTTGCGGCGGCCGGGATTGCGGCCTGCTCGATGGCCGCCCGGCCGGCTGGGGTGCGCCGGGGCGGCCGCGGGGTTGGGGTTGCGCGATCGCTGTGCGGGGTGGTGCGCCGCGCCCTCATGGGGTCGGGGCGAGGACTGCCGAAAGAGTGACAGATTTGACCAGGGCATGCCAGACGGGCACAGAAAGTGGGTGGCGGTGCTCCTGATGCCGTGAGGCGGTGCGGTGGGGGGTCAGGACCGCGACGCCGGAAGTGCCACGTAGCCCCCGATGCCCCCGAACACGCCCGCCGCGGCGAACAGCAGGGCCATGGTCATGCTCAGCTGGAGCAGCAGGGCGCCGATGACCGCGCCCACCAGGACCGCCAGCAGGCCGGCGGCACGGTAGCGCTGGGCGCTGTCTCCGGTCCCGCCGCCCAGGGGCGACCATCTGATCAGGGTGACGAGGGTGCCGGTGACGAGCGTGGTGTTCAGCACCGCGCCGAGGCGCCACATCGTCGCGCTGCGCAGCCCCATGGCCAGCGCGGTCAGCGCGGTCACGGCGTAGTGGCGCGGTTCCGGGTTCTGGCCGACGGGTCGCAGGCCGACCGCGGTCAGCGCCGCGGCCACGAGAAGGGTGGCCGCGAGGGCGGCGGAGGTGAGCAGCCAGCGGCGGCGCCGCTCGGACATGGCGACGCCCAGACGGCTGCCGGCGACCGCGCCGACGCTGAACGCCGTGAGCGCGGTAGCGGATCCGACCGGCGAGACCCCTTCCGCGCCGGCGAGGGAGAAGCCGAGGAAGAGGATGTTGCCGGTCATGAAGGCGGTGAAGACCTGCCCGAGGCCCAGGTAGGCCACCGCGTCGACCATTCCCGTGGCGGCGGTCACGACGAGGAGCGCCTTCGGGAGCGGGTCGGGGTGGCCGGGTCGTCCGGGCATGGGCTCACCTTCCTCGGCCCCACTACACCCCGGCCGCCGGCCCCCGGCATGTCGAAGCTCCCCCGGGGCGAGTGGTTCAGCGGCTGTCCAGGGCCATGAACACCGCCCGCAGCCGGGTGCCGTCCGGTCCCGGCCAGCCGCCCGCGACATGGCCGAGCGCTCCCTGCGCGGGCAGCGGCGGGTTCTCGGCGACGGGCTTCAGGACGCGGTGGAGGTGAAGCGTGGTGCCGTGCGGCACGGGGAGGTGGGTGCCCCGCTCGTCGTCGATGGGGCGGGGCGTGAAGTCCTGCGGGGAGAACGGCTCGCCCGCGTAGGAGCGGGTCACCTCGCGGTCGGGGGTGTCGCTGATGCTCTGGGCCATCGGCCGGGCCTTGCCCTCGATCAGCGAGAGCAGTTCGGTGACCAGCACCGGGTCGTGGCAGCCGTCGTAGGCCCAGCGCTTGCCCAGCACGCCGTGCTCCATCGTGCCGACGAGCGCGTGCTCCGCCCCCTCCAGCGGCGTGCCGCGGTAGGTGAGCGGGACCAGGTAGGCGGTCGGCTCGGGGGTGGAGGTGTCGGTGGCCACCATGAACTCGATCCCGACCTCGCCCTCCGGGTCGTCCAGCCGGAAGCCGCCGGACTTCGTCAGCACGGGGGCGTCCGGACCGCCGTGGTACCAGGGCCGGGTGGGCAGCCAGGTGGTGAGGAGTTCGACCTTGGTCGGCTTGATGGTGGTGTGGTGGATGACGGCCATGCCGGTGGGCTCTCCTCCGTCGGGCTGTTGTGGACCCTCGAAGCTTTCCACACCGGCCGAGCTGGTCACTCCTGCGCCCCGGCCAGCGCGGGGGTCAACTCCGACCAGGGGTTGGGCGGTTCGCCCGTGACCGGCCCGCAGACCGCCGCGCCGCGCTCGTGCGCGGTGCGGACGGCGAGCGGGACGAGGGCCTCGGGTACGCCGTGGACGAGGTGGCAGAACCGTTCGGGCGGGTGGCGTGCCGTCCAGGCGGGCCGGGTGAACGCCGAGACGTACGTGGACCAGGGGCCCTCGAAGGTGACGGTCAGGTCGGCGACACGGATGTAGCCGGGGGCCGGGTGGACACCCGGGTTGAGGACGACGGTCCCCGCGCCGAGACGTCGTAGCTCCCGGACCAGACGCCGGCAGGCCGGCAGGCCCTCCGCGGTGGCGGTGACGCGGTCGAGGAAACAGCCCTCGACCGCGTACCACTCCTGGTGCCGGCGCACGTCCTCGACGGCCTCGGCACGGTCCCGGACGCCGTAGTCGGTGTCGACGTACCCGAGCAGCCGGGCGCCTGCCGCGTGCAGCGCCCGGGCGGCCGCCGTGAAGGCGGGGTCGGGGGCGGTGCCAGGTCCGTCGGCGGGGTTGAGCACGACCGCGTAGGTGCGGGCGGCCGCGGTGATCAGCCGGTGCCAGGCGCCGGGGTCCTCGGCCGGGTGCACGTACAGCGGTACCAACAGGCTCATGGCGTCCGCCCGTTCCCGGCCGTGGCCGCCCACAGGGCGTCGAGGGCGTCGTCCAGGCCGTGGACGGGCCGCCAGCCGAGGGCGCGGTCGGCGGCCGTGATGTCGGAGCACTGCCACGACACGCGCGCGGAACGGGCCGAGCCGCCCGCGTTCTCCTCCAGCCGTCCCCGGAACCGCGCCCGCCGGGCCAGGCCGTGCACCAACTCCCTTACCGGTACGGCCCGTCCGCCGCCGATGTTGAGCACGGGCGGGAGCGGTCCCGCAGTGGTGACCGCGAGGGCGACCGCCCGGGCGAGGTCGCGTACGTCCACGAAGTCGCGGTGGGCGGACAGGTCACCGAGCCGCAGGACCGCCTCGGGGTCCCGGCCGGTGGCGCGCAGCTGCGCCGCCATCCGGCCGGGCAGGCTCGCGACGGGCGCTCCGGGGCCCACCGGGTTGCCGACCCGCAGCACCACGCCGTCCAGGACGGCGGAGGTCACCGCGACCGTGCCCGCGAGCTTGGTCACGCCGTACGGGGTGACCGGGCAGGCGGGTGCCGACTCGGTCACCGGGGTGTCCGGGACACCGGGTCCGTACTCGGCGGCCGAACCCAGGTGGACCAGGCGGGCGGTGGGTGCCGCCTCGCGGAGCGCGGCGCACAGCGCGGCGGGGCCACGGGCGTTGACCTCGGCGAGGGTCACCGGGTCGCCGCCGGTCGCGCCCGCGCAGTTGACCACGGCGTCGGGCGCCGCCGCGGCCAGGGTATTCGCGAGCCGCTCCGGCCGGTCCGTGGCGAGGTCGACGCGGAACTCCGCGGCAGGCGAGCGGCCGCCGGCGAGGACCTGCGCGCCGGTGAGGGCGCCCAGCCGATCGACCACATGGCGGCCCAGGTATCCGGTGCCGCCCAGGACGAGAATGCGCATGCGGAACTCAGGCTCCCTTGAGCAGCAGCGACTTGCGGGTGGTGAACTCGGCGTTCGCGCGGTCGTAGTCGTCCGGGCGGCCGATGTCCAGCCAGTACCCGTCGAACTCGTAGGCGTGCGGCGGGTTCTGGGCGGCCAGGAGGTCGAGGACGAGTTCGTCGAAGCCGAGCGGCAGGCCGGGTGTGTAGCCGTCGAGGGTCGAGCGGCTGAGGCCGTAGACGCCCATGGAGACGCGGTAGTCCATGCTGGGTTTCTCCGTGAAGGCGACGACCTTGCTCGCGTCCGTGGTCAGCACGCCGAAGTCGATGTGCACCTTGCGGGCGTACGTCGCGATGGTCAGCGGCGCACCGGAGGCCTCGTGCCGGCGCAGGACGTCGGCGTAGTCGAGGTCGGTGAGGACGTCGCCGTTCATGACCAGGAAGGTCTCGGGCAGCCGGTCGCGCAGGGTGAGCAGCGGGCCCATGGTGCCCAGGGGGCTCTCCTCGGTGGCGTAGTCGACGGCCATGTCCCACTGGGAGCCGTCGCCGACGTAGGCGCGGATGATCTCGCCGAGGTGGCCGATCGCGATGGTGCAGCGGATGAAGCCGGCGGCCGACAGCTGGCGCAGCACGATCTCCAGGATGGCGTGCTGGTCGCCGATCGGGACGAGCGGCTTGGGCAGCGCGGTGGTGTAGGGGCGCAGCCGGACGCCCTTGCCCCCCGCCAGGATCACTGCGTGCATGGGACTCCTCCTACATGACGTGGGTGACGTGCCGGACAGGGTCAGATGTTGTAGATGCCGGTCTTGTAGCGGGCCAGGTTGACCGGGTCACGGAAGAAGTCCACGGTGTCCGCGAGGCCCTGTTCGAGGGTCTGGGCGGGCTGCCAGCCGGTGGCCGCCGCGAGCCGGGTGGCGTCCGCGACGAGCCGCATCACCTCGGAGTTCGCGGGCCGGATGCGCCCGGGGTCCGCGCGGACGTCGAGGGCGGTGTCCATGACCTTGCCGATGAGTGCGACGAGGTCGCCGACCGAGATCTCGCCGCCGGTACCGGCGTTGAAGGTGCGTCCGACGACGTTCTCGGCGGGCGCGGTGCCCACGGCGAGGAACGCCTGCGCGGTGTCCTCGACATGGGTGAAGTCGCGCGTGGGGCGCAGGTCACCGAGGGTGATGGTGCGCTCCCCCGCCGCGACCTGGCCGATGACGGTGGGGATGACCGCGCGCATCGACTGGCGCGGTCCGAAGGTGTTGAACGGTCTCAGGATGACCACGGGCGTCCCGAAGCTCGCGTGGTAGCTGTCGGCCAGCCGGTCCCCGCCGGCCTTCGAAGCGGCGTACGGGGACTGGGTGTTGATGGGGTGGTCCTCGGTGATCGGCACGGTCTGCGCGGTGCCGTAGGTCTCGCTGGTGGAGGTGTGCACCAGCCGGGGGGTGCCGAGGGCGCGGACGGCCTCCAGCACGTTGAGGGTGCCGGTGACGTTGGTCTCCACGTAGCTGTGCGGCGCCTGGTACGAGTACGGGATCGCGATCAGCGCGGCCAGGTGGTAGGCGATGTCGGCGCCTTCGAGCAGCCCGCGGACCGAGCCGGGGTCGCGGACGTCGCCGAGGACGATCTCCACGTGGTCGAGGACGTCCGGGGCGAGAGTCTCCAGCCAGCCGTAGGAGGAGAAGGAGTTGTACTGGGCCATGGCCCTGACCCGGTGCCCGGAGGCGACCAGGGCCTCGGTGAGATGGGAGCCGATGAAGCCCTCGGCTCCGGTGACGGCGGCGAGCGGTACGGAGGTCAACTCGTGGGTCCTTCCGGTCGGTTGCTTGGGCGGGAGTGCATCAGGCGTGCCGGGCGGGCCGGCCGAGCTCCCGCAGCGTGCACCCCGCCAGGCAGAGCGCGGCGGCGCCGCAGCACAGCGGCAGGGCGAGCGGGCCCGGTGACAGTCGCAGGAACGCGGCCGCGCAGGCACAGCCCGCGGCGGCGAGGCAGATGGCGGCCGGTGGCCAGGCGACCCCGAACGCCTGGAGGAGCAGCGCGGTCCACAAGGTGGCGGCGAGCAGGAGCAGGGCGGCCGGATCGGCGCCGGTCAGGAGCGCCGCGGGCAGCAGCGGGAGGAGGTAGGCGAGCAGGCAGAGGCCGAGGACGGCGGCGGAGCGCAGCAGGAATCCGGCGGGGGTGGCGGTCCCGCGCAGCGCGGCGACGGACAGGCCCCGGTAGCGGTACAGCAGCCACTCGGCCGGTCCCATGCTCACCGTCAGCACGATCACCGCGTACGGCGCCTGCCGGCCCTCCAGCAGCACCAGCAGACCCGCGGCGAGGCCGAACAGCCCGTAGGGCAGGGACGACAGCAGGCGGGGGCGGCTGCTGCCGGGGCCGGCCGGGGCGGTGTGGGCGCCGTGCAGGGCGTGACCGGTGACGGCGAGCGTCGCCAGCAGGGCCAGCACGGGGAACCCGACCCGCAGGAGACGGCCCGGTTCCCACCAGGGCAGTACGGCGGCGCCGGCGATCAGTGGGGTGAGCGCGGCGAGCAGCAGCCGCTCCCTGGCCAGGACGAGCAGCACGCCCGCCGCGGCCAGGTACAGCGACTGGGCCGCTGTCGCCAGGAGCACCGGACCGTCGTCGGCGGCTGGTACGGCGGCGGCCGTGGCCAGGGCCGCGCCCACCGGCGCGCCGGCCAGGAGGGTGCGGGCCGCCTCCCGGCGCCCGGTTGCCATCCGTAAGTGGGCGCGGTGGCCGAGCCCCTGCCCCCACGCCCAGGAGACGAGCCCCGCGACGATCAGCGCGGCGGCGTGCCGGCCGGGGTGCCACAGCGGGGCGGTGAGCAGGTAGGCGACCCCGGGCAGGGCGAAGAGCACGCCCCGCAGCAGGCAGCGGATGTGGTCGGGGCGCCAGGGGTCGGCCGCCGGTGCCGGCTCGGGGAAGGCTCTGGGCACCTGCTCGTGCAGGGCCTTGGCGAGCGAGAACAGGCCGGGGTGGCCGTACCGTTCCTTGATCAGGTCGGCGGACAGGCCCTCGGCCTCCAGCAGGGCGGCCACCTCGTAGGGGTGGACGGCCGGGCCGATACGGTCGGCGAGTTCGGCGGCGAGCCGGCTGACCGCCGCCGCGTCCGTACCGGGCCCCGGCAGCCGCAGGGCGAGGGTGTGGTCGTCGCCGCGGCGGCCGTGCGCGGGTGTCCCCGCGAGCCGCAGGGCCAGCGTGTCCTGTTCCGTTCCGCCCGGTTCGAGCGCCATCGGGCCGCTCATCCGGCGAGGCTCCCGGCGTCGGCCCGGGCTTCCTGGGGCAGCCCCGGCTCCGTGAGCGACGTCCGTGCGAGCGCGGGCATTTCGAGGTAGATGGAGCGGAAGGTGTCGATGGTCTGGCGCAGGGTGAACTGTTCGACCACGCGCAGCCGGGCCGCCTCCCCCATCGCCGCTCGGCGGCCCGGGTCGGCGAGCAGTTCCAGGGCGGCCGCGGCCATGGCGGCCGGGTCGCGCGGCGGGACGACGAGCCCGGCGTCCCCGACGGCCTCGCGGACGCCGCCGACGTCGGTGGAGACGGTCGCCCGGCCGCAGGACATGGCCTCGATGAGGGTGAACGGGAAGCCCTCGCTGATGCTGGAGAGCATCACGACGTTGCCGGCCGCGTAGGCGTCCTTGATGTCGTCGACGCGGCCCTCGAAGGTGACGGCGTCCGCGTGGCCCAGCTCCGCCGCGAGCGCCTCGCACCGCTCCCGGTAGGCCTCTCCGCCCCGGGGCGTGCCGCCGAACAGGCGCAGTCGCGCCTCGGGTATTCGCTCCCTGACCCGGGAGAAGGCCCGTATCAGGGTCTCCAGGTCCTTGATCGGGTCGACGCGGCCCGCCCAGCTGAGCGTGGGCGCGTCGGGCTCGGGTCCGGCGGGCGGGAAGGCGGCGGGGTCCACGCCGTTGTAGACCGTGCGGATCGACTCCGGTGCGGCGCCGCCCTGTTCCTCCCACAGCCGGTTGTAGCGGTTGCCCGGGGTGATCAGGGCTGCCCGGCGGTAGCTCTCCTCGGCGAGCAGCCGGAAGAAGCCGAGCACGACGGCCTTCACCGGCCAGCGGTAGGGCGCGGTGCGGTAGCCGAGGTAGCGTTCGCGCAGGTAGACGCCGTGTTCGGTGAGCAGCAGCGGAACGTCGTAGCGATCCAGGCCGGCCAGGCCCGGCAGGACGGCGACGCCACCGCTGACCGCGTGGGCGACGCCGTGCCGGGGTGGTGGTGCGGCCAGCGGGCGCAGGGCGTGTTCGAGCAGGGAGGTGGCGGTGACCGCGTCGTGCAGGGTGGGCCGGGCCTCGCGCACGGTGAGTCCGGGACGGTTCCACACCGCGGCGAGGATGGCGATCGCCCGGTCCCCGCGCAGGAACGGGCTGAGGGTGCCGTCCGCGGCGGCCCGCGCCATCGTGTAGAGGGCGGGTGCGAAGCCGTCCTCGGCGTGCGGGTCGAGCAGCGCGGTCAGGAACCGCTCGTAGGCGGCCGCGAGTTGGTTGCGGGCGCGGCCCCGGGGCGGACGTCCTTCGGGCGGGGTGCCCCACATGGGGACGGAGCGCACGCTGCGGACGTGGGCGGGCAGGTCCCAGACGACGGGTTCGCGTCCGGTGCCGGTGACGGCGATGACGTCGAAGTCGAGGTCGGGCATGCCCTGGACGAGTTGGTCGCACCAGACACTGACGCCGCCATGGCTGTGCGGGTAGGTGCCTTCGGTGAGCAGGGTGACGCGCGTCGCGCCTGGGCCACGCGCGCCGTGGTGAACGTGCATCGATGTGCTCCACGGCCGAGAAGTGGGGTGGTCGTGCGGGTCCCGGCCGTCGGTGGGCGGCCGGGACCTCGTTTCGGTGCGCCGTTCAGCTGTCCGGGGTGTACGGCACCTGCTCGGTCACGCCCGCGGGGACCAAGACGCGCGGGGCGGGATCTGTGGCCGGGGCCCCGGCGGCCGCGGTCGCCGCGGGGGCCGTGGTGGTGGACGGCAGGGTGAAGGCGAGCGCGCTGCCGGAGGAGGTGGTCCAGCCGGACACCCGGCCCGCGTACGCGCTGCCGAAGGCGCTGCCGCCGAGCGTGGTGCCGGTGGGCAGGGTCGCGGTGACGGCGACGCCGCTCGGCGCCTGCACGGTCACGGCGTCGCCGATGCGGTAGGCGGTGACCTGGCCGGCGTCCACCGCGGTCTTCCAGGCGGCGCGGCGCTGCAGTTCGGTGCCGATGTCCTTCATTCTCAGGTTCACGAGCGGGGTGTTGTCCGCGAACAGGGCGTCGTAGCCGTCGAGCACGCCGCCCAGGACGGGGTAGGCGATGCGGTCCTCGGCGAGGTTGGACTGGTGGATGAAGTGCGGCTTCGGGTCGTTGGACAGGACGTGGCCGAAGGCGATGCGGGTCTCCAACGGCACGATGTAGTCGCCGTAGCCGGTGCTGGTGTTCAGCGGGGAGGGCAGGCAGGTGGTGGTGGCGGGGTTGTCCTCGCAGATACCGCTGCCGCCCTGGGCGCGGCTGGTGTAGATCCAGTTGTACTCGTCGACCTGCTCGGCGGCCCGGCCCGCGTTGTAGAAGACGTTCATCGGGTAGCGCGAGACGGTGGTGGCGGGGCCGACCCTGCGCTGCTCGGGGTCACGGGAGTTGTCCGAGGCGAGCCAGTCGATGCCGTTGTCGGCGAGGGCGGCGGCCAGGTTGGGGTTGTCGGCGGGCTGCTGCGGCAGGAGCTTGAGGCCGGAGTGCTCGCCGGTGACCAACTCGTCGTTCTGCAGCGGGAGTCCGGCGGTCTGTCCCCAGGCGCGGTTGGTGGCTATCTCGTGGTCGATGGTGCTCCGGCCGACCCACTTGGTGCTGCCGTCGGCGTTGGTCTCGCACGTCCAGGGGACGACGGTGGTGTTCTGCACGCAGCCGAGGAAGGCATGGGTGTAGGTGTGGTTGACCCAGCGGAACCGGTCGCGGTCGGCGATGAGTTTGTCGGCGAGCTGGTCGACGCCGTTGTTGTCCTCGCGCTGGTCGACGCTGCCGGCGCCGTTGTAGACCAGGTCGAGGGTGAAGTGGTGGCTGTTCTGCCAGGCGGTGGCGTAGTCGACGTCGGCCGGGGTCATGCGGATCGGGTTGGGCGTGCCGGCGCCGTTGGTGCAGTCCACGTCACCGGGGGTGCAGTTGAGCTGGGTGTCCCAGCGGTCGTCGGCGGCGAACACGTCGTCCACGTGCACGGCGAAGTAGTCGCGCGCGGCACCGAGGTGCACGCCGCCGGTCATCCACTCCACGATGCCCCGGGCCAGCAGCCGGAACTGCTGCTGGTACTGGTTGTAGACGAAGGTGACGACCAGCTCGCGCCGCCCGTCGTGCCGGTACTCGCCGACAAGTGAGCCCCGCTTCGACGTGCCCGGGATCGCCGCCTGCACGTAGGGCGTGAAGTCGGCGCCGGCCGCGGGCGTCGACAGGTAGGCGTAACTCTCTCCGACGGAGGGCGAGTTGTCCTCGAAGGGCACCGCGCCGTCGAGGTAGCCGAAGGGTCCGGCCTCGCCGGCGGCGGTCACCTGGGCCTGGACGCCGTCGATGCTGCCCGAGTAGCCGCCCAGGACCGGGTACTGCAGGCCGGCTTCGGGGCGGGCGTAGGTGTAGGCGTCGACCTGGGGGATGGCATAGGCCTGCTCGTAGGAGGCGAGCGCGGCCATCTCGGGGGAGCCTGCGGCGAACGGGTTGTCGTTGGGCAGGACGACGGCCTGGTACCTGGCGCGGGGCCGCCCGTCGACGGTGTCGGCGAGGAAGGCGGCGTCGATGGTGGGCCGGTCGGACCGGGTGAGGTCGATGTCGGTGTACGGGGTTCCGGCGGAGTCGAGTTCGGCGGCGATGGCGTCGGTGGCCGGGCCGCCGTCGCTGACCAGCAGGACTCTCAGATCGATGCGAGGCGCCGCGCTGTCGGCCTGGGCCGCGCCGGCCGGCAGTCCGAGCGCGGCGATGAGCGCGCCCACCGTCAGTGCGGTGGTGCGTAAGGTCCGCTTCATGCGGTGAAGTCCCCTCCCCGGGCAGGGGTGAGCACGGCTCCGTGGAGCGGACGCACCCCCTTGCGTGACGCCGGCGTCCCCCTCAGAGGCCGGTCGTCGACGCTTCCGTCGCGTCACATGGTGATGTCTCTGTGTAGCTTTTGTGGTCGAGTCGCGAAACCTGACGGAAAAGCGCAGGTGTCCAACGGCTCGCCAGGGAACCTCGCGGACCGTATTTCCATTGGCGCCGCGTGGGGGACGGCGGCGAACCGGCGGCTGTGGCGCGCTGGTCCGGGCCCCGGACGACGCACCGGCGGGCCGCTGGGGCCCGCCGGGCGAAGTGCCAGTGGTCCAGACCGGGTGGAGACCTGGCCCGAGGGTCCGGTTCAGGTCACTCGCACCCTCCGTCCGGTTGGTCCGTCAGGCGCAGAGCACGCGCGTCTCGGGCGTGTAGACGGGTCCCGTGCTGGTGTTGGAGCTGTCGCTGAACTCGGCGTAGTAGTACGAGTAGAAGCCGATGTTGCCGTTGCAGCCGGAGTCGGCGGCGACCTGCAGGGTCAGCGTGACGGTGCGGCTCTGGCCGGGCGGGATGGTGGCGCCGTAGTTGCCGCCGAGGTTGGCCGGGCCCGTGCCGGAGCAGGAGGTGCCGCCGGCGGCCGTGGCCAGGCTGCAGCCGGTGAAGCTGTACTTCAGGTCGGGGCGCTGGGTGGTGAGCCAGGTCGGGTCGATGGTCTGGTACACGAACCAGATGTCGTAGGTCTTGTTGTTGGTGATGGTCATCGACAGGTGCACCGTGCCGCCGGGCGTGGTGGTGGCACTGTCGGTGCTGAAGGTCAGCGCGGCCGGCGCGGGATCGGCACCGGCGGTCGGCGCGAGACCGAAGACGGCGAGGGCGAACGCGAGGACGGCGGTGAGACCGAGGCGTCTCATCAGAGGTGATCGCATGGCCGGGAGGCTAGGCAGGCGGGAGGCACGGCGTCTGCCCCGCCGGTAGCGCCCCGCACACCGCCCGGCCGAAAGTGGACGTTCTGTGAAGAGGATGCGATGAGCCTGTGACGGTGTGTCACTGACCGTATACATGCACGGTGTGAGCGGGTGGTTTCGCGGGGCCCACGGGTTCGCCGGAAGGGACGTGCGGACGGACGGTATTGGCGGGTACATGCCCTCCCCGGGCGCACGGAATGCGGGCCACCGTTTGTGTACTGGGGCGATTCTTTGCCAAACACCGCTTTCCGGCCGCCGCGCCTCCGGCGTACCAGCTGCGTCCCGGCGCGAATGTTGCTTCCCGCTTCTGGTCCGTGAGACCTACCGGACGGTATACAGACCCAGTTGAACGCGCGGACCACTCTTCGAGGGGGGCCGTGCGATGTCACGGCCTCAGGGGGAGGAATCCATGGCGAACGACACGCACAGGACGGGCGGGGCGAGAGGCCGGCGGCGAACCGCCGCGCTGGGGGCGGTACTGGGGGGCTGCGCCCTCGTCGCCGCGTCGACGGTGCCCGCGGCGGCCCACGGCCGCGACCTCACCTACGTCTCCCTCGGGGACTCCTACACCTCGGGCCCGCTCATCCCGAGCCAGGTGGACGCCAACTGCGCCCGCTCCGACCACAACTACCCCTCGCTCGTGGCGGCGCAGCGCGAGGCGACCACGTTCAAGGACGTGAGCTGCGCCGGGGCCACCACGAACGAGATGTGGAAGCCGCAGGGCACCAACGACCCTCAACTCGATGCGCTGGGACGGGACACCGACCTGGTGACGGTGCAGATCGGCGGCAACGACGTCGGCTTCGGTTCGATCATCGGCACCTGTGCCCGCCTCGGCGCCCAGGACCCGACGGGCAACCCCTGCGAGCGCTCCTACGAGGCCGCGGGCTACGACCAGTTGGCGCTCACCATCCTGGAGACCGCGCCGAAGATCGACCGGGTGCTGCGGGCCGTGCACGCCCGTGCCCCGCATGCGCGGGTGGTCCTCGTCGGCTATCCGGACCTGCTGCCGGACGACGGCAGCGGCTGCTTCCCCTCGGTGCCGTTCGCGCAGCGGGACTTCCCCTATCTGCGGGACACCGAGAAGCGGCTGAACCTGATGCTGCGCCTGGTCGCCGCGTGGAACCGGGCCGAGTACGTGGACACCTACGGCCCCACGGTCGGCCACGACATGTGCAAGGCGCCCGCGGACCGCTGGATCGAGCCGCTGCAGCCGGCTTCGCCCGCGGCCCCCGCGCACCCCAACGCCAAGGGCGAGGCCGCCATGGCACAGGCCGTGCTGGACCGGCTGGAGCGGGGGCGCGGACGCGGCTGAGCGGACTCGGCGACGGCCTCCGCGCACCGGTCGCATCGGTCGCGGAGGCCGTCGTACCGCCGTCGTACGGGTCCTGGGGCGTCAGCCGCCGAGCGCGGCCTGGACCACGCCCTTGGCCTCTTCCTGCACCCGGGCGAGGTGGTCCGGGCCGAGGAAGGACTCGGCGTAGACCTTGTAGACGTCCTCGGTGCCCGAAGGGCGGGCCGCGAACCAGGCGCTGGCGGTGGTGACCTTGATCCCGCCGATGGCGGCGCCGTTGCCCGGCGCCTCGGTGAGGACGCCGGTGACCGCCTCGCCGGCGAGCGTGTCGGCGGTGACCTGGGCCGGGGACAGCTTCGCGAGCAGTGCCTTCTGCTCGCGGGTGGCGGGGGCGTCGATACGGGCGTAGACGGGTTCGCCGAAGCGGGCGGTCAGGTCTGCGTAGTGCTCGGACGGCGTCCTGTCCGTGACCGCCGTGATCTCGGAGGCGAGCAGGGCGAGGAGGATGCCGTCCTTGTCGGTGGTCCACACCGAGCCGTCGCGACGCAGGAAGGACGCGCCGGCCGACTCCTCGCCGCCGAACCCGAGGGTGCCGTCGGCCAGCCCGTCCACGAACCACTTGAACCCGACCGGCACCTCGACCAGTTGCCGGTCCAGGTCGGCGGCGACGCGGTCGATCATCGTGGAGGAGACGAGCGTCTTGCCGACGCCCGCGTCGGCGGGCCACTGCTCGCGGTGCCGGTAGAGGTAGGAGATGGCGACCGCGAGGTAATGGTTGGGGTTCATCAGGCCCGCGTCGGGGGTGACGATGCCGTGCCGGTCGGCGTCGGCGTCGTTGCCGGTGGCGATGCGGAAGCGGGCGCGCTGCTCGATGAGGGAGGCCATCGCGTAGGGCGAGGAGCAGTCCATCCGGATCTGCCCGTCCCAGTCCAGCGTCATGAACCGCCAGGTGGGGTCGGTGTGCGGGTTGACCACGGTCAGGTCGATGCCGTGCTCCTCGGCGATCCGGCCCCAGTAGGCGACGGACGCTCCGCCGAGCGGGTCCGCGCCGATGCGCACACCGGCCGCGCGGATCGCGTCGAGGTCGAGGACGTTCGGCAGGTCGCCGACATAGGCGCCCAGGAAGTCGTACCGCTGGGTCGTGTCGACCCCGAGCGCACGGGTGTACGGCAGCCGCTGCACGTCCTTCAGGCCGCCGGCGATGATCTGGTTGGCCCGGTCCTGGATCCAGGAGGTCGCCCCGGAGGCCGCCGGGCCGCCGCTGGGCGGGTTGTACTTGAAGCCGCCGTCGGCGGGCGGGTTGTGCGACGGGGTGACGACCACGCCGTCGGCGAGGCCTGAGGTGCGGCCGCGGTTGTGGGTGAGGATCGCGTGCGAGACCGCGGGCGTGGGGGTGTAGCCGTCCGCGCTGTCGATGAGCACGCTCACGTCGTTGGCCGCGAACACCTCCAGGGCGGTGACCTTCGCGGGCTCGGACAGGGCGTGCGTGTCGGCGCCGAGGAACAGGGGGCCGTCCACGCCCTGGGCGGCGCGGTACTCGCAGATGGCCTGGCTGGTGGCGGCGATGTGGTCCTCGTTGAAGGCGGTCGCCAGGGACGAACCCCGGTGCCCCGAGGTGCCGAACGCCACCCGCTGCCCCGGGTCGGCCGGGTCGGGATGCAGCGTGTAGTACGCCGTGACCAGCCGGGCCACGTCGACAAGGTCCTCGGGACCGGCCGGCCGGCCGGCTCGCTCGTGCGGCATGAGTCCGCTCCTCCGCATCGGTGTGATCGATCGCTCGGGCCCCATCTTTCCTCGTCAGGGGTCCGGCAGGCGAGTGCGCCACCGGGTGGCGAGCGGACTGGGGCAGCTGCCCTATGATCCGGTCCTCCGATCTTCCGACCCGACCACCGTCACGCTGTGCCCACGCGTGCCGTCCCCGACAGGCAGGTGTCCCCCTGTGTCCGGACCCATCGTCAAGGCCCCCTGGCCGCTCGCCCGTTGCGCCCAGGCCGCCGTGGCCGCGGCAGCCGTGACGGACGTCTGGCGGGCGGTGACCGTGCGGGCGCACCGGCTGCATCCGCAGGACACGCCCCTGAGCGCGTCGGGGCGGGCGTCCATGGTGTACGTGGACGAGTCGATCGTCGCGATCGTTCTGTTCCTGGTGTGGTTCTCCCGTTGCCGGCGCAACGCTCAACTCCTCTCCCCCACGCCGTTGCCCGGCTCCGCCGCCTGGGCCGTGCTCGCATGGCTGATCCCGGTGTTCCATTTCTGGGTTCCGCGCGGGCTGGTCCTCGACGTGCATCGGGCGAGCGGCCCCGGTACGGCCGAGGGACGCGACCGCGTGCTGGTCAACGTCTGGTGGGCGGCCTGGGTCGGGCATGCGCTGGTCGCCGCCGTGGCCGTCTGGCCGCACCAGGGGACTTCGCTCGCCCTCCTCCTCGTGACCGAGTTCCTGGAACTGGCCGCGGGGGCCCTGGCGATCGCCGTGATCCAGCGTGTCACGGCACGGCAGTCCGCCGCGCTCGACGCGGCACGCCCGTTCCCGGGCGCCGCGGAACTGCAGCGCCCGGAAGCGGACGTGTCCTAGGCCGCCGCGCGGAACGGCGGCGCGGTCCGGGCTGCTCAGCCGATGTGGTAGCTGTCCCCGTATACCTTCCAGTCCAGCGGGGTGTTCAGGTCGAGGTTGCCCCTGCGCAGGAAGACCCGCTGTTCGGTGTCGACCCTGCTGGTGTCGCTGTGCGCCTCCTCCTGCTTCATGGCCCACACCCGGGCGTCGAGGAAGGCGTTGAGGTACGTCGTCTCGTTGCCGCCCTGCGCCGGCGGCTTGGCGCTGCGCAGGGCCCGCTTGCGGATGTTGCGGAAGCTGGTGGGGTCGTCGCCGTCGCCGTGCATGACGATGGCGTCGTAGTAGGTGAACTGGCCGAGGGCGCGCAGCCCGTCCGTCTTGCCCTGGGCGACCGCGGGGTTGAAGTAGACGCGGTCGCGTTCGTCGTTCTGCGCCTGCTGGAACGCGGAGTCCTGGGCGGCCTTGCGCCAGTCCTTGGGGTAGTTGGGGTCCAGGCCGCTGTGCGAGTCGCTGCCGTTGACCCGGCGCAGGGCCGGCAGGTACTTGGCCAGGACGTTGCCGGGCTTGCGGTCGGTGTAGAGCTGGACGAGGTCGAGCATGTCACCGGTGCCGGAGCAGAAGCCGATGATGCCGGCGGTGTAGCCGCGGCCGTCGCCGATGTCCTCGATGTACTTGTACTGGGCCTTCCAGTCGAGCGAGGAGTTCTCCGCGCTGGAGACCAGCTGCATGGCTGTCTCCTTCTTCGCCGGGTCGTCGAGGCCGGACGCGGCCGCCGGTGCCGCCGCGACGCGCTCGACGCCGAGCAGGGCGCCGGAGGCTACGGCGCCGAGGACGGCGACGACGGTCCGGCGGGAGAGGCGGGCGGAGACTGCCGATTCGCGCTCTGTGTGCTCCACTAGGACTCCAAGTAGGTGTGGGGGGTGGGAAGTTGGTCCGTAACGCACTGGTAGGAAAGTTTCCTATCAAACCCAGCGGGGACCGGTAACCCGTCTCGGGGGAAGTTCGTAGGATCGAACAGCGCGGCTGTACCGCATTCGATTCAGAAACCGGACCGCTCAATGCCATGCGAGGCAGCGGTTGGACTTACGAATCATGAAGGCGCAGGGTGGACGAGCCCCTTCGCACACGGGGGGGCACCCCTACGGCACCACCCGGAGACCACCCGATGAACCACGTCGCGGACCCCGATCGCTACAACGGCACCATGCGCTACCGCCGCACCGGCCGCTCGGGACTGGACCTCCCGCTCCTGTCCCTGGGCTACTGGCACAACTTCGGCGACGACCGCCCCTTCGAGACCCAGCGCGAGATCGCCCTGCGCGCCTTCGACCTCGGGATCACCCACCACGATCTGGCCAACAACTACGGTCCGCCCTACGGTGCGGCCGAGATCAACTTCGGCCGGCTGCTGAAGCAGGACCTCGCACCGTACCGGGACGAGCTGGTGGTCTCCACCAAGGCGGGCTGGGACATGTGGCCCGGCCCCTACGGGCAGGGCGGCGGCTCCCGCAAGTACGTGCTGGCCTCACTGGACCAGTCCCTGCGCCGCACGGGCCTGGACTACGTGGACATCTTCTACTCCCACCGGCTGGACGCGAGCACGCCGCTGGAGGAGACGATGGGCGCGCTCGACACGGCCGTCCGCCAGGGCAAGGCCCTGTACGTCGGCATCTCCTCCTACGACGCCGAGCGCAGCCGGCAGGCGGTCGCGATCCTGCGCGAGCTGGGCACCCCGCTGCTGATCCACCAGCCGTCGTACAGCATGGTCAACCGCTGGATCGAGACGGACGGCCTGCTGGACACGGCCGAGGAGGAGGGCTTCGGCGTCATCGGGTTCACGGCGCTCGCCCAGGGCCTGCTGACCGGCCGCTACCTCGACGGCGTACCCGAGGGCTCGCGGGCCGCGGCCGGCACGTCGTTCGACCCGGCGTGGCTGACCGAGGACATGCGGCACCGCCTGCGCTCCCTGAACGCCATCGCCGCCCGGCGCGGACAGACCCTGGCCCAGATGGCGCTGGCCTGGGCACTGCGGGACGAGCGGGTCACCTCACTGGTCATCGGCGCCTCCCGCGTCGAGCAGCTGGAGCAGAACGTCGCCGCGCTGGAGAACCTCGACTTCAGCGCCGAGGAACTGGCCGAGATCGACAAGTACGCCACCGACGGCGGTGTGGACCTGTGGCGGGACGCGCGGCTGGGAAATCTGGACTGAAATCCGGCACGCAGTGACACCTGACACTGACATAAGGAAGAAATAGGACATAATGGAAGCGATCCGGCCCGCGACCCCGCTATTTCAAGGAGCCGCTTCCCGCATGGCGCACGGAGCCCATCACAGCCCCTTCCCGTCCCCCCATCCCGACCTGCGTCTCGCCCGCGACTGCACGCAGTGCCTCGGCTGGGGCACCGTCGTCACCCGCGACGGGGACCACGAACTGTGCCGCACCTGCCAGCCCGACCAGGGCGACGGCGAGGGCGGCCTCCGCTCCGCCTCGTAGCCTGCCCCCCCTGTCCGACCGGAACCCTTCACACGGCCGTTCGCCACCAGGTCAGGCTTACGGGCACCGGCTTCCGGCCGGCCGGCGGGGACACGCTGATCTTGATCGGCACCCGTGAGGGCGTCGACGCCGCCGTCATGCCCGGCCGGGAGTGAGGCGGATGCACTCCTCCGCGGTCTTCCTGATCGAGTCCGACGCGATCATCCTGGCCCTCGGGCTGCCCGGCCCTGGATCTCCTCGTCCGGAGTGATCGCCAAGGTCCTCGGCGACCTGGGCCGGACCGGCAACCGGGAGACCCCGGTGATCCTCAGCATCCTCGTGCTGGAGGACCTGTCGATGGCGGGCGGTCTACCTGCCGGTGGCCACCGCCCTGCCGGCCGGGACCGGTCTGGCGGCGGGCAGCGTCACGCTCGCCATCGCCCTGGGCATCGCGGGCCTGGTCCTGCTGCTGGTCGTGCTGGGGCTGACCCTGCTGGCGGCCGGTGTCGCCCAGCAGCTGCAGGTCGCGGCAGCGGTGGGCGCGGGCGCGCACAACCTGCTCGCGCCCCCGCGGGAGCAGTTCGCGGCGGTGTTCCTCGTCCTCTTCGGGCTGCACACCGATCCGGGCAGCATCCCGCCCGTGCTGCTGCCCGCGCTCGCCCTGGCCGTCGGCACCACGTCCTCATCCTGGTGGTCCTCGGCCCGCTGACCGCCCGCTACACCGAGCCGGTCACTCTGCCGCTCACCGGCCGGCGAGCCCGCCGTACGGCTCCGGCTGCCGGACCGGCCGAGGACGCGGCCCCGCTGGAGGACACGGTGGGGCGCCCCTGAGACGACGAGGTCGCGGTTGCCCCGAAGCGGACTCCTCGCCTCCTCCACTGTGAGCCATCTGCTGCCCGCACGGGTGTTACCAATGGGTAATCCCAGGTGATTTGATGTGCGGCGCCACTCAACCCCCTTCACCCACAGGGAGATCCAGTGACGCTCTTCGCACCCCGCCGTGCTCTCGGCGCGGCCGTGCTCGCCCTCGCCCTGCCCGCGGCGGCGCTCGCCGGTTCCACGCCGGCGGCGGCAGCCGGGCAGGCACCGGCGCTGAAGGTCCTGACGTACAACGTCTTCCTCATGAGCAAGAACCTGTACCCGAACTGGGGCCAGGACCACCGCGCCGCGGAGATCCCGAAGGCGTCCTTCTTCCACGGCAACGACGTGGTCGTCCTCCAGGAGGCGTTCGACAACTCCTCGTCGAACGCGCTGAAGAGCGCGGCCGCGGCCGAATACCCGTACCAGACACCGGTGGTGGGCCGCAGCAAGGACGGCTGGGACGCGACAGGAGGCGCGTACTCGTACACCACGCCCGAGGACGGCGGGGTCACCGTGCTGAGCAAGTGGCCGATCGTGCACAAGGAGCAGTACGTCTACAAGGACGCGTGCGGCGCGGACTGGTGGTCCAACAAGGGCTTCGCGTACGTCGTCCTGGACGTGAACGGCACCAAGGTGCACGTGGTCGGTACGCACGCACAGTCCACGGATCCCGGGTGCGGTGCGGGTGAGGCGGCGGCGATGCGCAGCCGGCAGTTCAAGGCCATGGACGCGTTCCTGGACGCCAAGAACATCCCCGCCGACGAGGAGGTGCTGCTCGCGGGCGACCTCAACGTCGACTCACGCAGCGGCGAGTACGCGTCCATGCTGTCCGACGCCGGTGTCGTCGGCGCCGACGGGCGCACCGGGCACCCGTACTCCTTCGACACGCAGGAGAACTCCATCGCCCACGACCGCTACCCGAACGACCCGCGCGAGGACCTCGACTACGTCCTCGCCCGCGCCGGTCACGCCCGCCCGGCGGGGTGGCGCAACGAGGTCGTCAGGGAGCAGTCGGCGCCCTGGACGGTGACCAGCTGGGGGACGTCGTACACGTACACGAACCTCTCGGACCACTACCCCTTGCGGGCGTACGCCGGATAGGAGCCCTTCGTGGTGTCGTCACCGACGGGCTCGTGGCCCCCGCGCAGGGCGGAGGCGACGGCCGAGACCAGGGCCATGCCGGCGGCGACACCGAAGACGATGGTCAGGCCGTGGTGGAAGGGGCCGGAGACCAGTTGCGGGAAGAACGTGTGACCGGTCAGGGTGGCGCGCTGGGCTGCCGTCAGGTGGTCCAGCGCGCCGCCGGAACCGAGCAGGTGGCCGATGGGGTTGTTGCCCAGGAAGGTCGCGAAGAGGGTGCTGACCGGGGGCAGTGAGGCCACCTCGTGGGCGGTGCCGGCGGGCACGCCGTGCGCCTGGAGTCCGCTGCTGAGCGTCGACGGCAGCGAGGAGGCCAGCCCGGAGACCATCAGCGAGAAGAAGACGCCGATGGACAGGGCGGTGCCCGAGTTCTGGAAGGTGGAGCGCATTCCGGAGGCCACGCCCCGGTAGCGGGCGGGGACGCTGCCCATCACGGACGAGGTGTTGGGCGCGGAGAACATGCCCTGGCCGAAGCCGTTGAGGAAGAGCAGCGTGGCGAACGGGCCGTACGCGAAGTTCACGGGGAGCGCCAGCAGGCCCAGGAAGGAGCCGGCGACCACGATCAGGCCGGCCGTGGAGAACAGGCGGGCGCCGAACCGGTCGGAGAGGTAGCCGGAGACGGGGCCGGCGATCAGGAAGCCGAGGGTCAGCGGCAGCATGAAGATGCCGGCCCACAGCGGGGTGTCCTCGAAGTCGTAGCCGTGCAGCGGCAGCCAGATGCCCTGCAGCCAGATGATGAGCATGAACTGCAGCCCGCCGCGGGCGATCGCGGTCAGCAGGGCGGCCAGGTTGCCCGCGGCGAAGGCCCGCACCCGGAACAGGGACAGCCGGAACATCGGCTCGGCGACCCGGGTCTCGACCACGCAGAAGGTGAGCAGCAGGCCGACGCCGCCGATCAGGCCCGCGAGCACCCAGGGGTTGGTCCATCCGGTGGCGTGGCCGCCGTAGGGCTGGATGCCGTAGGTGATGCCGGCGAGGAGGATGCCGGCGCCCGTGGCGAAGGTGAAGTTGCCGAGCCAGTCGATCCGGCCGCGTCCGCCGGCCGCGGTCTCGCGCAGGCTGAGGTACGACCAGATCGTGCCGGTCACGCTGACCGGGACGCTGACCCAGAAGACCGCACGCCAGTCGACCGCGGCCAGCAGGCCGCCGGCGAGCAGGCCGAGGAACTGCCCGGCGAGCGCGGTGATCTGGTTGATGCCGAGGGCCATGCCGCGCTGCCGGGCCGGGAAGGCGTCGGTGAGGATGGCGGCCGAGTTGGCGGTGAGCATGGAGCCGCCGAAGGCCTGCACGATGCGCCAAAGGATCAGCCACAGGGCGCCCGCGCCCGCCCGGAACGGGTCGAGGGACAGCGCGACGGAGGCGCAGGCGAAGACCAGGAAGCCGAGGTTGTAGATGCGGACCCGGCCGAACATGTCGCCGAGCCGGCCGAGGACGACGACCAGCACGGCCGAGACCAGCAGATAGCCGAGGATCATCCACAGCAGATAGCCGATGTTGCCCGCGGCGAGCGGGTCCAGGCCGATCCCGCGGAAGATCGCGGGCAGCGAGATGATCACGATGGAGGCGTCCATCGTGGCGATCAGGACGCCGAGTGTGGTGTTGGACAGGGCGACCCACTTGTAGCCGGGTCCGGGCGGGGTGTTACGGAGGCGGGCGGAGCGGGCGAACAGCCGGTCGCGCGGGCTTTCGGCGGACCCTCCCGGGACGCTGCCGGGCACCTGGCCGCTCACAGCCGTTCCGCCAGCCGGTCGAGGAGGGGCAGCGTGGCGCGCAGTGCTTCGCGCTCCTCCGGGGTGAACTCGTCCAGGGCGTGTGCGAGCCGGGCCACGGACTCGGAGCGGCGCTCCTCCAGCACGGTCCGGCCCGCGTCTGTGATCGACACGATGGCCCGCCGTCCGTCGGCTGCGTCGGGGGTACGGCTGACCAGTCCGCGCTGTTCGAGCCCGGCGAGTGTGGTGCCCATCGCCTGGGGGCGGACGCGCTCCAGCTCGGCGAGCGAGCCTGGCGAGTCCGGTCCGGCGGTGGCCAGCCGGGACAGCACGGAGACCCCGGAGAGGGTCACGTCCCCGACGGCGTGCGCCTGGCGCAGCCTGCGTACTGTCCGGCCCATGGCCAGCCGCAGGGCGGCGGCGAGCGCAGTGTTGTCCTGCGGCGGGCACGGGGGGTGGGTGCCGTTCTCGGTCCTGTTCTCCACGTCCACGATTACTAACAATAGGTTTATCAGTTTGGACTGTTCAACCAGGCGTGCGCAATCGGCGCGGGGCCGGGCGGCGGCCACGCCTTGGGTCACGGCCGGTCGTCGGGGTTCGGAGGCGGGCGGGACGGCGGGGGCTCGCCCGCGGTGAGGTGCTCCAGGACCCCTACCAGTTCCTGGCACGCCCGTTCGACGGAGCGGCGGGTGTTGTGCTGCTCGGTGATGACGGCGGACAGCAGCAGCGCGGTCAGGGCCATCGCCCCGTTGAAGGCCTGGAGTTTCGCCATGACCTCGATCCGGTTCAGCCCGGCGAAGGCCCCGACGCCGTCCGTCGCGGCGACGGTGGCCAGCACGGACGTCACCAGCGCGCAGGACATGCCGCCCACGAGCTCGAAGCGCAGGGCGGCCCAGATGATGAGCGGATAGACGAGGAAGAGGATGCTCAGCGAGCTGTAGGCGGCCAGCGGTACGACGCAGCAGACCACGATCGCCAGCACGGTGGCCTCCTTCCAGCGCGCGAGCGGCGGCGGCCAGCGGGCCCTGTACAGCACCAGCAGGAGGGGGGTGACGATCAGGACGCCCATCGCGTCGCCCACCCACCACGCCAGCCAGACGGCCCAGAAGCCGTGCTCGGCCAGCTTGCCCGTGAGCACGAGGAGGCCGACGCCGATGGTCGAGCTGATCAGCATGGCGGTCAGCGCGCCGAGGAACACCAGGGCGAGGCCGTCGCGCAACCGGCTGAGGTCGGTGCGGAAGCGGGCCCGGCGCAGCAGCAGTACCGCACACACGGGCGCGGCGGTGTTGCCGAACACGAAGCCGAGCACATCGAGGCTGGGCGGGGAGAGGTACAGGACGGCGAGGAGCGCCCCGAGGGCGACTCCGGGCCAGCAGCCCAGTCCGAAGATCAGCAGGGCGGCGACGGCGACGCCGGTGGGCGGCCAGATGGGGGTGAACACGGAGCCCTCGACGACGAGCCGGCGCAGGAGCCCGAGCCGCGCCGCGCCGTAGTAGCCGGCCGTGACGACCAGCACCTTGACGACGTAGCCGCCCGGCCGGCGCAGATCCTCGAAACCCACCACAGCAGCAATCTCACACCGATGGCCCGCCGTCGGCGAGGTGAGAGCCGTCCGGTCCCGCTCTATGGCTGAATGCCGGGCCTCACATCGCCCCACCTGTCCGACAGCCATGTCCCCGGCCCGTCGAGGCCCACGACGAGGACGGCTGCGTCGTCCTCGTGCCCCACGCTCTCCGCGCCCTTGATCACGGCGGCGGCCAGCGCGTGCGCCTCCAGTCCCGCGACGGCCGCGATGCCCGCGAGCCGCACCACCTGGTCGAGGCCGTCCTCGATACTCAGGGACGGGCCCTCCACGACACCGTCGGTGAGCAGGACGAACACCCCGCCCGCGGTGAGCCGGTGCCGGGTCACGGAGTACTTCATCCCCGGCACGATGCCGAGCGGTGGCCCTCCCTCGTCGTCCACCACACCGGACTTTCCGTCCGCCGTGGCCCAGACGAAGGGGATGTGCCCGGCCCGCGCGCTCTCGAGCACGCCCGTGGCCGGGTCGAGCCGCATGAAAGTGCAGGTGGCGAACAGTTCGCTGCCCAGCGAGAGCAGCAGCTCATTGGTCCGGGCGAGGAGTTCGCCCGGCTCGCTGGTGACCGAGGCGAGGGCGCGCAGCCCGGCCCGGACCTGGCCCATGAAGGCGGCGGCCTCGATGTTGTGACCCTGTACGTCGCCGATGCACAGCCCGATCCGGCCGTCGGGCATGGCGAAGGCGTCGTACCAGTCGCCGCCCACGTTGAGGCCGTAGCAGGCGGGCGCGTACCGCACCGCGAGGTGCAGGCCCGGGGCGGCGGGCAGGTCCCGGGGCAGCATGCCGCGCTGCAGCGCGATGGCCAGCTCGACCTGGGTGCGCTGCAGCTCCGCGCGCTCGCGTGCCTGGGCGGTGAGCGAGCCGAGTCTGGCCAGCAGCTCGTCGCCGTCGTCCGTGGAGCGCTTGCGGGGCATCGATCACTTCCGGATGGGCGGTGGCCCGTCGGGGCAAACGCCTAGATTTTATCTTTACCGGGGGATCCTGCCCCAGGGGGATTTCCCGCCCTGAGACGTCTGGTCACCGAGCGCCCCGCACGGCCAGGCCCCGGACGCCGAGGGCGGCCGCCCACAGCAGCAGCGGGAACGCCGCGACCCGCTCCATGCCGCCCATGCCGAGCCCGAGGTAGTGGTGGCAGAGGAAGAGACCGAAGGCGGTGAGTGCCACGGCGCCGAGCAGTCCGCTCCCCCACCGCAGGAGGCGCGGCACGTCCAGAGCGGCGCCCGCCAGCAGCAGGCCGAGGTTGCCGGTCGCCATGATCAGCAGAGCGCCCAGGACGTGCTGGTTCTCGTGCACGTCCGCGGGTGCGAGCCCGGCCAGCACGAACCCGGCGCCGGCACCGGCCAGCAGCAGCCGGGACGCGGTCGCGGTCGCACCGCGCCGCCACAGGGCGCCGGTCAGCAGGACACCGGCGACGAACAGCACACCGAGGGTGACGAACGAGACGTTCATCAGCGTGTGCTGGGGCGAGCAGACGTGACGCGGTTCGGGGTCCGGCTGCCAGGCGCAGTGCGCGTTGCCCAGATCACTGATGTTGTTGCGCGCCCAGCTGTACGGCCTCGCCCACGCCGACTCGACGACGCCGTGCAGGACGAAGAACTGCGCCACACCCACGACCCACGCCGCACACCCCCACCGATACCGCACCTGTCCGCCTCTCCTCGACTGCCTTCGGTCGACTCCGGTGCCCACAGCCGATCACGCGGCAGAGCGCCGGGGCACTGCGGCAGACCCCCGGAAGAGGGGTGAGGATGTCCCCCGGTGTGCGGCTCAGCCGTACCGGCCCCGGCACCCGAGCGGCGGACGCGATCTCACATCCATCCGTCCAGTGCCGACATGAACCCCTCGAAGTCGTCCCGGTAGAGGGTGTGCCCGGCCCCCGGGACGGTGCGGATCTCAAAACCCCTCCGCGCCAGCTCCGCCGCCGCTTCCGGGGATACGAGACGACTGGAGTCGGCCAGCATGACAAGTGAGGGCACCACCGGGCGGGCCGGGGTCCGGCTGACCGCGTAGGCGTCGGGGAGGGCGTGGGCGGTCGCGGGGTCCCAGACGGCGAGCGTGGCCAACTCGATCTCCACGTCGGCCTCTTCCCACCGCGGGTTGAAGCCGGTGATCATCGCACGGGGCGCGTTCTTGAAGGACGCGAAGCCGGTGGCGGCCGCGGTGGCGTTGCCACCCAGTTCCCAGGCCGGGTCACAGTAGACGGCCCGGTCCGGTGCGAGGCGCTCGACGGCGAGGGCCAGTGCCATGGCACCGAGCGAGTGGCCGATCGCCAACTCCGGGCCCTTGGGCAGGGTTTCCACCAGGTCGTCGGCCCAGATCTCGGCGCCGTACTCCCCCCGGCCGCTCGCGCCGTGCCCGCGCAGGTCCACGCCGATGACCCGGTACCCCTTGTCCGCCAGGGCCGGCGCGACCCGGCGCCAGGTCCTGTGGTCGGACATGATCCCGTGGACCAGGACAGCGACCCGGTCCCCGGTCCCCCATTCACGGGTGTGCAGCTTCATCAACGCGCCTCTCTCGTCAGGACTTCGCACGATCCTTTCGTTGAACCGACCCCGGATCCGGCCGATTCCTGGTGCGGCGGCCGCTCGCCCCGTGAAGAACCGCCGGCCGCCGTCCGGCCCCGGGTCGGCCGGTGACTCATAGCGGGGAGTGGACCACCACCGTCACGTACGCGCCGTACAGCAGGGACACGACGGCCAGGGAACCGCCGACGAGCAGGGCCTGGGCCGGGCGTACCCGCCAGGTGCGGGCGAGGGCACGCGCCGGAGGGATCAGCAGGGGGAAGACCGGCAGCAGGAAACGCGGCTTGGACGAGAACGAACCGGAGCCGCCGACCACGAGCAGCACCAGCACCCCCGCGAAGACGACCAGGGCGAGCGGGGCGCGGTCCAGGCAGAGCAGCCCGAAGAGGACCACGGAGACCGCGACGATCATCAGGGCGGCGGGGTAGACGAAGCCGCCGCCGTGCAGGAACAGCGCCCTGAGGAAGCGCAGGGCACCGGCGCCGAAGTCGAAGCGCGAGTCCCAGGCGCTCTGGATCTTGAAGTAGCCCCCCAGCGGGTCGCCGGTCTGCTGCCCCACCCACACGACATAGGCGAGCCAGCCCAGCGGGGCGAGCAGGGCGCCGGCCCACAGGGTCGCGGGCACCCGGCCACGCTGGCGCAGCACCTCCTGCGCGGCGGCGAGGCCTACGGCCGCCGCCACGGCGAATCCGGTCGGCCGGGACAGACCCGCCAGCGCGGCCAGCGAACCGGCCCAGAGCCAGCGGCCCCTGAGCACGCAGTACAGGGACCAGACGGCCAGCGCGGCGAAGAGGGACTCGGTGTAGGCGATGGTCAGCTCGACGGCGTGCGGCAGGACGGCCCACAGTCCGACCAGGGCGGTGGCGACGGCACGCCCGTACAGGTGGTGGCCGAGGACGTAGATGCCGTAGGCGGCCGCGCCCGCGGCGGCCCAGGCGACGAGCAGCGCGGCCTGGCCGGGGGTGAGCGGGAGGACCGTGGTCAGGGCCCGGACGAGCCCGGGGTAGAGCGGGAAGAACGCCCAGTCGGCCTGCACCCCACCGCTCGGGGTGATCCAGATGAGGCGCCCGTAGCCATGGGTGGCGATGTGCAGGTACCAGCGGGAGTCCCAGGAGTGGGCCAGGCTCCTGACCAGCGGGTGTCCGGTGAGGTGGTTGGCGACCATCACGACGAGGATCCCGGCGGACCGGACCGCCGCGAACAACGCGAGGGCCGGCAGGGCGCCTTCGGGGATCCGCTGCCGGGCGACGAGGGGCAGCGCGGGGCGGCGGAAGGGACGGGACGGGGCGGCCGGCTCGGGCCGGGGCACAGAGGACGTTCTCACCCTCAGACCATGGTCACGGCACTGCGGGCATGCAAACCGCGACCCGGCTTTCTTACGGTCTTCCACCCTGATTCAGGACCCCCGTAAAGACCAGAAGCGGTTGTTGTTATCATCTGAGCGCTGCCTAGCTCGAAAGATGGATCTGTGACTGTCAACGACGACTCGTTCACCAACTGGAAGAACCGCGAGGAGATCGCGGAGTCGATGATCCCGATCATCGGGAAGCTGCACCGCGAGCGGGACGTGACGGTCCTGCTGCACAGCCGCTCCTTGGTGAACAAGTCGGTGGTCAGCATCCTGAAGACGCACCGCTTCGCCCGGCAGATCGCCGGCGAGGAGCTGTCGGTCACCCAGACCATGCCGTTCCTCCAGGCTCTGACCACCCTCGACCTCGGGCCGTCCCAGATCGACATCGGCATGCTCGCCGCCACCTACAAGGCCGACGACCGCGGCCTGAGCGTGGCCGAGTTCACCGCCGAGGCCGTCGCCGGTGCCACGGGCGCGGGCAAGATCGAGCGCCGCGAGGCCCGCGACGTCGTCCTCTACGGCTTCGGCCGCATCGGCCGACTCGTCGCCCGCCTCCTGATCGAGAAGTCCGGCTCCGGCAACGGCCTGCGGCTGCGCGCCATCGTCGTCCGCGGCGGCGGAGACCAGGACATCGTCAAGCGCGCCTCGCTGCTGCGCCGGGACTCCATCCACGGCCAGTTCCACGGCACGATCACCGTGGACGAGGACAACAGCACGATCGTCGCCAACGGCAACGCGATCAAGGTGATCTACGCCGACGACCCGACGTCCGTGGACTACACCGAGTACGGCATCCGGGACGCCATCCTCATCGACAACACCGGCAAGTGGCGCGACCGCGAGGGCCTGTCCAAGCACCTGCGCCCCGGCATCGACAAGGTCGTGCTGACCGCGCCGGGCAAGGGCGACGTCCCGAACATCGTGCACGGCGTCAACCACGACACGATCAAGCCGGACGAGCAGATCCTGTCCTGCGCCTCCTGCACCACCAACGCGATCGTCCCGCCGCTGAAGGCGATGGACGACGAGTACGGCGTGCTGCGCGGTCACGTGGAGACCGTCCACTCGTTCACCAACGACCAGAACCTGCTGGACAACTACCACAAGGCCGACCGCCGCGGCCGTTCCGCGCCGCTCAACATGGTGATCACCGAGACCGGTGCCGCCTCCGCCGTCGCGAAGGCCCTGCCCGACCTCAAGGCGAAGATCACCGGCAGCTCGATCCGCGTCCCGGTGCCGGACGTCTCGATCGCGATCCTCAACCTCCAGCTGGGCCGCGAGACCACCCGCGAGGACGTCCACGACTACCTGCGGAACGTGTCGCTGACCTCGCCGCTCAAGCGCCAGATCGACTTCACCACGGCGCCCGACGCGGTCTCCAGCGACTTCATCGGCTCGCGCCACGCCTCGATCGTGGACGCCGGGGCCCTCAAGGTCGAGGGTGACAACGCGATCCTCTACCTCTGGTACGACAACGAGTTCGGCTACTCCTGCCAGGTCGTCCGGGTCGTCCAGCACGTCTCGGGCGTCGAGTACCCGACGTACCCGGCGACGGCGGTCTGACGCCGGCGACCCGCGTGACACGTACGGCCGCCGACCGGGGTTCCGGTCGGCGGCCGTTCGCTCGGGCGCGGGCGGTCAGGCCGCCGAAGGCCTGGCGCAGGCGCCCGCGGCGCACGCCGTGAGCCACTGGTCGAAGTCGGCGTCGTAGCGAGTGCCGATGCCGTCGTGGTAGACGGCGTATCCGCCGGCGTAGTCACCGGCACGGAAGCGGTCGAGCATGCGCTGGATGTCGTCGGGGTGCCGCTCGGACATGTAGCGCACGGCGAGGTAACCCCACGGGTAGGTGCGGGTCACGTCGCTGTTGGCGTAGGTGTTCTCGAACAGGGTGCTCAGCCTGTACGTGTGCTTGGCGGCCTCCTGGATCGCCTGGTCGTCGGCGAGACCCCGGTAGCTGTAGGAGACGTACTCGGCGAGGCCCTCGATCCACCACACGTCCGGCACCGAGGTCTGCCGGGTGAAGTCGCCCGACATGTCGTCGCGGGCGTCGAGGAAGTGCGTGTACTCGTGGTTGAGGTTCCAGATCCGGGCCACGAAGCCGTCGTCGTAGTTCTTCTGGTACATGATCGACGTGACGTGGTTGGCCGGGTCGGACGGGTCGCCGTCGAGGGTCATCCCGCCGTTGTCGGTGCTGATGCCGTAGATCGGGCCGGCGTAGGTCTGGTAGTCGGTCCGGCTGGCGAAGACCACGAGCTGGATCGTGGACACGTACTGGCCGGGTATCGCTCCGTCGGCCTTCACCAGACCGCGGAAGTAGGTGCTCTGGTTCAGCACGCTGGCGCAGGCGGCGTCGAGGTCGTCAGCGGTCAGGGACTGGGCGAGGATCGTGACGTTCGCGTCGCAGCGGCGGCTGATCGGCAGAATGGCCTTGGTGAGCTTCGCCGGCAGGTCGCAGACGTCGTAGTAGGCGCAGTTGGCGCTGTCGTAGTAGTTGGCCTGCGTGGCCACGGCGACCCAGAGCCCGGCCGTGGGGCCGGTGATCTCGGTCTGGTCCAGCAGATCCTTGGTCAGCGGCTGGACGGTCTCCCGCAGTTCCGGGTGCTCGACGTAACGGGCCAGGTTCATCCCCGCGTTGGAGTCCAGGAAGGCCAGATCGGTGCCGAGCTGGTCGGTGTTGGCCAGCGCGAAGTCGTACAGGGTGTCGATGATGCGCGGGTCGGCGTCGACCGCCTGCACGTACGCCGGGTTCCAGTTGCCGCGCCACAGCGGCGTGTAGACGTCATTGACGGCCCTGACCATGCTGTCGACGGCGTCGTAGGAGCTGTCGTAGTCGCCCAGCAGCCGTCGGTAGACGTACAGATAGCGGCTCTGCTGGTCGGCGCTGTCGGTGAGGATGACGGTCTCGCCGAGGATGTCGCCGTTCGCGGCCGTCACGTCCCGGGAGTGGGAGCGGGCGAAGAAGGTGTCCAGGCCGCCCGTGACGGCGGTGGTGAGCCGGGAGGTGTACGACCCCACGTCACCGGGGTGGTTGAACTGCACGTAGTAGCCCGCGCGCAGGAAGAGGACGAGCTGCAGCAGGCTGCCGGAGTTGTCGCCCTGGTACTGCCCGGCCGATCGCGTGAACGCGTTGGTCACGGTCAGCATCTGCGCCTGACGGAAGATGTCGTGCGCGTCCCGGCCGGTGACCGAGAAGAGGGTGTTCACGCAGTCCGCCGAGGACGCCTTCACGAACGAGACGAGGGCGGATCCGGTACGGCTGCCGAAGTCGGCCGGAGTGCAGGAGGCCGCCTTGGTCACACCGTGCGGAGCGGTCTCCATGCTGCGGGTGAACTTCGCTGGCTGGGGCGGGAGTTGGGCGGGGCTGAGGCTCTTCGCCTGAGTCGCGGGGCGTTCGGTGCCACCGATGGTCGGGCCGGTGGGGGGTGGCGCCGGGGTGTGCCTGCCGGGTGTGTGCGCGGCAGTACCGGACTGCGGCTGAGGTGCTGCCAGCGCCGGTGTGGACAGCAGGCCGGCCACGGTGACGCAGACGGCGGCGGTGCCGGCCATGCGTCTGGGCAGCGCGAAGCGATAGCGCATCGGGATTCCTCCACGAAGGGATGCGCCTCGGTGGGGTGTTGAGGCGTGTGAGGCACTGTCTCAGCGCGCCACCCGCACAACAATGGCGTGTGACATAGCACATGGCACTACGGGCCCATAACATCGCGGCTCGCGGCGACGGCGTCCGCTACGCCCCGGCGATGCTCCAGGTGCGCGACGCCCAGGTCCTCAAGTGCGGTGCCTGGGCGACCAGATCGCGGTAGGCGCCGAGGGCCGACTGGAAGAGCGTCTCCACGACGTCGGCGGTGACGGCGTCGGGACGCCAGGCCAGCACATAGCGGCACCACAGCGGCGAGCCGGCCAGTGGCTTGACCGTGACGTGCGGGATCGGGCGCAGCGTCGGCTGCACCAGGGACACGCCGAGGCCATCGGCGATCATGCTCTGCAGCTGGGTCTGGTCGCCGAGGAACTCGTGTACCGCGACGGGGGTGAACCCGGCCGCGGCGCAGGCGTCGTAGAACACCCCGGGCCAGCCGGCGCCGTCGTCCGGGGTCACGAACCAGTCGTCCTCGGCCAGGTCGGCCAGCTGCACCTGGGCGTACTGGCGCAGGCGGTGACGCGAGGGCAGGGCGACGAACGTCGGCTCGGTGACGATGCCGCGGTGTTGCACGGCGGTCGAGTGCCGCAGCTCCATGCCCGGGTAGTCGGCGGCGATGGCCGCGTCCACCGTCCCCTCCTCCAGCAGTTCCACGATCCGCGAGGAGGCGTAGACGCTGGTCACGGCGAGGGACAGATCCGGCAGCCGGGTGCGGACGCGGGAGACCGTGCCGGAGAGCATGGGCGAGTTGGTCGCGGCCACACGCAGGGTGCGGCGCGGCCGGGCGGGGGCGGGGCGGTGGCCGATGGCGTCGGCGCGGGCCAGCACGTCCCGGGCCTGGGCGACCACCTCGGCGCCGTACCGGGTGGGCCGCACTCCGCTCGCGCTCCGTTCGAAGAGCGGCTCGCCCAGGTGGCGCTCGATGCGTCTGAGCTGGGTGCTCACGGCGGGCTGCGAGTACCCGAGGTGCGCTGCGGCGCGGCCCACGCTGCCCGCGTCGGCGACCGCGCACAGCACACGCAGGTGCCGAAGCTCCAGCTCCATCGGTGCACTCCCCCGTCTCGTCCCACGGCCGGCTCCGGGGGACCGTCCGTCTCCCGGGAAACCCATGCTCACAGCTCCGCCGGCCTGGTCGCGGCCCGCGGACGGAAGCGTTCCATCGCACGGACGCTCGCACAAGTCGCGGATCCGCGTCCGTTACGTTCCGTCCGCACGCCGGCACGGGGAGTCGTCGTACCCCGCGTCAGTGCCGGCCGAGCACCTCCGCGACCCGGATGAACCCGTCCGTGCCGGGCCCCAGGCCGATGACCCGCCGGGCCATGCCCTCCGCCGCGCGCATCACGCCCGCGTCGATGCCGTGGGTCTCGGAGAGGGCGACGACATGGGCCATGGTCGAGACGGCCGAGGTGACGGGGTTGACCGCCCCGGAGTAGGTGCCACTGTCGGCGTCTTGCGCGAACTCCGTGAAGAGCGGCGGCAGGATGGCGAGGCGGTCGCGCTCCTGGCCGCGGACCGGGAGGGCGGGGCCGCCCGTGGACCAGGAGGAGTTCGTCAGCCGCTTCTCCCTGGTCGCCCGCGAGTCGACGGGCGGCTGACACCACCTTTCCTCGGCACCGAGTCTCACTACAGCACTATCCCATTTGCCTAAACCATTTAGGAAGCCACATAATCTCTATCGGCAAATAGGAGGAAGCTTATGGTGCGCGCAGGACTGACCGCGGAGCGTCTCGTCCGGGCGGGAGCGGAGCTGGCCGACGAGGTCGGCTTCGAGCAGGTGACGCTGTCCGCGCTGGCCCGGCGTTTCGACGTCAAGGTCGCCAGCCTGTACTCGCACCTGAAGAACTCCCAGGAACTCAAGACCAAGATCGCCCTGCTCGCGCTGGAGGAACTCGCCGACCGCGCCGCCGACGCGCTGGCCGGCCGGGCCGGCAAGGACGCCCTCCAGGCCTTCGCGAACGTCTACCGCGACTACGCCCGCGAGCACCCCGGCCGCTACGAAGCGGCCCGGTTCCGGCTCGACCCGGAGACCGCCGCCGCGAGCGCCGGCGGCCGGCACGCCCAGATGACCCGGGCGATCCTGCGCGGCTACGACCTGACCGAACCCGACCAGACCCATGCGGTCCGGCTGCTCGGCAGCGTCTTCCACGGCTACGTCAGTCTCGAGTCGGCCGGCGGGTTCAGCCACAGCGCCCCCGACTCGCAGGACTCCTGGAACCGGATCCTGGACGCCCTCGACTCGCTGCTGCGCAACTGGCCGACGCCCTGACTCCCCCTCCCCTTCCATCGACAGGCTCGCACCGATGTCCTCGTACGACCGGCTCACCACCCCCCTGACCGCCGACCTCATACGCGGCGCCCTCGAACTGGAACGCACCGAACACGGACTGCTGCCGCACCGGCTTCCGGCCCGGGCCCGAGCCCAGTCCGCCGACCCACAGCTGCACATGGCGGAGTCCCAGCCGTCGGGCGTGCGGCTGGTCTTCCGCACGCGTGCCACCTCGGTCGAACTCGACACGCTGCCGACCAAACGGGTCTACGTCGGCGCCCCGCCACGCCCGGACGGCGTGTACGACCTGATCGTCGACGGGCGCCCGGCCGGCAGCGCGTCCGTCACCGGCGGCACCACCCTGACGATCGACATGGCCGCCGGCACCGCCGAGCAGCGCCCCGGCCCGGTGGGCACCGTGCGCTTCACCGGCCTGCCCGCCGTGGTGAAGGACGTCGAGATCTGGCTGCCCCACAACGAGACCACCGAACTGGTCGCCCTGCGCACCGACGCGCCCGTCGAGCCGGTGCCGGGCCGGGGCCGCAAGGTGTGGCTGCACCACGGCAGTTCGATCAGCCACGGCTCCGACGCCGCCAGCCCCACCACCACCTGGCCGGCACTCGCCGCCTCGCTCGGCGGGGTGGAGCTGATCAACCTCGGCCTGAGCGGCAGCGCCCTCCTCGACCCGTTCACCGCACGCACGCTGCGCGACACTCCCGCCGACCTGATCAGCGTCAAGCTCGGCATCAACGTGGTCAACACGGACCTGATGCGGCTGCGCGCCTTCGGGCCCGCCGTCCACGGCTTCCTCGACACCATCCGCGAGGGCCGGCCGGACGCCCCTCTCCTCGTGATCTCGCCGATCCTGTGCCCCATCCACGAGGACACGCCAGGCCCCTGCGCCGTGGACTTCGGCTCCCTGAGTTCCGGGCAGTTGCGGTTCCGGGCCACCGGCGATCCGGCGGATCGGGCGTACGGCAAGCTCACCCTGGGAGTCGTCCGGGAGGAGCTGGCCCGGATCGTGCGGCAGCGGTCCGCCGATGATCCGCATCTGTACCACCTCGACGGCCGTGACCTCTACGGGGAGGCCGACAGCGCCGAACTTCCGCTGCCCGACGACCTCCACCCGGACGCCGCCACGCACCGCCGGATCGGCGAGCGCTTCGCCGCGCTGGCCTTCGCCCCGGGCGGCCCCTTCGCGGACGGCGCCGTCTGACCGTACCGGTCTGCCGGTCCGTCACACGAGGTGGGCGAAGACCACCAGGTTGTCGGTGTAGTCCTTCACCGAGTGGTCGTAGTCCCCCGCACAGGTGATGAGCCGGGCCTCGGGGCGCGCCGTGTCGGCGTACACCCGCTTGCTCGGGAAGTCGTCCTTGGCGAAGGTCTCCGTGTCGTCCACGACGAAGTTCGCCCTGCGCCCGTCGGCCCGGTCGACGGAGAACCGGTCGCCGGCCTCCAACTGGTCGAGGTTGGCGAAGACGGCCGCGGAGGTCACCGTGTCGACGTGTCCGGCGATGATCGACGTGCCCGCCTCGCCGGGCGAGGCGCCTTCCGAGTACCAGCCGACCAGGTTGATGTTGGCCGCCGGCGGGGGCTCGAGCCGGCCGGAGGGGTCGAGGGAGAGGGCGGCGAAGGGGGCGTCCACGGAGATCTTCGGGATGAGGAGCCGGATCGGCACGGACCGGGGCAGCGGCCGGCCTGCCTGCTGGGTGTCGCCCGTGGCGGCGCCGGTCGCGCCCGAGGTGCGGGATGCGTCCGGGGTGTCGTTCGCACCGTGGTGGCCGCCGA
This sequence comes from Streptomyces sp. NPDC001450, assembly GCF_053597295.1. NCBI lineage: Bacteria > Bacillati > Actinomycetota > Actinomycetes > Kitasatosporales > Streptomycetaceae > Streptomyces > Streptomyces sp. NPDC001450. The sequence continues at coordinate 67,424 of NZ_JBSFHY010000032.1, forward strand.
AGAGACTGACGGCGAGGACGGCGATCGCCACGCCCCACAGGGTCAGCCGCCCGCCGAAGCCGGGGGTCGCCTGGCCCGCCGCCCGTTCGGCGGGGGGCGGGGAGGAGGGATCTGCTGCCATCGGACACCACCTCACTCGGGCACGGCAGCACGCGGATCGGGGCTCGGGGGCGGGCCGCCGGCCCGGTGTGCGCCGGCGGCGGCCGCATCCCCTGGCATGTGGGAGTCCGGTCAGGACGCCGGCTCGGCGGCCTTCTTGCGACGCAGTGCGTACATGCCGGTGGCGCCTACCGCGAGCACGGCGAGCCCGCCCGCGGTGACACCGGGCGTGGCGAGGGCGCCGCCTCCGGTGTGCATGCCGCCGCGCGGCTTGTCGTGGTCGTCACCGCCGCCGCCCCAGTCGTCCTTGTCCCCCTTGTCGCTGTCTCTCTTGTCTCCCTTGTCTCCCTTGTCGCCCTTGTCGCCCTTGTCTTCGTCCTTGTCCTTGTAGGTCTCGGGGTCGAACCTGCTGTCGTCGCCGCTCGAGCTCCAGTCGTCGTCACCCCGCACCGCGGCGAGGGCACCGCCGCCCGTGTGCATTCCGCCGCGCGGCGAGTCGTGGCTGCCTCCGTTGTCGCGATCCGTGCTGTAGTCGTTGTCCTGGTCGCTGTCCGACCCCTTGTCGTGGTCGCCGCCGGAGCCCTTGTCGTGGCCGCCGCCGGAATCACTGTCGTGGCCGGAATCGCTTTCTTGGTCCCTGCTGTACGAGGAGTCGTCACGGCCGCCGTCGTCCCCGGCCGATACGGCGAACACGGCGCCGGGTGTGGCAAAGGAGAGGGCGGCCGCGGCGGCAGCCGTGGCGAGCAGGATGCGGGCAGAACGCATGTCGAGGTCCTTCCGCCGTGGCCGGGCAGCGGATTCGACATCGGCTGAATGAACCCGGCCTCGACATGAACCACCGTCAGTCAGGCGGTCGCCCCGCACCATCCGGGCCGCCCAGCCGTGTCATCGCTCCACCCGTCTGCCCCAGCGACACGCCGGAACCCCCCTCGTTCGGACCAGCCCCGTCACCCGACCGCCCGCCGCTCACCCGGCGCCGTCAGTAGCCCACGAAGAAGGTGGCGTCCGCCTGGTCCGTGGCCGTGGAGATCGGGTCGATGCGCAGGACGTAGTCCGAATGCCTGATGTGACGGGTGGGGTAGTTGTACGAGCGGAAGGACGTCCAGCCGGCGTCGGCGAGGCCCGCGGTCCGGTAGAAGGTGGCGTCCTGGGCGTACGTCGAGGTGCCGTCGTTCACGTCGAGACGCAGCTGGTACGCGTAGTGCCGCAGATAGCGGGTCGGGTAGTTCACCGACTGGAAGGAGACGCCGGAGCCGTCGGCCAGGCCGGGGACGAGTTTCCACTGGGAGTCGGTGTACGGGTCGAAGGGGTAGGCGTCGATACGGCCCACGTAGTCGGCGTGGCGGATGTAGCGGTCCGGATGGTTGTAGGACTGGATCCGGTTCCAGGCGGGTGCGCCCCACCTGGCCACGAGGTTGGTGTACTCCGTGGTGGTGATGGGCTGGACGGTGCCGTGCTTGGAGTTGACCGGCTGGGTGTAGGTGCGCTGGTCGAGGGCGGTCCAGGTGCCCGCGGCCAGGTCGGTGCTCTGCCAGGCGTAGAAGACGCCGTTCGGCGTGTAGGTGTCTCCCCACAGCCACCAGGATCCGGAGGTCCGGGACTTGACGAGGATGGGGGCCTCGGTGCCACCGTGGGCGACCGGTGTGCTGAAGACGGTGAAGCTCCCGGGGTCCAGCGAGGTGGATCGGGCGCCGACCAGTGCCTGCGCCGAACTGCTCTTGAAGTAGAGGTAGTTGACGCCGTTGACGCCTACGGCCAGGTCTGCGTCGATGACGTCGTAGCCGGGGTCGAAGAAGACCTGCGGGGTGGAGACGGTCTGGAAGTCGCTGGTGTAGTTCACCATGATCACGTTGTGCCCGCCGGAGTTCACGGACGAGTAGATGATGCCGTACCGGCCGCGGCCCGCGTCCCAGAAGGCCTCCGGGGCCCAGCTGTGGGTGTTCATGTCGTGCAGCTTCAGGCGACGGTAGTTGGTGAAGGTGCGCAGGTCGGCGGAGTCCCAGACGTGGATGTACTGGCTGACGTAGCTCCAGTCGGTGCCCTTGAGGTCGGTGGCGAGGACGACGAAGGCGCCGTTCTGCTTGCGCAGGATGAACGGGTCGCGCAGTCCGCCGGCGCCTTCGGTCGGGGTGACGACGGGGTTGTTCTGGTTGAGCGGCATCCAGCGCAGCGCGTCCGTGCTGACGGCGAGGTGCAGGCCGTAGTCGGTGCCGGTGCCGTTCGGTGACTCGGTGAAGTACCCCATCACATAGGCGGAGTCCGCGGCGTGGGCGGGGCGGGCACCCAGGGCCAGGTCGGTGGCCGCTGCCAACGGCACCGCCGCGGCCATGCCGAGGAACAGCCGACGTGAGGGCAGGCCTGGGCGGTGGGGGGTTGCGCGCATGTGGTCTCCCGGGACTCTTCAACTGCCGGTATTTCGAACGGAGTTCGGTAAGTCGGTCAGAAAGTAGAGGTGCGGGAGGGGCGCGTCAATGCCTGTGACGGGGAAGAGGGCTGTGAGGCAGGGGCGCGCCCATGGGGAGCGGACGCCGTCGCCCATCCGGGCCGGTGCGGTCGTCCGGCCGTGCGGACACCCCTAGCCTGAGGGCGACGATCCATCACGGCACGGCGGTGCCCCTGTGTCCCTCGCCCCGCCGAGAACGAGAAGGGGCCGCTCCATGCCCGCCGCCGCAGCCATGCCCGGACGCGGCACCCGCCGACTGCTCACGGCGTTCCTGGGTGCCCTCGCCTGCGTCGCCGTCGCCGCCCCGGCCCGGGCCGACGTCGGCGATGCGACGGAGTACCCGATCACCACCACGGCCGACACCCTCCCGGCCGGCCTCACCACGGGACCGGACCGGGCGCTGTGGTTCGCCGCGTCCGGAGTCGGGCGGATCGGGCGGATCACGGTCGAAGGCAAGGTCACCGACTTCCCCACCTCCGGTCCGGACAGCTCTCCGCTCGCCGTCACGGCGGGCCCGGACCAGGCGCTGTGGTTCACCGAGGGGAAGGCGAACAGGATCGGCCGGATGACCACTTCCGGACAGCTCACGGGGTTCCCGGTGCCCACGGCGGACGGCTTCCCGGCCGGGATCGCGCCCGCACCGGACGGCGCCCTGTGGTTCACCGAGGCGAACGGCAACAAGATCGGCCGCATCACCACCTGCGGCCAGATCAGCGAGTACCCGGTCCCGACCCCGAGCGCCTCCCCCCACTCCATCGCGGCGGGCGGGGACGGAGCGCTGTGGTTCACCGAACTGACCGGCGGGAAGATCGGGCGGATCGACAGCTCCGGCCGGATCACCGAGTTCGCGCTGCCTCCCGAGGCCGGCTTTCCCGACGACATCGTCACCGGCCCCGGCGGCATGTGGTTCACCACGTCCGGCTCGAACTCGGTCGACCGGATCGACTCCACCGGACACGTCACCCGGATCCCGCTGCCCGCCCCGGACAGCAGTCCCAGCGGCATCACCCTCGGGCCGGACGGACAGGTGTGGTACGCCGATGAGGTCGGCCGGATCGGTCGTGTCGACGCGACGGGCAGGATCACCAGCTTCCCGGTGCCGGGCGGCGCGGACAAGGTGCCGTTCCGCATCGCCGCCGGTCCCGACCGCGGGGTGTGGTTCACGGGACTGCTCGGCAATGCCATCGGGCGCGTCCAGGCCCTGCCCGAGTGATCACACTGGCCGGAAACTGACCCGTACCCGCTTGTTATGACAGCCGTCATAGCGCAGGCTGGTGCCGACAGCACGGCAGGCCGACGCGGTGGGAGGAAGCAGTGGCGGGCGGGATGGCACGGACGATGTGGGAGCGGTACGAGCCGGTGCACGATCTCGTGTACTTCGCGCCCGAGGCGAGGCAGGCGGCGGACCGGCTGGGGATGCGCGGGTTCTGGATGGGGTACTTCGCGCTGCGGGCGGCCCCGCTCGGCGCGGCGCCGGCGTCCGTGGTCACCGGTTCGTTCTACGTCTTCCACCCCGCCCGGGTGTCCCGTGCGCTGCCCGACGCCTGGGGGTACGCGGCTCCGGAGGATGTGCTGGCGGCCCGGTGGGAGGCCATGGACGCGGCCATGACCCGTCTGTTCGGGCCGGACGTGACGGGTTCAACGGAGCTGGCGGAGGCGGCCGACCTCGCGTGGGAGGCGGCGGCCGCGGCGGACGTTCCGGGACGGGTACTGGCCGCGGCCAACCAGGCGCTGGAGCGGCCCGAGCGGGCGACGGTACGGCTGTGGCAGGCCCTGACGACCCTGCGCGAGCACCGGGGCGACGGGCATGTCGCCGTCCTGGTGGGCCTGGGGCTCGGGCCGGTCGAGGCGATGGTGCTCAAGGCTGCCGCCGGGGAGTCGGACGGGGTGTTCCTGCGCGAGACCCGCAGGTGGGAACCGGCGGACTGGGCGGCGGCCGAGGCCGCCCTGCGGGAGCGCGGCTTCCTCGCCGAGGACGGATCACTGACCCGAGCGGGCGTCGCCGGGCGCGCGCACATCGAGACGCGGACCGACGAGGCGGCCGAGCGCCCGTGGACCGCGCTGGGTACGGAACGCTCCGCACGCCTGGCCGAGCTGCTGGAGCCGCTGGCCCGCACCGTCGAGGTCTCGGGGCTGCTGCCGCCCGGCAATCCGGTGGGGCTGACGCGACGGGAGTCCGCGCGCCGGTGACGGTGGCGCACGTCGGCGTCCCCGTCCGGGGTGCCGGACCGGGGACGCCGTACAGGACGTACGGGGAGCCTGTGGGTTACCAGGCCACCGGGAGCCGTTCGGGGATCCGCTTCATGAAGCCGGTACGCCACACCAGTTGGCTCGACGGCACGGCGAGCGCGAGGTCCGGCAGGCGTTCGAGCAGGACCTCGAGGGCGATCCGGGCGTGCGCGCGACCAAGTGCGGTGGCGGGGCAGTAGTGGGCGCCGCCGCCGAAGGAGAGGTGGTCGGCGGTGTTGTCGCGGTGGACGTCGAAGCGGTGCGGGTCGGGGAACTTCGCCGGGTCGAGGTTGGCGCCCTCCACCAGGACCAGGACGAGTTCGCCCCGGCGGACCTGCACGTCGCCGAGCCGGACGTCCTCCAGGGCGAGGCGCGGCAGGGCGTCGCCGATGGAGAGGTTCACCCGCAGCAGTTCCTCCACGCCCGGGCCGATCAGGTCGGGGCGGTCCCGGAGGAGGTCCCTGGCTATGGGGTGGGTGAGCAGGTAGACCAGGGCCATGGCGAGGAAGCCCGAGGTGGAGATGGTGCCGGCGCCGAACATGGTGACGCCGACGGTGGCCAGCATCTCGTCGGTCAGGTGGGCGTAGTCGGGGTCGTCGCGCAGGGCGGCGAGTTCGCCCATCAGCCCGTGGGTGGCCGGGTCGTCGAGCAGGGCGGTCATCCGGGCGATGTCCCGGTCCCAGTTGATCTTCGCGCCGGTGATCGGGCACGCCGAGTTCATGAAGGCGATGTCGAGGCTGCGCAGAAAGGCCGGGGCCTCGGTCTGCGGGATGCCGAGGATGCGGCAGTGCATGCCCGCGGAGTACGGCTCGCAGAACGCCTGGCGCAGGTCCGCCGTCGGCCCTTCGGCCGCCATCAGGTCCACCAGGCGGTGGGCCTCCTCGCGCAGCCGGTCCAGGAGGCCGGGGGCCTTGGGGTTGAGCGCCTTCATCACCGCCCGGCGCAGCCCCGCCCCGGTGATGTTGCCCATGTTGTTCACGACCTCGGGCGGGATCGTGAGCGCGTACTGGCGGGGGACGCCGGGTGCGGAGGTGTCCTTGAGGGAGAAGCGGTCGTCCTTCAGGACCCGCTGGCACAGGTCGTAGGAGGAGACCAGCCATGCCGCGTCGCCGGCGATGGTCCGCACGCGCCGTACCGGGGTGGCAGCGCGCAGGTCCTCGACCTCGGCGGGCACGCGGGTGCCGTCCCAGGAGAACGGGAAGTCCAGCAGCGGCGCATCGGTGCGGATGTCGGGGGCGGTGGTCATGCCGCGGCTCCTTGCTGGGCGGCGGGCGTCACGATGGCGTGGCCCTGGTTGCGGGAGGCGCGCAGTCCGGCGCCGCGGGAGTACAACAACTCGGCCATCGGCAGCAGTTGGTGGTAGCAGTTGAGCGATGAGGGCACCTTGAGGATGGCGGGGGTGTCCAGGAACAGCGGCGCCTCGGCGCACACGTACTCCAGGCACACCTCGCGCTGCCGCTCGCTCGCCTGCTCGCCGCGGGCCGACAGGAAGCGGCTCACCAGGGCGTTGCAGACGCGCCGGAAGTCGCCGTCGCAGCGCAGCCTGCGCCGCAGCTGCCGGTGGATCTCCTGGTAGGCGGGGTTGGTGCGGAAGGCCGACATCGGGTGCCAGTCGAGCCGGGTGCCCTCCGGGTCGGCCTCCGTCACCGCGTCGCGGACCTTCGCGCGCACGCCCCGCAGGTTCTTCACCGCCTTGCGGCGGGCCTCGTCCGGCGCGTAGCCGGAGGCCTCGTACATCTCGGCCACGTACAGGTCGGTGTAGACGAAGTCGACCCTGTCGAAGTGGTCCAGCCCCCAGCGGGCGAGGTCGTGCAGGCGTTGGGCGGAGAAGTAGCTGTTGCCCGGGGACACGCCGATCACGGCGTGTGCGCCCTCGCCGAAGATGACTTCGCAGTGGGGGGTGTAGGGCTGAACCTCGAAGACGTCGGCCATCAGCACGGATGCTGTGGTCAAGGGGGATAACCCTCCGCCGCTCGCTAGTCCCGTCAGGGCCCTGTGCCCCTGGTGTGGCGACGCGGCGCCCTCACGCTAGTCGTACGACGTCAACACGGGTAGTTACTACTCGGGTTTGGCCGAAATCAGTCGTATCAACGGTCGAAGTACTCTCAGAGGAACCTCATTTACGGGCCGTACGCTGGGGCCGTGGTCAACCGAGACGAGGATCCAGGGCAGGTGGCGTCCCGGCTCACCGGGCGCCGGGCCACGACCGCGCGGACGCCGTCCGGGTCGCCCGCCGAGGTGACGCTCGAGGACGGAACGGCGGTGATGGTCAAGCGTGGCGACGCCCCGGGCGCCGTGCGCGCCGAGGTGACCGGGCTGCGCTGGCTCGGCGCGGCGGGAGCGGTCCGGGTGCCGGAGGTGCTCGGCCACGACGAGCGGTGGATGGTCACCGAGCGCGTACCGACCGGGCAGCCCGAAGGCGCGGCGGCGCTACGTTTCGGCCAGGCCCTCGCCGCCCTGCACGCCACCGGGGCGCCGGCGTTCGGCGCGCCGCCGCCGGGCGGCCCTCAGGAGGCGTATATCGGCCTCGCGCCCATGCGCAACGTCCCCGGGGAGGACTGGCCCGGCTGGTACGCCGAGCACCGCGTGCTGCCGTACCTGCGCGAAGCGGTGGACGCCGGCACCATGCGGGGCGCGGAGGCCGCCGTGATCGAGCGGGTCTGCGAGCGGCTCCCGGAACTCGCCGGGCCGGCCGAGCCGCCCGCCCGGCTGCACGGCGACCTGTGGAACGGCAATGTGCTGTGGGCCACAGACGGGGAGGTCCGGATCATCGACCCGGCTGCCCACGGCGGGCACCGGGAGACCGACCTGGCGATGCTCCAGCTGTTCGGCTGCCCGCATCTGGACCGGGTGCTGGCCGGGTACCAGGAGGCGGCGCCGCTGGCCGACGGCTGGCGGCGGCGCGTCGGCCTGCACCAGCTCTTCCCGCTGCTGGTGCACGTGGTGCTGTTCGGCCGCGGCTACGCCGAACAGGCCCTCGCCGCGGCCCGCGACGCCCTCACCAAATGAACGGAACGAAGGCCACCGCACGCCGGACAGCGGACCGCGCAACTCCCCTCGGCCGACCCGACGTCCTCCTACCCGACGCCCCGAACGACCCCTCTCCGGACCCCGGTTACGGAGTGTAAGGAAACCAACCACCCGTTCGATTCGTATAAGGACGTGAAAGCCGAATCAGGGAGAGACCATGCAACCGTTCACGCTCAACTACGCGCGCCCCGCTGTGCAGTTGGACGTCACCGCTCCGTACGCGTACGACTCCGGACTGCAGTTGAACGTCCTCCCGGACGGGCGGATCGCCGCCACCGACCACGCGACTCTGAGAGCACTGGGGACAACGACCTCCACGGCCGGCTCCAAGACGCACTTCGACGACTGAACGCGGGCTTGCGCAAGATGACCGTGCTCATCCTGACCAGTGAAGAGGACGTGACGGCGGACATGGTGGTCCTCCGGCTGGGCGAGGCCGGCGTGCCCGTGGTCCGGCTCGATCCCGCCGACCTCACCAACGGCGTGGCGCTGTCGGGCGAGTACGTGCAGGGCGCCTGCCGCGGACACCTGTCCGTCGGCGGGCGCCTGGTGAGCATGAACGGCCTGCGCTCCGTCTGGGTGCGCAGGCCGGGGGACGCGGCCACCCGCGCCGGCCAGCCCTCCGCCTGGCTGACGGAGGAGTCCTCCCAAGCGCTGTACGGCATGCTGCGCTGTACCGGCGCGCGCTGGATGAACCATCCGGACGCGGCCCGCCGCGCCCGCCACAAGCCCTGGCAGCTGCGGCTCGCCCAGCTCAGCGGGCTCGCCGTGCCGGCCACGCTGATCACGACGTTTCCGCAGGCGGCCCGGGAGTTCGCCGAGCGTTTCCCGGACCTGGTGGTCAAGCCCGTCTCCGGCGCGCACCCCCAGGAGCCGCCGCGGGCGGTGCCCACCAGCCGGGTCGCGCCGGACGCCGACTTCGCGGCCGTCGCCTTCGGTCCGACCCTGCTGCAGCGGCGGATCCCCAAGAGGGCCGACATCCGGCTCACGGTCGTCGGCGAGCGGCTGCTGGCCGCGCGCAAGCCCGCCGACCCGGACGGCCACCCCGACGACATCGACGTCCGTTTCACCCCGTCGGTCTCCCCCTGGCTCCCGGCGGAAGTGCCCCCGCGCGTCGCCGAGGCCGTCCTCCGCTACATGAAGGACGCTGAACTCGCGTACGGTGCCTTCGACTTCGCGGAGGACACGGACGGGATCTGGTGGTTCCTGGAGTGCAACCAGTCGGGCCAGTTCGGCTTCGTCGAGATGGACACCGGCCAGCCGATCGCCGAGACCATCGCGCGGTGGCTGGCCGGGCACGGGGAGCACTCGGTCTCGTACGTCAACGGCGACCGGCACACGGCTTCGTGAGACCGTGGCGACCGGTCCGCAGAAAGGAACGCGAGATGCGCATCGGACTGCTGGGAACGGGCCCGTGGGCCCAGGCGGCCTACGCCCCCGCGCTGGCCGGGCACACCGGCCTGGACTTCGCCGGGGTGTGGGGCCGCCGCCCGGAGGCGGCCACCGCGCTGGCGGACCACTACGGCGTCCAGGCGTACGACGGCGTGGACGCGCTGCTGGCCGACGTGGACGCGGTGGCGGTGGCCCTTCCCCCGTCCGTGCAGGCCGAGTTGGCGGTACGGGCCGCCCAGGCGGGGCGGCATCTCCTCCTGGACAAACCCCTGGCCGTGGGGGCCACCGAGGCGCGGGCCGTGGCCGAGGCCGCGGAACGGGCCGGGGTGGCCTCGGTCGTGTTCTTCACCACACGCTTCCAGAAGGAACCGGAGGCCTGGATCGACGAACAGGCCGCCGCGGCGGGCTGGTTCACGGCGCGGGCGCAGTGGCTGGGGGCGGTGTTCACGAGCGACAGCCCGTTCGCGGCCTCCCCCTGGCGGCGGGAGAAGGGCGCGCTGTGGGACGTGGGACCGCATGCCCTGTCGGTCCTGCTGCCGGTCCTCGGCGACGTACGCCAGGTCCTGGCGGCGGCGCACGGTCCCTCCGACACCGTGCACCTGGTCCTCGACCACGCCACGGGCGCGTCCAGCACGCTCACGCTGAGCCTGACGGCACCGCCCGCGGCGGCCGGGGCCGACCTCGAACTGCGGGGCGAGGCCGGTGTGTCGCTCCTGCCGAGAAGCTCCGAGGGCGCCGTTCCCGCCCTCACCCGCGCCGCCGACGCCCTGCTGACCTCCACCCGCAGCGGCCGCCCGCACCCCTGCGACGCGGCGTTCGGCCTGCGGGTCACCGAGATCCTGGCGGCGGCGGAGGCGAGACTGACCGGGGAACCGGCCGACCAGCCTCCGGCCTCCCTCGCCTAGTCCTCCTCGAACGGCTCGTCGCTCCACCGGAACCAAGCCCGGTCTCCCTCGATGTGCAGCAGGAACTCGGGGACCGGGCCCTCCGGCGAGGACAGCGAGACACGCCGCCGTATCTCGTCGTACGCGGACTCCCACTCCTCCCGGCGCTCGTCCTCCAGCAGGGCCAGCTCACGGACGAAGAGGTCCTGTACGGCGGCGAAGCCGGGGCCGGTGGTGAGGCTCCCCGACAGCCAGGGGAAGTCGGCCGCGTCGATCAGGATCTCGCCGACGGGCTCCGCCCCGGCGCGCACCCGCCACACCTCACCGTCGAACCCCATGGCCCCTCCCCCGCTCGGCCGCCGTCGATCACCCCGTCAGCATGTCACCCGGCACTGACAACGCGCTCGGACCAGAAGTTGAGGCGTTCCTGTACGACGGGGTAGCCGGCCCTGGTGAAGTGTGCGGCCATCGGGACGTTGCCCTGGTCGGTGGCGGCGGCGATGAACTCGGCGTCGCGTTCGACGAGGAAGTGGGTGCACTCGGCGAGCAGGTCGTAGGCGTAGCCGTGGCCTCGGTGCTCCGGCAGGACGCCGATGAAACCGATGCACGGTCCGGACGGATTGCGGGCCGGGATGTGGATACCGACCGGCTCGCCCTCGGGCGTGCGGGCGAGCTGCCACCACTCGCGCGGTGACGGGAACCAGCGGAAGATGTCGAGTTCCTCCTGGGCGGCCTGGTCGACCCCGCCCTGTTCGATGGCCCGCCGGGCGTGGGAGTCCAGGGTGACGGAGTGGATGCGGCGCAGGGCGTCGAAGAAGACGGCGTCGTCCGGTTCGGCGGAGAAGACGAGGCGTCCGGGGCGCTCGGGCAGGCCGTGGTCCGGGGTCCAGCGGTAGATGAAGCGTTCCACCAGCGGTTCGTATCCGGCTGTGCGGGCGGCGGCGGTGCGGGTGGTGACGGCGGCGGGCAGACCGGGGACGTCCCGCCATCCGGGGGGCAGGTCGAGTTCGAGCTCCTCGGTGCGCCAGGGTGCCGTACGCAGGAGTTCGGCTCCCGCGTCCTCCTCGCCCTCGGCCACGTCGAACCAGTTGATGACGAGCGGCTCGGGGTCCTCCGGCCGGGCCCACCAGGCGGCGCGGGCCACGACCCGGCCGTCGCGCAGGGCGACCCGCTTCCAGTCGGGCCGGTACCGGGTCCGCCGGTGCTTCTCGCGGAAGTCCAGCGGGTCGGGCAGGGTGTCGAAAAGGTGAGCACTGTTCTCGTCGAGCGTGCGGATGACCACAGCGGTCATGGATTCCTCCGGGATGCGTGCTGCGTACAGCGGGGCGCGCTCCCGGTCGGGTCAGAGGTGCTACGCCCGAGGAACGGGAAGGCGGGAGCGCTGGGTGGCTGCGGACTGCATGACGACGCTCGCCTTCTTCCGGTGCCGTCTCGGGCGTGCCGCACACGCTAGGCGGACGGACGGCCGGGTGTCGACCGCTTTTCTCGCGGTGCACCCCCTTCCCGGCGACGGCGTAGCGTGGAGATGTGAGATCGGTGCGCGGCTCGTCGTCGCGGCGGAACCGGGAGGAGCGCGGCTGGCTGCGGGGCGCGCCACCGCCGCCATGGGTGCGGGTGCTGCCGGTGGCGCTGCTGGTGGGGGTGACCGCAGCCGCGTTCATCACTCCGCACGCAGGCGATCTCGGTTTCCTGCTGGGCGCGATCCCGCCGCTCGCCGTCCTGTCGTACGGGCCGGTGGGGACCGCCGTCCTGGGCGCTCTGGTCGTCGTGGCGCTGCACATCCCGGCGACGCACCTGAACCGTCCGGGCAACACCGATGTGCTCACCATCGTGTTCGTCGCCCTGCTTAGTGTGTTCCTCTCCTATGTGCGCAGGCTCCGGGACGCCCAGCTGGTCATGGAGCGCGCGATCGGCGAGGCCGTGCAGCGAGCCGTGATGCCGCCGCTGCCGGAGCGCATCGGGCGGGTGGGGTGCGCGGGCTTCTACCGGGCCGCCCAGGACGGGACGCTGGTGGGCGGTGACTTCTTCGACGTGCGGGCGGGGCCGCACGGCGTCCGGGCGGTGATGGGGGACGTACAGGGGCACGGGCTGGCGGCGGTCGCGACGGTGGTGTCGCTGCTGGGCGCGTTCCGGGAGGCGGTGCTGGACCAGCCCGACCTGGCGTCGGTCGCGGCCCGTATGGACCGCAGACTGGCGGTGGACTCGGCCGGGGTGCGGCATGCGGAGCTGTTCGCGACCGCGGTGCTGCTGGAGTTCACGCCCGACGCGCGGGCGGTGCGGATGGCCGCCTATGGGCACCCGGCCCCGGTGCTGCTGCACGACGGCAGGGCCCGCGAGGTGACCGTCACGTCGGCTCCCCCGCTGGGCCTCGGGCTGATCGGCGCCGATCCCCCCAAGGAGGTCACCGTGCAGCTCGGGCCGGGCGACCGCCTGCTGCTGGCCTCCGACGGCGTCTGGGAGGCCCGGAACGCCTCCGGCACCTTCTATCCGCTGCCCGAGCGGCTGTCCGACATCGCGGACACCGTCTCCGGTGACCTGGCCGAGGCCGTGTGGGCCGACCTCGGGCTACAGCACTTCGACGTCCGCGACGACGCCACCCTGCTGGTCCTGACCCCCGTGCCGCCGGGTACCTGACCCGGCACCCCGTGCCTGTGCGGAGACACGGGTCAGCCCACGTCCCACAGGAACCGATGGGTGTGAATGCCGAAGTACGGGAAGGACTGGATCTCACGCACGCCCTCGATGGGCCGGACCACGTCGTTGACGAAGTCCAGCAGGTCCTTGGGGCCCGGCGCGACCACCTCCGCGAACAGGTCGAACCCGCCGGACGTCAGCACCGAGTAGACCACCTCGGGGCGTTCGGCGAGGGCGTCGGCGACGACGCGCGGGTCGCCGTCGACGCCGATGCCGAGCAGGGCCATGGCCTGGCCGCCCATGGCCATCGGGTCGGTGACGCCGACGACCTGAACGGTCCTGGAGTCCAGCAGGCGTTGCAGGCGCTGACGGGCCGCCGAGGCGGACAGGCCGACCTTCGGGCCGAGGTCGGCATAGGCGATACGGCCGTCGGTCTGCAGCTCGCGCAGAATGGCCCGGTCGATCTCGTCCACGACTCTCCTTTCGTGCCGTCCCGGGTGGACTTCCCGGCTCAGCCGGCCAGTTCGGCGAGGGCCGCGGCGAACACCTCGGTGTGCGTGTCGACGTCCTGCTCGGTGGTGTCGGGGCACATGAGCGCCATGTTGTGGAACGGGGTCAGCAGGATGCCCCGGTTGGCGAGGTAGAGGTGCAGGAAGTCCTCCAGCTCCGGGTCGGCCGCCGCGGCGGACTCGGTGCCCGTGCGGGGCGCCGGCGAGGTGAAGCGGTACTCGGTGCGGGCGCCGAGGCGGCTGACGGACCAGGGCAGCTGGTGGGCCTCGATGCCGGCCCGGACGCCCGCCTCGAAGCGCTCGGAGAGCTTCGCCATCCGGGCGAAGGCCTCGTCGGTGAGCACGTGCTCCAGCGTGGCCCGGGTCGCGGCGACCGACAGCGCGTTGCCGGCGAGGGTGCCGCCGACGCCGCCCATGTCGACGAGGTCCAGGTCGGCGCGGTCCAGCAGCCGCTCGGCGAGGTCCGCGGAGAGGCCGTAGGCGCCGGCCGGGATGCCGCCGCCGATCGCCTTGCCGATGGTGAGCAGGTCCGGCTCGAGGTCCCAGGCGGCCGTGCAGCCGCCGGGGCCGGCGGAGAAGGTGTGGGTCTCGTCGTTGATGAGCAGGGCGCCGTACCGTCTGGTCAGGTCACGTACGCCCGCGAGGTAGCCGGGCTCGGGCAGGACGATGCCGATGTTGGTGAGCGCGGGCTCCATGAGGACGGCGGCGACGTCCCCGTGGGCCAGCTCGCGCTCCAGTCCGGCGAGGTCGTTGAACTCGGCGACCCTGCTGGTCAGGGTGACGTCACAGGGGGCTCCGACGTTGCCGGGGCGGGCGGCGCCCCGGCCGTCCGGGCCGACGACGATCAGCGACTCGTCGACGCTGCCGTGGTAGCAGTAGCTGTTGACCAGGATCTTCGGGCGCCCGGTGACGGCCCGGGCGAGCCGGATCGCCCACCGGTTGGCGTCGGTCGCGGTGAGCGAGAAGCTCCACCGGGCCAGGCCGAAGCGGCGGGTCAGCTCGGCGCCGACCCACTCGGCGTCCTCCGTGGGCAGCATCGCGGTGGCCCCGCCCAGGCCGGCGTACCGGCGGTCGACGGCCTCGGTGACCGCGGCGGGCGAGTGACCGGCCATCGCGCCCGTGTCACCGAGGCAGAAGTCGATGTACTCGTGCCCGTCCACGTCGGTGATCCGTGCGCCACGCGCCCCGGCCAGGTAGCGCGGGAAGGCACCGGCCGTCTTGTTCATCCAGGTCATCGGCACCCGGCCGAAGAGGTGGTCGGCGCGCGCGTAGGCCGCCTTGGAGCGCGGGTTGCGGCGTTCGGCCTCGGCGCTCTCGCGGGCCAGGAGGGCGTGCAGACGCGTGCGGTCCATGGAGTACCTCGATGCATACCGGGGACGGAACGGTCCGAGCATACGAGCGAAAACGTGATGACATCAAGAGCTGACGCTCGAATCGATTGCCATCACGCTTGAATCGAGTGTCGGCTGGACGCTCGGCCGCCATGACCGTGATGCCCCAACTGGCGAACCATTGCCCGGTGTTCGAACGCGACGTCTTAAACGCCAGGGTTCGCCACCCCTTCCGCCAGGTAGAAATATCTATCAGCATGCATATGCCGGATTGCTGTGCAGGATCACGCGGAGCGGTGCATGACGAACAGGATGTGGATGCGGGGCGTCGAGTGGCTCGCCGCGGCGGCTGCCGATCCCCGCGCGTGCAAATGGGAGTGGGACCACGGGGAGGGGATCTCACTGCTGGAAGCGGGGCGCTTCTGGGACGTCCTGAGCGTTCCCGAGCGGCTCGGCCTGCTCACCCTGGACCTGCTGTGGCGGCCCTCGCTGCCCGTGCCGGGGCCGACCCTGGTGGACACCGCCGCGGGTCGGGTCGGCTTCTTCCTGCCGCCGGACCCGTCCGGGGGCTGGGTCGGCGCCGGCCTGCGGTACGCGGCCAAGGGGTCCTGGGTCGCCGTACCGCCGCCGTACCGGCCCGCCCGCTCCCTGGAGTGGCTGGTCCCGCCGGACGGCACCGGCAGCCTGCACCGGCCCGGCACGCTGGAGGCGGCGCTGCAGGAGGCCAACGGCACGCTGGCGGTCCTCGCGCCGCTGTGCGGGCCCTAGCGGATCAGGCGCGCTCGGACTCGGGCACGATGCGCAGCGCAAGCCCGGCGAGGGTGACCCGGAGCACGTCGGGTTCCGCGGGGACGGTGCGCCCCTGGGTCCGCCACTCCGCCACGAGTTGGGCGTACATCGGCTCTCGGGTCCGGTCCGCCGGGGCCCTGCGGCTGCCGCGCCACCGGTACGCTCCGCTCCGCCCGCTCACCGGGCCGGGTGAACACACCCCTCGAACGGGGCCTTCCACCCGTCCGGCAAGCGTCCCGGAGCAGGGCGGATCATGCCGCCGAGGGGCCTGCCCGGCCGACAGGCGCGGCCGGGTGCGCGCTCCTATGCTGGGGAGCCAGGGCTCCGACGTCTCGCCCGCCGCACGTTCTGCTCCCACGTGCTTGGAGTCAGGCCATGTCGCATTCATCCGCACGCCTGCGCCGGGGGGCCGCGGTCGCCGTCGTGTTGGGAACACTGACGGTGCCGCTCGGCGGCGCTCCCGCAGGGGCGGCACCGGCCTCCGTACCCACCGCGTTCGCCACCGGCCGGCCCACCCCCTCCCCTTCGGGGACGGAGGTCCGCACGATCACGCCGGACGTGGCCCGCGAACTCGACGCCGCCGTGCGGAAGGTGATGACCGAGGCGAACGTGCCCGGCGTGACGGTCGGCGTCTGGACGCCGCACCGGGGCAGCTACGTCAGCTCGTTCGGCGTCGCCGACGAGAGCAGCGGCCGGCCGATGACACCGGACCTGTACACGCGGATCGGCAGCGAGACCAAGACGTTCACCGTGACGGCACTGCTGCAGCTGGTGGACCAGGGCAAGGTCGGTCTGGACGATCCGATCGGCAAGTACGTCGACGGGGTGCCGAACGGGAACGAGATCACGCTGCGGCAGCTCGCCGGGATGCGCAGCGGGCTCTTCAACTACTCCCAGGACGACGACTTCTTCAAGGCGCTCACGTCCGATCCGCAACGTCCCTTCACGCCCCAGCAGTTGCTCGCCTACGCCTTCAAGCACCCGGTGCTGTTCCCGCCGGGACAGAAGTTCTACTACAGCAACACCAATCTCATCCTGCTCGGTCTGGTCGTCGAGCAGCAGAGCGGACAGCGCCTCGGCGACTACATCCATCAGCACATCCTGGAGCCCGCCGGGATGAAGAACACCCTGTTCCCGGCCGGCGCGGAGTTCCCCGCCCCGCACGCTCAGGGCTACACGAACCAGACGGCCGACGGCAAGATCGCGGACACGGCCGACTGGAACCCGTCCTGGGCGTGGGCGGCCGGCGCGATGATCTCCAAGCAGGACGACCTGCGGTTGTGGGCGCGCACGGTGGCGACCGGCCAATTCCCGGACGGCAGCCGGATGATCAGCCCGGCCACGCAGAAGCAGCGGCTCATCACCCCGGCTACGCCGATCCCGGGCGCCGGGTACGGGCTGGGCATCTTCAACGTGCAGGGCTGGATCGGCCACAACGGTTCGCTTCCGGGCTACGAGTCCCTGACCATCTATCTCCCGGCGGCACAGGCGACCCTCGTGGTGCTGCTCAACACCGACATCGACCACAACGGCCAGGAGCCGAGCACCCTGTTCGGCGAGGCGATCACGAAGGTCATCTCCCCGGACCACGTCTTCGACCTGCCGGCCGAACCCGCCGCCAGGTGAGGTCTCGACCTGGGCGGTTTCCGGTCGAGTCGAGGACGCCCTGTTCGCTGCCGGACGACGACGGTGTGTACTGGACCGCGCCCGCCTCGCGAGAGCCGACCAGCCAGGAGAGCCGTCGTGACCGTCACCGACCGCATCCCGCTCGACCCGTTCGGCACCGACATCGTCGCGGAGAGCGCCCGGCTGCGCGCCCTCGGCCCGGTCGTCCCCGTGGAGCTGCCGGGCGGCATCCCCGCCTGGGCACCCACCGGGTACGACGTCCTCAAGGAGCTGATCCTCGATCCCCTGGTGAGCAAGGACGCGCGCCGGCACTGGCGGCTGTGGCCGCAGACCGGCGAGCGCCCCGCCTGGAGCTGGATCGTGACCTGGGTGGGCGTGGTCAACATGCTGTCCACCTACGGTCCCGACCACACCAGGCTGCGCAAGCTGGTGGCGCCGAGCTTCACGCTCCGGCGCACCGAGGCGCTGCGCCCGCGCGTGGCGGTCATCACCGCCGAACTGCTGGACACGCTCGCGGACGAGGGCGCCGACGGCCGAGCCGTCGATCTGCGGGCCGGGTTCGCCCATCCGCTGCCCATGCGCCTGATCTCCGATCTGCTGGGTGTGCCCGGCGAGTTGCGCGCGGACGCCGCGCGCCTCATCACCGACATCTTCGACACCTCCGACCCGAGCCCGGAGAACGCGGCGTCCGTGCAGGAGCGGATCGGCACGGTGCTGGGAGCGCTGCTCGCGTACCGGCGCAACGATCCGGGCGACGATCTCACCACGGAGCTGATCCGGGTCCGGGACGAGGACGGCGACCGGCTCTCCGACGAGGAGCTGCTGCACACACTGCTGCTGGTGGTCGGCGCCGGGTTCGAGACCACCGTCAATCTCATCGGCAACGCGGTCGTCGCCCTGCTGACGCGTCCCGCGCAGCTGGCGGCGGTGCGCTCCGGGGAGATCGGCTGGGCAGGAGTGGTCGAGGAGACGCTGCGGGTGCATCCGTCGGTCGCCGCGCTACCGCTGCGCTTCGCGGTCGCGGACCTGAAGGTCGGTGGCGTGACGGTCCCGGCCGGGGACGCGATCATCACCACGTACGCGGCCGCCGGCCTGGACCCGGCGCGCTACGGGCCGCACGCGGCCGACTTCGACGCGGCACGCGGCGCCGACGACCATCTGGCGTTCGGGATCGGCGTGCACCGCTGCATCGGTGCTCCGCTGGCCCGCATGGAGGCGCTGACGGCACTGCCCGCGCTGTTCGCCCGCTTTCCGGAGCTGCACCTGGCCGTCGGCGCCGAGGAGCTGCGGCAGGTGCCGTCGTTCATCGCCCACGGCTGGCAGGAGGTACCGGTCCGGCTGGGCGGCTGAGACACGTGCGGGGCTCCGACCGGTCCCCCGTTCCGGTCGTGCCCCGCGACTGCTGAACTTACGTGCGGGACACGGCGGTGGGTATCGCGCCGGTGCCCTTTCCGGACCGGCGAGGACTCACTTGTGCACAGGGGAGTCCGGTTGGCCCCGGTTCGCGCCGCCGATCGCGGGTGCGGCGAGGGCGCCGGTGGCCAGGTGGGCGAGGACGACCTCGTACAGGTCGCTGCCCATGGCGAGCAGCTGGCGTTCCAGGACCGGTTCGGCGGCCCGGACGTGGTCGCGTACGGTCTGGGCGTGCACGCCCAGGTCCCGGGCCGTGCGTTCGGCGTTCGAGTCCGCGGCGATCCAGGCGCGCAGGGTGCCGCGCAGGTCGCGGCCGTCGCCGTCCAGGCGGCCGAGGAGGTCCTGCGCCCAGGCCCGCAGCGCGGGCGAGGCGAGCAGGTCGCCGAGCCTGTCGGGGACCGGGTGCGGGGCCGTGGCGTCGGGGTCGTACGGGCCCTGTACCGCCTCGGTGTTGAGCGCGAGGTGGGCGGCGGCGCGGGTGGTGAGGTGGGAGAAGTCGGTGCCGAGCAGCGCCTCGACACGGTCCATGCGGGCGCGGACGGTGTTGCGGCTGACGCCGAGGACCTTGGCGGCGTTGACGGCGGTGAACTCCAGACCCAGCCGGGTCGTGGCGAGCAGTTCGGCACGGATGTGGTGGGGCAGCATGTCGAGGGGGCGCAGCACGCCCGCGGACCAGGCGCGCAGGGCGACGGGGTCCATGAGCCGTTCGGGGTGGGTGCGTTCGGCGTAGACGGCCGTCTGGTCCGGGCGGAAGCGGGCGACGGCGAGGGCGCTGATGGCCTGCCCGTAGGCGGTGGCGGTCCGGGCGAGGCGCTGACGCAGGCTGCCGCCGAGGAAGGTGCCCGGCCGGCCGTCGACGAGGGAGCGCAGCCGGTCCCCTGCCGCCGGCCGGGGGCTGACGACGATGACGTGCCCGTCCATCGCGGGGCAGCGCACGACGAGTGCCAGGCCTTCGGTGATGTGTGCGCAGGCGTCGGCGAGCGCGTCCCGCTCGGCGGGCGACACCTCGACGACGTAGACGCACGCGGTGTCCTCCTCGAGCAGGCCCGGCCACAGTCCTGCCGCGACCCGGCGGGCGGAGACGGTGTCCTCCACCATCAGCAGCTGCAGGATGGCGAGCCGCAGGTCCGCCGTGGCCCGGCGCAGCCGGTTCCCGTCGTCCGTCAGCTTCCGCTCCCTCAGGAGGAGTTCGAGCACGGAAGCGGTGCGGTTCACGACGTCGGCGGCGCGCCGGTCGAAGGGGTCGGGGCGGGCCACGGCGAGCACCGCTCCCGCCGCCGGGCCCCGTTCGGGGTGCCTTATCCCGACCAGGCGGACATGACGTTCGCCGTCCTCCAGGGCGGCCGCGGAGATCCGGCCGGTGACCACGTCGGCGAGCACGGTGCCGTCGAGCGGCAGGCGCTCACCGGCGAGGAGGCTTCCGTGGGCGTCCTGGAGGCAGACCGTGGCCCCGACGGTCCGCGCGAGCCAGGCGACGACCCGGCGCGGGTCGCGGCCGGCGGGACGCAGCTGGTCGAGCAGCTGCTCCGCCCACGTGGTGTCGGAGTCCCGCGGCTGCTGGGCGTGAGGGCCCTCGTCGGCTCGGCCGGCCACGTCGCCCTTCTCCTCGTCGTCGGTTTGACCTCGGCTTTCGAATGTGGACGTTACCCCAAGCGGGGCCTCACGCCTCCCGTTGGTGGCGAGCGCGAACGCGGCGGCGGGGACATGGCACCCCGGGCAGGGGATCGGGCACCAGCCGGATGTCCCACAACTCCGGTACGTCCGTTGGCAGTTCGCCGTTCGGCTGCGGCCCGCATCCGGGCAGTGGCGAGACCGCGCCCGGCAGGCAAAGCGCACCGTCCTCACGGGCATCGCGGCGCAGCGCGCCGGAGCCGGGCGCGGCGCCCGGCGACGGCATAAGCTCGGCGGATGGCGAAGTACTTCGACGTGCACCCCGAGAACCCCCAGCCGCGCAGCATCGCTCAGGTCGCCGACGCGATCCGCTCGGGTGCGCTCATCGCATACCCCACCGACTCCTGCTACGCGCTCGGCTGCCAGCTGGGCAGCCGGGACGGCATCGACCGGATCCGTTCCATCCGTCGGCTCGACGACCGGCACCACTTCACGCTGATGTGCCGGGACTTCGCACAGCTCGGCCAGTTCGTCCGCGTCGACAACGACGTGTTCCGGGCCGTCAAGGCGTCGACTCCAGGGAGCTACACCTTCATCCTGCCGGCCACCCGCGAGGTGCCGCGCATGCTGCAGCACCCCAAGAAGAAGACCGTGGGTGTGCGCATCCCCGACCACGTGGTGACCCAGGCGCTGCTGGCCGAGCTGGGCGAACCGCTGCTGTCCAGCACGCTGCTGCTGCCGGACGAGGAGGAGCCGATGACACAGGGCTGGGAGATCAAGGACCGGCTCGACCACGTGGTGGACGCGGTGGTGGACTCCGGGGACTGCGGCACCGAGCCGACCACGGTCGTGGACTTCTCCAGCGGCGAGGCGGAGATCGTGCGGCGGGGCGCCGGGGACACCTCCCGGTTCGAGTAGAGGACGCAGGTCCGGTCCCGGCGGTGTGGATCTTGCGTGGCAGCATGAGAGGTACACGCGGCGACGAGGGGCATCCGCCTCCCGCCGCTGATTCCTCAGGAGGCTTCTCAGCATGACCGCCGTACAGGGAACAGCCGTCGACATCCCGACCGAGGACGGCACCGCCGACGCCTACCTCGCCCACCCTGCGGACGGGAACCCGCATCCGGGCGTCCTGCTCTACCAGGACGCCTACGGCCTGCGCCCGCAGCTGAGGGCGATGGCCGACCGGCTGGCCGGCGCCGGCTACACGGTCCTGGTGCCGAACGTCTTCTACCGGCACGGCCGCACCCCGATCGGAGAGCTTCCGGAGTTCATCGACCCCGCGGCCGACCCGACCATCTGGGAACGGATCGGCCCGGTCATGGCCTCCCTCACCCCCGAGCGGATCAGGCGGGACGCGGACGCCTACCTGGGCTGGCTGGCCGACAGCCCGCTGGTCGCCGACGGCCCGGTCGCGCTGACGGGTTACTGCATGGGCGCCCGACTGGCGCTGCGCACGGCGGCCACCCATCCCGAGCGGGTGGCCGCGGCGGCCGGCTTCCACGGCGGCCGGCTGGCCACCGACGCCCCGGACAGCCCGCATCGCGGCGCCGAGCACATCACCGCCGAGCTGTACTTCGGCCACGCCGACCAGGACCAGTCCATGCCCGAGGAACAGATCCGGCTCCTGGCGGACACGCTCACCGCCGCCGGCGTGCGGAACACCTGGGAGGTCTACCCGGGGGCGCGGCACGGCTACACGCAGGCCGACACCCCCGCCTACGACCGGGAGGCCGACGAGCGGCACTGGGCGGCGCTTCTCGACCTGCTGAATCGCGCCTTCTGAGGTCTGCGGGGCACCCGCCAAGCGGTGAGCGCCGCCGGGATCCCGTTCAACTCATTGACATGCACCCGCCCGACCGCAACGCTGAGAGCGCTCTCAAACAGGTACGGACCAACGTCCGTACGACCCCGACCCCACACGGAGGTGGAGAGTGCTCCCCAGCATCACGCGCCCCGCGCTGCCCCTGGCGGCCGCGGCGGCCCTGGTCGGCGGCCTGCTCACGCTGGCCGCACCGGACCGCGCCGGTGCCGCCGTGCCGGACACCGTCCCGCTGCAGATCACCAACAACTCAGGCCGCTCCGACCCGGTCTACGTCTACGACCTCGGCACCCAGCTGTCCTCGGGACGGCAGGGCTGGGCCGACGCGAACGGCACCTTCCACGCCTGGCCGGCGGGCGGCAACCCGCCGACTCCCGCGCCGGACGCGGCGATCGCCGGGCCCGCCGCCGGGCAGTCCAAGACGATCCGCATCCCGAAGTTCTCCGGCCGGATCTACTTCTCCTACGGCCAGAAGCTCGACTTCCGGCTGACCACCGGCGGGCTGGTGCAGCCGGCCGTGCAGAACCCGTCCGACCCGAACCGGAACACCCTGTTCAACTGGTCGGAGTACACGCTCAACGACTCCGGGCTGTGGCTCAACAGCACCCAGGTGGACATGTTCTCGGCGCCGTACGCGGTCGGCGTGCAGCGCTCCGACGGCAGCGTGAGCAGTACCGGGCATCTCAGGTCCGGCGGCTACACCGGCTTCTTCAACGCGCTGCGCGGGCAGCCGGGCGGCTGGGCGAACCTGATCCAGACGCGCTCGGACGGCACCGTGCTGCGCGCCCTGTCCCCGCTGTACGGCGTGGAGACCGGGGCCCTGCCGGCGAACGTGATGGACGACTACGTGAACCGGGTGTGGCAGAAGTACTCGACGTCGACCCTCACGGTCACGCCGTTCACCGACCAGCCGGGCACCAAGTACTACGGCCGGGTCTCGGGGAACGTCATGAACTTCACCAACTCCTCCGGCGCGGTCGTCACCAGCTTCCAGAAGCCGGACGCGTCCAGCATCTTCGGCTGTCACAAGCTGCTGGACGCCCCCAACGACGCCGTGCGCGGCCCCATCTCCCGCACGCTGTGCGCCGGTTTCAACCGCTCCACCCTGCTGGTGAACCCCAACCAGCCGGACACCTCGACGGCGAACTTCTACCAGGATCCCGTGACCAACCACTACGCGCGCAAGATCCACGCACAGATGGCCGACGGCAAGGCGTACGCGTTCGCCTTCGACGACGTCGGCAACCAGGAGTCGCTGGTCCACGACGGCAGCCCGCAGCAGGCGTATCTGACGCTGGATCCGCTGTCCTGACAGGCCACGGTCCCGCACCCGGAAGCCTCCGGTGTGCGGGACCGTGACGTGGGACTCAGCCGGTCGTCAGGGCGGTGTCGTCCACGACGAAGCTGGTCTGGAGCGAGGAGTCCTCGACTCCGTTGAACTTCAGCGTGACCGTCGAGCCCGCCAGCGAGGACAGGTCGAAGGACTTCTGGCTGTAGCCGGAGGCCGCGTTGAGGTTCGAGTAGGTCGCCAGGGTCTTCGAACCGGCGGTCACCGTCAGCTTGTCGTACTGGGTGCTGCTGGTGGTCTCGTCGGTGTCGATGTGCAGGTAGAAGGTCAGGGTCGCCTTGCAGCCCGCGGGGATCGTCACCGACTGGGACAGGGTGTCGGTGTGCGAGGAGCCGTAGCCGTCGAGCCAGGCCTTGTAGGAGCCGCTGTGGGCCGCCTCACCGCTGTCGGTGCCGATGACTCCGCTGGTCGCCGTCCAGCCGGTGCTGCCGGACTCGAAGCCCGGGTTGCTGAGCAGCTGGGTCGAGGAGCAGCCGCCGCCGGTCGGGTTGACCGTCCAGCTGAAGGTCGCGGTGCCGGTCGCGCCGGTGGAGTCGGTCACCGTGACCGTGGCGCTGGAGCTGCCCGCGGTGGTGGGCGTGCCGGAGACCAGGCCGGTCGAGCTGTTGATCGACAGACCGGCCGGCAGCCCGGAGGCGCTGTAGGAGAGGGCACCGCTGTTGGTGCTGCTCGCCTGGATCTGCAGGCTGACCGCGGTGCCGACGGTGGCGGTCTGGCTGCCCGGGTTGGTGACCGTCACTCCGCTGCTGGGCGGGGTGATGTGGCCGCCGACATTGATACCGGCGAAGGCGTTGCCCACCCCGGCGTACTGGGTGGAGTTGGTGCCGTAGAGCGCGGCGGCCGCGTTGAGGGCCGCGGTGCGGGCGGCGGCGTAGTCGGTGCTCGACGTCATGTACGACGTCAGCGCCTTGTACCAGATCTGCAGGGCCGCGGCCCGGCCGATGCCGGTGACGGCGACGCCGTCGGACGTCGGGCTGTTGTAGGTGACGCCGTTGATGACCTTGGTGCCGCTGCCCTCGGACAGCAGGTAGAACATGTGGTTCGCGGGGCCCGAGGAGTAGTGCACGTCCAGGTTGCCGACGCCGGAGTACCAGCTGTCGGCGGATCCACCGTCCTTGCTGGGCTTGTCCATGTAGCGCAGCGGGGTGCCGTCGCCGTTGATGTCGATCTTCTCGCCGATGAGGTAGTCGCCGACGTCCGAGCTGTTGTTGGCGTAGAACTCCACGCCGGTGCCGAAGATGTCGGAGGTGGCCTCGTTCAGGCCGCCGGACTCACCGCTGTACTCCAGGCCCGCGGTGTTGGAGGTGACACCGTGGCTCATCTCGTGGCCCGCGACGTCGAGCGAGGTCAGCGGGTCGGCGTTGCCGGAGCCGTCACCATAGGTCATGCAGAAGCAGCTGTCGTCCCAGAACGCGTTCACGTACGCGTTGCCGTAGTGGACACGGGAGTAGGCGCCGACGCCGTCGTTCTTGATGCCGCTGCGGCCGAAGGTGTTCTTGTAGAAGTCCCAGGTGACCGCGGCGCCGTAGTGGGCGTCCGCGCCCGCGGTGGCCGCGTTGGACGTGGTGCCGTTGCCCCAGGTGTCGTTGGTCTGGGAGAACAGCGTGCCGGTGCCCGAGGTGCCGTGGTTCAGGTTGTACGTCTTGTGGCCGCCGCGCGCCCCGTCGTTCAGCGTGTAGGTCGACCCCGACTGGGTCGTGGTCAGCGTCACCTGGCCGCTGTACTGGGTGTTGCCGGTCCCGGTCCTGACGGCCTGGTAGCGGTACAGCTCCTTGCCGGTGGAGGCGTCGGTGACGACGTGGAGCCGGCTGGGCGTGCCGTCGTCCTGGAAGCCGCCGACCACCGTCTCCCAGGCGAGCTTCGGGGTGCCGTGGCCGGCCCAGATCACCTTGCGGGCGCTGTCGGCGGTGGCCTTCTTCCCGTCGAGGGCCTTCGCGGCCTTCAGGGCCTTGGTCTCGGCGGCGGACTTGGTGAAGGTCGCGGTGGTGGAGGCGACCTTGATCCTGTGCTTGTTGTTGAAGGTCGTGCTCACGGTGCCCGCGGCCAGGGAGGCGGGCGGGGTGTGCACGACGAGGTCGCCGCCGAGGACCGGGAGGCCGGCGTAGGTGCGTTCGTAACGCGTGTGCAGGGTTCCGTCGTTGTCCTTGACGACGTCCTTGACGACCAGCTTCTCCTTGGCGCCGAGCCCGAGGGTGCGGGCGGTCGCGGAGGTCTTCTCCCTGGCGCTCTTGATCAGCGCGGAGTGCTGGGCGGGGGTGAGCTTGGCCTCCAGGCCTCCGGTGCGAAGGGGGCTCGGGTGGGGGCCTGCGGGCTTGGCGGTCGCCGGGACCGACTGGATGCCGACGGCGAGGAAGGCGGCGGTGGAGACCAGTGCGGCTCCGACCGTGGCCCGTCTGTGGGGAAGACGTCTCACTCGTACTCCTCCTGCTGCGGCCGCCGGGTCGCGGCCGGTGACAGACCGGACAGACGGGTGTGCTGCCCGGGACGAGCTGAGCTGTGCGGGGACCGTGATCCGTGCACACACTTGGAGGATCCGTGTGCGGGGGGAGGATTTCAGCTTTGACCCGCGCATGTCAGCCACGGCGGGGGCAATCGAGGGTTTTCCCTATGCGGGCGGGGCAGCTTGGGACACTCCCGCAGGTATGGCCCCAAACGGTGTCGCAGAAGCCGGACCTGATGGCCCAGCAGATTTCCGGTCAGGTCGGTGCCGATCGGCTGGTGACCCGTGCCGGGCAGGAGCAGCGCCTCGGACAGGCGCAGGGTGTGGACGGGCCGGACGTTGGTGTCGGCGAGGCCGTGGACCAGCAGCAGGGGGCGGGCGAGCCGGTGCGCCTCGCCGAGCAACGAGCAGGCGTCTTACCGCTCGGGGTGCTCGTCCGGGTGGCCGAGGAACCTCTCGCGCCAGTGGGCGTGATACAGCCGCTGGTCGGTGACGCCCGCGCCGGCGACGGCCGCGTGGAAGACGTCCGGACGGTGCAGGACGGCCAGGTCGGCGTGCGAGAACAGGATGCCGGAGGCGGTACGGGCGGGGAGTCCGGTCATCAACTGCACCCAGTGGGCGTCCCCTTGGATGACGCCCCGGAGCAAGGTGCCACCTGACCAACACCACGCCAACTTGTCTGGTCAAGTTTGGCCTCGGTTCTTCCGTTCGACAGCGCAGACCGATACCTATGTCCCGTTCATCGTGCACAGCCGGGCCGTACGGCCCACCCTCACCACACCCTCTTGAACGGGACGAGGTACACGCATGCGACTGCGTTGGAGATCCCTCGGCGGGCTCCTGGCCCTCCTCGGCGCACTGATCGTCTCCGCTCCCGCGGCCCACGCGGCCGGCGGCAGCGGCAATCTGATCGTCAACGGCGACGCGGAGGGCGGCGGTTACTGCACCGACGACTGGTCCGCGGCCACCACGGTGCCCGGCTGGACGACCGAGGCCGGCGGCCCGGACGTCATGTGCCACACCGCAGGGTCCTTCGGGCTGCCGAGCGACGGCAAGTCCCCCGGCAAGGCCTTCTTCGGGCCCGGCAACTTCGGTGACGGCTCGATGTCGCAGACCGTGGACGTCTCCTCGGCGGCCACGGCCGTCGACGGCGGCGGCGTGAGCTACAACCTCTCCGGCTGGCTCGGCGGCTGGACGGTCTACGGCGGCTATGTCGCGGTCGGCCTGCACTTCCACGACGCGAGCGGCCACCCGCTGGGTACGACGGCCAAGCTGCCGACGGCCTCCGCGTCCGACCGGGGCCTGGTCACCAAGTTCCTGTCCCGCGCCATCACCGGCCAGGTGCCCGTGGGGACCCGGTCGATCCAGGTCGAGGTGCAGTTCCTGTCGACGTCGCACGAGACCGGCTACCTCGACAACCTCTCCCTCACCCTGAACACCCCGGTCACCGCGCCGGCGCCGCTCACCCCGCCCGCGTCCCAAGTGCCCGGCTACGACCACGTGTTCATGGTCATGATGGAGAACACCGACTACTCCGAGGTCATGAACGACCCGGCCGATACGCCCTACATGCACAGCCTGATGAACCAGGGCGCGACCCTGACCGACTTCCACGGCGTCTACCACCCGAGCGACGAGAACTACCTCGCCGTCGCCGGCGGCGACACCTATGCCAGGGGCGCCACCTACTGGCCCAACATCAACTCCCCGCAGCGCAACCTGGGCGACACCCTGGAGGACGCCGGGAAGACCTGGAAGGCCTACGAGCAGGGCATGGGAACGCCCTGCAACACCAAGAACACCTACGACAGTTACTACGAGCCCGACGACGCCCCGTTCATCAACTACACCGACATCAGCGGCAACGCGTCGCGCTGCGCCGCGCACCTGTTCGACACCTCGCAGCTGACCACCGACCTGCAGTCGGCCGCGACCACTCCGAATTTCTCCTGGATCGCGGCCGACGACTACTACGACGGCGAGGCCTCCGGCAACGGCAGCACCACCAGCCTGAAGACGCAGGACGGCTGGCTGAAGCAGACCCTCGCCCCGGTGCTGTCCTCCCCCGCCTGGACCCAGCAGCGCTCCCTGCTCGTCCTGACCTGGGACGAGAGCCAGAGCGAGGCCTACAACCACATCGTCACCACGGTCGTCGGCTCGCAGGGCACCGTCCCGGCCGGCACCAGCAGCCCGGCCCACTACGACCACTACGGCATCGCCCGCACCATCGAGGCGGCCCTCGGCCTGCCCGGCCTGACCGCCAACGACACCTACGCGACACCGCTGAACGCCGCCTTCGCACCGTCCACCGCGACGGCGCCGACGCTCACCGGTGACCTGGACGCGGTCGCGAACGGCGGCAACGTCACCTTCCGGTACGCGGTCCCGTCCGCCGGGCAGGTCAGCGCGAAGAACTGGATCGGCATCTACCCGGCCGGTGCCACCCCGGGCCAACGGTCCGCACTGACCTGGGCCTACACACCCAACGCCAGCGGTGCGGCCACCTTCTCCACCGGCAAGGTCAACGGCGCGGGCAAGTACGACGTGTACTACCTCGCAAACGACGGCTACTCGGTGCTGGCCGGGCCGTTCTCGCTGACCGTGGACTGACCAGGCACCCTCAGTTCGGCGCCCCGGGCGGCACCCGGGGCAGCGGGTCGAGCCTCACCGTGCGTGGGTCGGCCAGGTACGCACCGATCAACCTGGCCGCTTCACGCCGCTGTTCCCCGGCCATCACACGCAGCGCGTCGGCGAGTCGTCGCAGGGCGTCCCGGAGGGTGGCCCTGGCCGGAGCGTGCAGGCCGGGCGTTTCGAGAACGGTGAGCAGATGGTTCAGGACGGTCCAGTCGGCCGTGTGCCGCACGCCCTCCCCTCCGGGCACCTGTGCGTCGCCGCCCTCCTCGTCGCCCAGCCAGGTCGTGGCCAGCAGGGCGTCCACGACATCCCCGACCCCCGGCATGGCCGGGTCCTTCGCGTGCTGCCAGGCCACGCGGCCGAGCCGGGCGGGGTCGAGCAGTTCGGCGGTGACGAGGGTGACGGCGGTCCGTACGGCCTCGAAGGGGTCGGGGAGCCGTCCGGTGCGGGTGTCGAAGTACTGGTCGCTCCGCTCGTACCGGATCGCGGGCGGGGTGAGGGCATCCAACACCGCCTCGGGCAGGCCGAGTCGGCCGGCCCGGAGCAGCTCGGCCAGTCGGGTCAGGGCCGTACGCTGGGTGGCCGCGTCGACGGGCTCGACGCCCGGGGCGTCGTCCCCGGCCTGCGCATAGCCGTACCGGGCCCCGCCGACGAGGCGGGCGACGGCGGTGACCTCGTGGCGGTGGAGCAGATGCAGCAGAACCGCCCGTTCCTCCAGTTCACCGGTCTGCCGGCCGGGCGGCAGCACCGCGCGTGAGAAGCCCTCCATGGCGACGCGCCGTACCCGCAGCACGGTCTCCAAGGCCCGGAGTGGGTCTCCCTCGGTGACCCAGGGCACGCCGTCCGGGTGCGCGGCCGCGGCGCCCTGGGCGTCCACGTCGCTCACATACCCCAGACCCGCCTCCGCAATCTCGCGGCGCAACCCGGCCAACTCGCGTTCCTCGTCGGCGAAGTGGCCGTAGCCATGGGCGACGAGGAAGTGGTCCCAGGGGCCGAGGCCGGTGGGGTAGGCGTGGGTGAGGTCGAGCTCGCCGGTGTCGCTCACGGTGACGCGGGCGTGCGGGTAGTCCATGACGGACGGTGCCGGGTGCCGTGTACTGGCGAAGTTGTGCATGAACCCGAGGGCGTGGCCGATCTCGTGCGCGGCGAGCAGGCGGAGCCGGGCGAGCACCAACTCCTGGACGACGGCGAGGCGTTCGGCCTCGTCGGGGCGGCCGTACGGGGCGAGCAGCGCCTCGCCGAGCGCGCGGACCTGGTCGAGGCGCTGGGAGCCGAGCCGGACCCGGGCGTGCAGGATCTCACCGCTGCGCGGGTCGGTCAGGCCCTGCCCCAGGGACCAGCCCCGGCCGGAACGGTGCACCCACACCACGCCGTTGACCGCTGGGTCGTGCGGGTCGAAGTCGTCGCCCGCGGCCTCGACGCGGTAGGCGTCGGGCAGGCCGATCCGGGCGAAGGCCTCCCGCCACCAGTTGCCGCCCTCGACGACCGCCGTACGGAAGGGCTCGGGGACGGCCGGATCGACGCGGAAGACGATGGGCGCGCCACCGGGCTCGGCACGGAACCGGGGCTGGACCTTGACCTGGGTGTCCGCACGTCCGGCCAGGCCGTGGTCGGCCCACCCGACACCGTAGCCGCCGGAGGCCGGATGGTAACGGCGGGCGGGCAGCGGGTACTTGGGCAGGCGCAGGAGGACCAGCTGCTGGACGACGGTCACCGCGCGCGGGTCGGCGGCGGCCGCCCGGAGGGCCGGGCCGCGGCCTGGTCCCCGGAAGGTGAGCAGCGCGGGCAGACGGGTGGCGTCTGGCCCGGTGCGACTGTCGGCGACGAGCGGAAGACTCGTGGCGGCGTCGAGGGCGTACTCGCCCTGCCCCTCGTCCTCCAGGTGCTCGGCGACCCGGTCGTGGTCGTACAGCACGAGCCCGGTGGCGTCCACGACGACCGCTCCCGCTTCCTCCCGCAGCACCGGTCCGCTCCACACCACGGACACGGCGAAGGACTCCTGCCCCGCCCGCACGGCGGCCGGCTCACCGCTGGTCAGGAAGTGCTTGTTGCGCACGAGGAGCAGCACCCGGCCGCCCACCCGGCGGAACTCCGCGAGGCGTGCCTTGCCCGCCCGCCCCCGGTCCAGCTGCAGCTCGCTGGACCCGACCCCCTGGGAGAGCGAGACGGTGAGCAGGAACGGCTCGTCGAAGTAGCGGATGCCCAACAGCCGCCGCTCCGGGCCGCTTTCGAGGTCGGGCACGAGGTCGAGGAAGTCGGGGGCGGAGGTGTCGTCGCCGGTCATGCGGGCCTCTCGGTCGGTGTGGTTCCCGGAACGCTCGGTGCGGGTCCGGGGACGCATCGTGTCAGGACCCGCCCTGCGGGCCGTGATCGACTCGTTGTTACCGTGCACCGCGTGTCTGAATCCTCACGCGATACCGCACAGGGCGCCGGCTGGGGCGCGGCCGAACGCGGCGCCTACCAACAGCTCATGCCCGACCACGTCGAGAAGCTGTCGTGGCTGAACCCGAGGACCCTGTGGGCCGCCCGCAACGGGGTGCTGGCGTCCTGGTTCGGGGACCCGACGGGCCGTACCCGCAGCCGCCTGGTGGCCCGGCAGGCCGAGGCGGGGGCACCCGTCGACAAGGTGATCCGGCGGGAGG
Organism: Streptomyces sp. NPDC001450; assembly: GCF_053597295.1. Lineage (NCBI taxonomy): Bacteria > Bacillati > Actinomycetota > Actinomycetes > Kitasatosporales > Streptomycetaceae > Streptomyces > Streptomyces sp. NPDC001450. The sequence continues at coordinate 98,300 of NZ_JBSFHY010000032.1, forward strand.
TGCCGGACCGGTTCTCCTTCATGGTCATCGGGGACACCGGCGAGGGCGACGACTCCCAGTACGCCGTCGTGCCGGGCTTTCTGAAGGCAGGTCAGGACACGGAGTTCGCGGTGATCGCGAGCGACGTCATCTACCCCGTCGGCAGCGCGGACGACTACGGCACCAAATTCTTCCAGCCGTACCAGGACTACCCGGCTCCCATATACGCGATACCGGGCAACCACGACTGGTACGAGGACCTCGGCGCGTTCATGCGCGTCTTCTGCGCCGACGCACCACCGCCGGCCCCAGAGCCCGCGCCCCGCCCGCTCACCGGCGCCTGGTGGCAGGCCCTGCTCTGGCACCGGCCGCGCCCGGCGGACGGGCAACGCCTCGCCGACGCACGGAAGTTGAGGTCGGCGCCAGCTCAACAGGCCGTACAACCGGGGCCGTACTGGGCGATCGACGCCGGCCCGGTGCGGATCGTCGGCATCGACACCGGGCTGCTCGGCACGATCGACGCCGAACAGGGCGGGTGGCTGCGGGAGGTCTCCCGCGGGCCGAAGCCGAAGATCCTGATCACCGGCTCGCCGCTGTACGTGGACGGCGAGCACCACCCCTGCGCCATCGAGGGCGGCGGCACGGTCGACGACATCGTCCGCGACCCGGCGCACCACTACGTGGCCGCGATCGGCGGCGACATCCACAACTACCAGCGCTATCCGGTCGACGTGGACGGCCGGACCATCCAGTACGTGGTCTCGGGCGGCGGCGGCGCGTTCATGCACGCCACACACACCATCCCGCGGGTGTCGGTCGCTGGCGTCAGCGAGCGGGACTTCCGCTGCTATCCGCTGCGGGGTGACTCGCTGGCCTTCTACAGCCGCCTGTACGGCCGCCGCCTGCGCCTGCCGCGCTTCTTCACGCTCACCGAGTCCGAGGCGACTGCCGTCATCGCCGAGCGGCTGGGCATCGAGCCGGGCCGGGCACCCGCCCCGGAGGCCCGGGTCACCCGGCGCACCCGCCTGGTCGCGAGCCTGCTGGGCACCGGCAGCCGCCCCGACCGCACCTCCCGCTTCCGGCTGCCCGTGCGAAAGCTGTACACCCAGCTGTTCTCGCCCGGCTCGGCCACCTACAGCCCGCCGTTCTTCAAGTGCTTCCTGCGCCTGGACGTCACCCCGGAGGCGGTACGGCTGCGCTGCTTCGCCGCGACGGGCAACCGCGCCCAGGAACTCGATCCGCCGGTCGAGGACGAGGTCATCATCCCGCTGAACTGATCATGCGGTGCGAGTACGGCGGCGGCACCGTGATCGTCTGGGATCACGGGACGTACGAGCCGCTCAGCCACGACCGCCGGGGCCGTCCGGTGGACTTCGCGGAGTCACTGGAGCAGGGACACGCCACCTTCCGGCTGCGCGGAGCAAAGCTGCACGGCGAGTACGCCCTCACCCGCTTCCGCACCGGCCAGGACGAGGAGGAGGCCTGGCTGCTGGTCCGCAAGGGCGCCGCCCGCGCGGAGGCCCAGGGCACGCCGGACCCCCGCCGGGCCCGCTCGGTCCGCACCGGACGCACGCTGGCCCAGGTCGCCGCCGACGACGGCCGGGAGTGACCGCGGGCGCCGGTGGGCGTCATGCGGTGCCGGGCTCGGCCAGGACCGGTCGGCGCCCCGGCACCACGACGGCCGCCGGTACGCGGGAGCAGCACGGCGATCACCAGCATCAGGGTGTCCGCCGCGGCACGCGCGAGTTCGGCTCGCACGGCTTGTGAGGCGAAGTCCTGTGCGTGGGGCCGCAAGTGGGCCGGAAGGCTGTCGGGCAGCCGGATGCGCGCACCGCCTGCCCGACTCGTCTGCGCCGTGCCACGAAGGTTCGTGGCGAAGTCCGCTCGGGACCGGGCGGGCAGGCGCTCAGCCGCGCGGTTCGGCAGGGACGGTCCCCACCGCCACGTTGTTCACGGGGACGAGGTCGAGGTCCATCACGGGTCCGGTCAGCAGCAGACCGGCCGCGGAGCCAGTGCGATCTCCCGGAGCCCGGAAGCCAAGGGCGCGGTCCGCCGGGCGGTTCCAGGAAATCCGGATCGACAGGTTCCGCCCCCAACGCGACCTCCCCGGGCCTATGTTCACGGCGGTACTCCCTCGCGCCCATGGAGGCTCCGCATGCGCACCGCACTCCGCATGGCCGTCACCGGCGTGGTGACCGCCGCCACCGTCCTGACCTGCGGCACCGCCGGGGCGACCCCGCCGGGGCCCGGGGTCACGGCCCGGCTCATCAGCCAGACCACCGTCGGCGGCACCGACTACACCCTGCGGGAGATCACCATCCCGCCCGGTCAGAGCACCGGATGGCACTACCACGACGGTCCGCTGTACGGCTTCGTGAAGCAGGGCACGCTGAGCCACTTCGACTCCACCTGCGCCTCGGACAGCGTGTACCGGAAGGGCTCGACGATCCAGGAGCCGTCCGGCCCGGGCCACGTCCACATCGGCCGCAACCTGGGTGACACCCCGCTCGTCCTCGATGTGCTCTACGTGCTGCCGCACGGCTCCCCGTTCTCGGAGGACGCGCCGAACCCGGGCTGCTCGTTCCAGTGATCAGGCGTCGGGCAGCGGCTGTTCCGCCCGGATCGTCTTGCCGCTGCCCGTCTGCCGGCTGCCCCAGCACTGGGTGAGCCGGGCGACCAGGAGCAGCCCGCGGCCGCCTGATCGCCGCGGCCGCGACACGCTCCATACACCCAAGGATGATCCAATCGTTCCAGGGCATGAGCGCGGCAGCGGCCCGCCTCAGCCCTTGTGGGCGCGCAGTGCGGACAGGGCCCGGTCGGCGTGGGTGTTCATCCGCAGCTCGCTGCGGACGATCTCCAGGACCGAGCGGTCCTCGGCGATGACGAAGGTGACTCTCTTGGTGGGCGCGAGCGTGAAGCCCCGCTTGACCCCGAAGCGCTCGCGGACCGCTCCGTCGGCGTCGGACAGCAGCGGCATGCCGAGGGTGTGCCGGCCGGCGAACTCCTGCTGCCGTTCGACGCTGTCGCCGCTGATTCCCACCGGGCGGGCGCCGACGGCGGCGAATTCCGCGGCGAGGTCGCGGAAGTGGCAGGCCTCGGCGGTGCAGCCGGGCGTCAGGGCGGCGGGATAGAAGAAGAGGACCACCGGGCCCTCGGCCAGCAGCTCGGTGAGCCGCCGGGTGGTGCCGGTCTCGTCCTGCAGGGCGAAGTCCTCGACCTTGTCCCCGACCTCGATACGCTCGCTCACGACCGTCCTTCTCCATTCCTTGCGACACCGCGGGCCCACAGCACGAGGGGCACCTGGAGGGGCAGCCGGGCCAGGGCCGCGTTCCGCTGCGGTGCGGGCCGGTGCCGCCAGTCGACGGCCATCTTCACGTTGGCGGGGAACACCCCGACGAAGAAGGCGGCGGCCGCCTTCGCGGCCACGGCGCGCGTCCGGGGCGCGGCCACACCGGCCGCCAGCGCCAGTTCCACGAACCCGCTGCCGTACGTCCATGCCCTGGGCGAGCCCGGCAGCGTCTTCGGAATCGTGGCGTCGAACCGCCGCGGGGCGGCGAAGTGGGCGACCCCGGCCGCGGCCAGCAGGCCGGCCAGCAGCAGGGGTGAGCGTTCGGACCGGGGCACGGCTCCTCCTCTGGTGTCCTGCCGCCGGATATTACTCGACGGTAGACGTCGGGGCCGTTGCTTCGGCGCTAACAGATGGGGCTGCTACCGCGGGAGGAACGGCCGGGCCCTCCGCTCCGGAAGGAACGAGCGGCACCATTACTCCGGGGGCACGGCCGGAGCCGCCACCGTCAGGCCTTCGAAACGGGAACGTCGGCCTCCTGGACGGACTCGTCGTCCACCGCGCAGGCGAGGAAGTCGTCGACCATGCGATGGAACAGCCCGGCCAGCTGCCGCAGTTCCTCGGGCTGCCAGTCGGAGAGGGCGAGCTGCATCCCGCGGGCCCCGGCCTCCCGGACCCGCGCGACGGCCTCCCGGCCGGCGTCGGTGAGCTGGATCCGCTGGGCCCGGCGGTCGTCGGGGTCGGGGACCCGGGTTACGTACCCCGATCGCTGCAGTTGCTGCACGGTCCGCGTCACGTGGGAGGCCTCCACGCCCAGCCGCTGCGCCAGCTCCCCCGGCCTGAGCGGCTCGGAGTCGGCGATCTGCCGCAGCAGCGCCACCGCGGCCCGGTCCAGCGGCACGCCGGCCAGCGCCATCAGCCGCTCGTGCCGGCGAGCACGCGTGGCCAGGTACGTGATGCGCGTCAGGGCCCGCTCGATCTCGATGACCTCGGCGGAGGCGGACGGGACGTCGGGCAGCGGTTCCGTGGACATACTCACGAGTTTACGCATATGGTTGCGTAACTTAAGTAACTTAGTGAAGTGCCCGTGCCCGGACGTTCACGGAGACGGGCAGGACGGTGGAACGCCTCTCGGCACAGGACCGGATGGACCAAGACGCGGGGCGGCGCCCGTCCCCGGGGACGTCCCCCGCGTCCCAGGGGATGCGGGAACGGCATCCTGACGGTCCGTCACGGCAACGCTGGCTGTTGTGATCACGGTTCGTGGTCACGAGAACGACAGCCGGAGGTTTCCATGATCCGACGGACTCTCAAGAGCGGGGTACTGGCCACGGTCGCGGTGCTCGCGTTCCTGCCCGCGGCGGCCGGGGCCGCCCCGGCGAGCGCGACCACCACCCCACGCCCGGTGCCCAGCATCGCGGCCCAGCACACCACGCACCACGCGAAGCAGCGCACGCACCACACCAAGCACCGCGGCCACCACGCCAAGCGCACCGTCCGCCGCGTCCACCACCGTCGCTACCGCACGCGTCACATCCCCCACTTCGTCGCCGCGGGAGTGGCGCGGGCGGTCGCGCAGGGCATGTCGTACCGCCGCACCCTGCCCGCCCTCGGCCGGGTCTCCACGCACGGCGCCCGGCTGAACGTCCGCTCCGGTCCCGGCACCGGCTACCGCGTGATCGGGCACCGGCACACGCACCGGCTGCTCGCACTCAGCTGCAAGACGTACGGCTCCTGGGTGTACGGCAACCACACCTGGTACCGCCTCCCGCACCACCGGGGCTATGTCTCCGCCCGCTACGTCCGCACCGGCCGCACCGCCGTCCCGTGGTGCTGACGACCACTCACACACGCACCGCCTGACCGTCGAAGGCCTGCCCGGGAACCCCCTTCTCCCGAACAGGCCTTCGGCGTACACACGCCTCACCGTCCTCATACCTCGGCCGGTGTTGCGGATCCCGATCCCCTGGGAAGCCATTCCGACAACAGGGGCGAAAGTGCCCATAGCGGAATGGGAGTCGAGGGACGCACGATGCGGCATCCCCAAGGATCGACCACGCCGGACGAGCCACTGGTGGTGAGACTGCGCGAACTGAAGGACGGTACGGGACTGAGCCTGGCGGCACTGGCCGCGCGCACCCCGTACAGCAAGTCGGCCTGGCACCGCTATCTGACCGGCAGCAAACGGCCCCCGCGGGCCGCGGTGGAGGCGCTGAGCCGACTGGCCGGCGCCGACCCCGAAGTCGTACTGGCCCTGTGGGAGGCGGCCGGAGAGCCGCCCGCACCGAGTCCACCCGAGCAGGCGGCCCGGTCCCGCTCGCGATGGCTTCCGCTGTCGGCGCTCGCGCTGCTCGGCACGGCCGCCGCGGTTGCCGCCGCGGTCACCGTCTCCGGCCGGCAGGGCGCCCCCGCTCCCGCCGCGCAGACCCTCCTGACCGTGCCCCGCTGCCACGCCCGCTCCTGTCAGGGCCAGTTGCCCGACGCGTCGGTGTGCGCCCGGGACGCGCTGACCAAGAGCACGGTGTCCGACACCGACTACGACGTCCGGCTGCGCTACTCCCCCTCCTGCGGCACCGCGTGGTCGGAGGTACGGCTCCGCACCCCGATGGCACGGGAGGTGTCGGTACGGGCCGGGCAGGACGTGCTGTCGGCGAGCTATCCGGCGGGCGAGTCCGCCGAGGACACGAGCCCGATGCTCGCCGTCCGCTCCCCCAAGGGCGTGGAGGCCTGCGCCGAGGTGGACGGGAAACTGGCGTGCACGGGGCTGGATGTGGAGCCGCCCGGCGAGTGAGGAGACGGCGGTGCCGCACCCGGGATCCGGGTGCGGCACCGTGTCGGTCACCGGGCGGCGACGAGTTGCTGCTCCGCGCCGCTTCGCTCCGGCCCCCGGGCCGAGCGCAGGGCCGCGAGGCCGATGAAGACCATCGACGACACACCGGCCAGGGCGAAGGCGGTGAACCCCCAGTCGCCGTTGCCCGCGGCGAGCAGCTGACCGCCGAGCCAGGGGCCGAAGACGGCGCCGAAGCGGCCCATGCCGGAGGTCCAGCCGACGGCGGTGGCGCGGTTGTCCGGGGTGGAGCGGATGGAGACGGTCGCGTAGATCATCGTCTGGGCGCTGTTGAGGAACACGCCGGTGAGGAAGACGACCAGGAAGGTCACGCCCAGCGGCATGTGGACGCTGAGCAGGAAGACACCGGCCGCGGTGAGCGCGAACCAGATCGCGGAGATGCGCGGGGCGCCGGTGGGGGTCCCCCCGCGCGAGCGGAGCCGAGCGTGGGGGAGGTCGGCGGCGCGGCCCGCGACCAGCATGCCGACGATGCCGCCGAGGTTGAACAGGACGACGAAGGTCAGCGCGGAGCCGAGGTTGTAGCCCTCGCCGCGCATCAGGGTGGGCAGCCAGGTGGCGACGCCGTAGACGAGGAAGAGACCGCCGAAGGAGGCCAGCCAGTAGAGCAGGGTCTGGAGCCACTCGCCGCCGCGGAACAGGTTGAGCAGGGCGTCCCAGCGGTCGGCGGGCGTCTTCCTGCCGGCGGCGGGCAGCTCGACCTCGTAGCGGTCGGCCAGCGCCCGGGCCTGTTCGGTGCGGCCCTTGGTGACCAGGAAGCTCAGCGACTCGGGCATCACCTTGGCGAGCACCGGGACGAAGAGCAGCGGGAGCACGCAGACCCAGAACGCGCAGCGCCAGCCGACGGGCTCCACGAGCCACTTGGCGACGTAGGCGGAGAGGATGCCGCCGGCGTGGTGGGCGGTCATCAGCGCGCCGATGGTCAGGGCGCCGCGGCCGCCCCTGGCGTAGTCGGAGACCATGCTGATCGCGGTGGGCAGCAGACCGCCGAGGCCGACACCGGCCAGGGTCCGGCCGAGGCCGAAGACCGCGACGCTGTCCGCTGTCGCGCACACGCCGGAGGCCAGCGAGAACAGCGTGACGCAGGCGACCATCAGCCCCTTGCGGCCGATGCGGTCCGCGATCGTGCCCGCCGCCAGGGCGCCCACCAGCATGCCGAAGGTGGCGTAGCTGCCGAGGTCGCCGGCCTGGTCGGGGGTGAGGCCGAAGGTCCTGGTCGCCAGCAGGTGGGGCAGCACCGAGCCGTAGATGAACATGTCGAGGCCGTCGAAGAGGACGGCGAGCCAGCACAGTCCGACGACCAGCAGCGCGAGTCTGCTGCCGCGAGCGGAGGGGGCGGGGGAGGAGGACATCTTTGTTTTCCTCTCGTCCAGGAGGCGTTCCCTGGAGGGGATCAGTGAGTGCGCCAGACGCTAAGGACCCATCACGCGTAACGTCAACATTTTTGTCAACAATCGCATTGACAATAAGGCGCCGGCGTGGGGACGCAGGGCGTCGGCGGTCAGCCCACCGGCGGTGTGCCGTGGCTGTGGAACGACTCGATGGTCTTAAGCCCCCAGGCCTGCCCCTTGGCCCGCTCGGCCTCGGTCCAGGTGATGAGCGGCCAGTCCGGGGCCAGGACGAGCCGGGTGAGCGGGTTGCACAGCTCGATGCGGTTGCCGCCGGGCTCGTAGACGTAGAGGAAGAACGTCTGTTGGATGGCGTGCTTGTGCGGGCCGGTCTCGATGAAGACGCCGGTGTCGATCGCGAGGTCGGCGGCGCGCAGGATGTCCTCGCGGGTGTCGGTCGCGAAGGCGATGTGGTGCAGCCGGCCGCTCGAACCGGTCCAGTCGTCCGTGTACACGACGTCGTACGACTTGTTCGTGAAGGTCAGCCAGCGGGCCGCGATCCGCCCGGTGTCGAGCCGGATCTGCTCGGTGGGCCGGGCGCCGAGCACGTGTTCCTGGAACTCGGCACTGGCGAGTACGTCGGCAGCGAGGAAGTTGACGTGATCGAGCCGCCGCACCCCCACGCCCCGGTTGGGCTTGGCCTGCGGCTGGTTCTTCAGCGCCGGTTTCAGCTCGTCGGGGGCCTGGTAGTGCTCGCTCTCCCAGTACAGGGCGTGCTCGTGTCCGTCCGGATCGGTCGTGACGTACAGCGCGCCGAGGCCGGGTTCGTCCTCGGCCCAGCGCCCCTTGCCGCCTGCCGCCTCGATCGCCCTGATACGGCGGTGCAGGGCCTCCTCGCCCGAGGTGCGCAGCGCGAGCCGGCCGAGGCCGGGCCGGTCCCGGGCAGTGAGGACGAGGCTGTGGTGCTCGTAGTCGTCGAAGGTGCGCAGATAGACGGTGTCGCCGTCCTCTCCGTTGACCGTGAGCCCGAGGTAGTCGGTGAAGAAGGCGACACTGGCGTCCAGGTCCGGGGTGAACAGCTCGACGTGGCCGATATGGGCGATGTCACCGAGCGGCGGAGCCATCGTTGCCTCCAAGGGGTTGTGCGGGTGCGGGGGCGGCGGCACGCGGGAAGACGATGCCGTCGATGATCTTTCGGGCCGTGCGGACGACGGCGGTACGACGCGCCGTGGGCGGGCAGGCAGCCGGATCGACGGCCGTCTCGATGTCCAGGAAGCCGCTGGGGTGCTCGATGCGGACGCGGTCACCGCGCTCGGGCGGCTGGGCGATCCCCTCCCCCACCCCGCCGGGCAGCCGCAGTCCGGCCGCCACGCTCGCGGCACCGAGGACGCCGATGGAGGTGTGGCAGCGGACGGGGATGAAGGTGCGGGTGGTGACCGCGCCGCCGGCGCGGGGCGGGGCGAGCAGGGTGAGCTTGGGGACCGTGGCGGTCTCCACGTCCCCGAGTCCCATCAGCCGCCCGGCCCCCAGCCGGATCTCACGGAGGCGGTCGGCGAGCGCCGGGTCCTCCTCCAGGTCCTTCGGTTCCTCGTATCCGGTGACCTTCAGCGCGGTCGCCGGGACGAGCACGGTCGGCATCCCGTTGTCCACGCAGGTCACTTCGGTACCGGCGACGGTGTCGCGGACACGGCCCGTGGGCAGCAGCGGGGTGTCCCCGGCCGGGAACTCGATCACCACGGGCGCCGCGGTGCCGGGCACGCCCGGGATCTCGACGTCACCGGTGTAGTCGACGCGCCCGTCCGGGGTGGGGAAGGTGGCGACGGCCCGCTCCCCCGTGTTGAGCATGCGGATCCGTACGGAGGTCTCGCCGCCACCGGGGGCCACGAGCCCCCGCTCGACCGCGAACGGGCCGACTCCGGCGAGGATGTTCCCGCAGTTCTGACGGTCACTCACCTCGCTGCGGTCCACGGCCACCTGGAGGAAGAGGTAGTCCACGTCGGCGTCCGGGGCGCCGGAGGCGGAGACGACGGCCACTTTGCTGGTGAGCGGGTGGGCGCCGCCGAGTCCGTCGGTCTGGCGCGGGTCGGGGCTGCCCATGATCCGCAGCAGCAGGTCGTCGCGGGCCGCCGGGTCGGCGGGCAGGTCCTCGGCCAGGAAGTAGGCGCCCTTGGAGGTGCCGCCGCGCATCAGCATGCAGCGCACCTCCGTGGACCCGCTCACGCCCCGGCTCCGTCCCGGGCGCGCTCCTCGTACGAGGTGTACCTGACGCCCAGTTGCGCGAGCCTCTCCCGCAGCCCGTACCGGTCCAGGCCCAGTTGGCCCTCGACGAAGGCGGCGCGGGAGGCGGCTTCCCTTGCCTCGCGGGCCGCGGACGCCTCGACGGCCTCGCGGGCCTTCTCGCGCGGCACGACCACGACTCCGTCGTCGTCGGCGAGGATCACGTCACCGGGCCGGACCGGCTGACCGCCGACGGCCACGGGTACGTTGACCGAGCCGCCGGTCGCCTTCACGGTGCCCTGCGCCGAGATGGCCGCCGACCAGGCGGGAAAGCCGAGTTCGCGCAGCTCCTGGGTGTCACGGATGCCGGCGTCGATGACCAGGCCGCGCACACCCCGCTGCTTCAGCGCGGTGGCGAACAGCTCGCCGAACATGCCGTCGGTGGAGGGCGAGGTGGTGGTGACGACCAGCACGTCGCCCTCGCCGCACTGCTCGACGGCCGCGTGGATCATGAGGTTGTCGCCGGGCCAGGACAGCACGGTGACCGCGGTGCCCGCGACCCGGGTGCCCTGCTGGATCGGACGCAGCCGCGCCGGGAGGAGACCGGTGCGGCCCATGGCCTCGTGCACGGTGGCCACGCCGTACCCGGCGAGGGCCTCGACGTCCTCGGCGTCGGCCTTGGGCGGGCCGGTGACGATCACGCCGCTCATACCAGCTCCTTGGTGACCTGCGGGTAGGGGCGCATGTAGGCCTCGGCCATGGCCTTGTGGGGCAGGCCGAGGTTGGGGCCCGCGTTGCGCTTGAGCTGGACGCCGCGGCGGACGGCGAGGTCGGTGTAGTAGTCCCACAGGTGCTGCTGGGCGCCGAGGCACTCCATGGCCTTGCGCTTGGTCTCCCACACCTCGGTGATGTCGAGCAGGACTTCGGGCCGGAAGCCGCTCATCTCGGGCTGGTGGGGCTCGAAGTAGAAGACGGGCGGGGCGCCGATGATCTCGCCGGGGCCGGGGTAGCCGATGGCCTGGGCGAGGACCCGGGCTTCCAGAGCCATGCGGTTGGCCGCCGGGTGGTCGCCGTTGTAGGGGTCCTCGACCGGGTGGGTGAGCACCACGTCGGGCTGGGTCTCGCGGAAGACGGCGACGAGCCGGTCGGTCAACTCGGCGCCGAGGACGAGCGGGTAGTCGCCGGCGTCGAAGAAGCGGACCTCGGCACCGAGCGTGGCGGCGGCTTCCTCGGCCTCCGCCCGGCGTATCGCCTTGATCTCCTCCAGGGTCTTCCCCTCGCGCCACGCCTTGGCGGACTCGCCGCGCTCGCCGAAGGTGAGGCACGCGATGATGACCTTCTCCCCGCGGGAGGCGGCCAGGGCGATGGCTCCGCCCGCGCGCCACACGAAGTCCCCGGCGTGCGCGGTGACGACCAGTGTCGAACGTGGTGGGGCGGGGGGCACGGGCGCGTGGGCGTGCGTCATTGCGGAAATCTCCCTTTTCAGGCTCGGTTCACCGCAGGGGTGTGCCCCTGCGGTGCCCTCGCCTCGATGGACAGGTGTGCGCCCGCCCCGCGTCCCGCGCGCGGTGCGTCAGTCGCTGAGCGCCTCGATCACGCTGGCGAGGTGGGCGCGGACGGCCGCTTCGGCCGCCTGCGGGTCCCTGGCCCTGATCGCTTCGATCATCGCCAGGTGCTCGGTCAGGGATTGCTGGGGACGCCCCGGCCTGAGCGCCAACTGGAAGCGATGGCGGACCAGTTGGGCGTTCAGCCGCTCCAGCAGCTCGACGGCGGTCTGCTGTCCGGAGATCTCCCGGATCCGGTCGTGGAGTCGGTGGTTGAGTTCGGAGTACGTGACCGGCTCGCCGTCGGCGACGGCCTTCTGCATCGCCGCGCCGAGGTCGGCCAGCCCGGCCAGTTGCTCGTCGCTCGCCGCGACGGCCGCCTTCGCCGCGCACAGTCCTTCCAGGACCATGCGGCACTCCGTGATCGCGACCGCTTCCTCCACGGTCACCACCCGCACCCGCGAGCCGCGGTTGCGGATCCGTTCGACCAGTCCCTGTGCCTCCAGATCGATCAGTGCCGCCCGGATGCTGGCCCGCGTCACACCGAACTGCTCGGCGAGTTCGTTCTCCACCAGCCGCTGGGCCGGTGCCATCTCGCCGTGCGCGATCGCCTGCCGCAGCTGCGCGAGCGCATGCTGTTTGGCCTGCTCTCCGGTGGTCGGACGGGCTTCCTTCGGCATCGTGCCCTCCCTGAGTGAGTGCCTGTCGAACGTAAATCTAGCCAAACAAGATTGTCAACAATTTTGTTCATACTTCCTCAGCCGCCTCAGCCCGCCCGGTACAGCTCGGTGAGCAGTTCGCGCACGGCCTGGTGGGCGGGGTGCGGGTCGTCGCGCCACCAGGCGAGGCGCACGGCGACGGGTTCGGCGTCGCGCACCGGCCGGTAGACGATGCCGGGCCTCGGGTACTGGTTCGCGGTGGACTCGGCCGTCACGCCGATACCCCGTCCGGCGGCGATGACGGTGAGCCAGTCGTCCACGTCGTACGTCTCCGCCACGGCCGGCCGGGCGTCCGGCGGCCACAGCTCCGGCGTGGCCGTGCCGGTGCGGCGGTCGACGAAGAGGGTGCGTCCGGCGATGTCGGCGAGCCGGACCGAGCGGCGCCTGGCGAGGGGGTCGTCGGCGGCCAGCGCGCACAGGCGCCGTTCCAGGCCGACGATGGCGGAGTCGAAGCGCCGGTCGTCCAGCGGCCTGCGGACGACCGCGAGATCGCAGGCGCCCTCGGCCAGCCCCGCGGACGGGGAGTTGACGCGCACCAGGTGCAGGTCGGTGTCGGAATGCGCCGCGGTCCAGCGCCGCTGGAAGGCCACGGTGTGGCGGCCGAGCGCCGACCAGGCGTAACCGATCCGCACCCGCTCCTGCCCCGAGGTGGCCTCCAGGACCAGCTCGGTCACGTCCGCGAGCACCCGCCGGGCCTGCGCCACCACGCGCAGCCCGGTCGCGGTCGGGGTCACGGCGCGCGACGTGCGCCTGAGCAGCCGTACCCCCAGGGCCCGTTCGAGGGAGGCGAGGGTGCGGGAGACGGCGGCCTGGGAGACGCCGAGGGCGATGGCCGCGTCGGTGAAGGTGCCCTCGTCGACGATGGCCACGAGGCAGCGGAGCTGGCGCAGGTCGATGTCGGCGTCATGCATACGCTCAGCGTATAGATGAACCCGAGCATGCATTTTGCGTAAGCACCCTGGTGGCGCACCATCCGGGCATGCCTCAAGCTCTCGAACGCCCTGCCGCCGGGACCGCGCCCACCACCCCGTCCGGCTCCGCGCCGCAGGTCCGGCGGCCGGCCGGGGTGGCCACCATGTTCGGCAGCGGCCTGTCCAACCAGACCGGCGCGGCCATCGGGGCACTGGCCTTCCCCGTGCTCGGGCCCCTCGGCGTGGTCGCGATGCGCCAGTACGTCGCGGCGCTGGTCCTGCTGACCGTCGGCCGGCCGCGCCTTCGGTCCTTCACCTGGCGCCAGTGGTGGCCCGTGCTGCTGCTCGCGGCGGTCTTCGGCACGATGAACCTCACCCTGTACAGCGCGGTCGACCGGATCGGTCTGGGTCTCGCGGTGACCCTGGAGTTCCTCGGCCCGCTCGCCATCGCCCTGGCCGCGTCCCGGCGCCGGCTGGACGCGGGGTGCGCGGTGCTGGCGGCGGCCGGGGTCGTGGTCCTGATGCGTCCGCAGCCCTCCACCGACTACGTGGGCATGGGTCTCGGCCTGGTGGCGGCCTGCTGCTGGGCCTCGTACATCCTGCTCAACCGGGTCGTCGGCCGCCGCATCCCCGGGGCCCAGGGCGCGGCCGCCGCCGCGGGGGTGTCGGCGCTGGCCTTCCTGCCGGCCGGCATCGTCGTCGCCGTACGACACACGCCCACGGCCGGGGCCGTGCTGTGCGCCATGGCCGCCGGGGTACTCTCCTCGGCCGTGCCGTACCTCGCCGACCTTCTCACCCTGCGAACCGTGCCCGCGCAGACGTTCGGGCTGTTCATGAGCGTCAATCCGGTGCTCGCGGCGGTGGTCGGCTGGATCGTCCTCGGCCAGGGGCTCGGCGCGCCGGAGTGGGCGGGCATCGGCGCGGTCGTGGCCGCGAACGCGACCAGCATCGTGACCGCGCGAAACTGACGCTCGCCGTGGTGCGGGCCGGGACGCGGACCGGCCCACGGCAAACCGCGCGAGCGCGAGGTGCTGCAGCTGACGGCCGAGGGCCACGACAACACCACCATCGCCAAGACCCTCGTCATCACCGAACGCTCGGTCAGCAAGCACATCGGCAACGTCTTCCTGAAGCTGGGGCTGCCGCCCAGCGACGGCGGACACCGCCGGGTGCTGGCCGTGCTCGCCCACCTGCAGCACGCGTGAGCCTCCCCTGACCGAGCCCAACTCCTGGTGCCGGCCCGTCAGTCGGCGCCGGCCGCGACCGAGGCGACCAGAGGGGCCCGTTCAGGGGAACCGGTGGCGAAAGGCGCGTGAGGGTGCCGGGTGCGGTCGACACCTTCTGCCGTGACCGCCGTGACCCTGCCGTTGATTCCGCCGATGCTCGCCACCCCGGGCAAGCTGCCGCCCGCCGCCCAGGACGAGCGGTGGGCGTACGAGACCAAGCAGGACGGTCAGCGGGTGATGGTCTACCTGCCCGGCGACGGCAGCGTGCTGCTGCGCGCCCGGTCCGGTGAGGAGATCACCGGCGCCTACCCCGAACTCCGGGCGCTCGGCGGTGCCCTGGGCGGCGCGGCCGCCGTCCTGGACGGCGAGGTGCTGGCCCTGGACGAGCAGGGGCGGGCGGACTTCCAGCTGCTGCAGAGCCGGATGGGCCTCGCCCACTCCCCCGCGCGAGCGGCCCGCCGGGCCGCGCAGGTGCCGGTCCACCTGGTGCTCTTCGACGTGCCCTACCTGGAGCGACCGCTCCTCAGGCTCCCTTACGCGGAGCGGCGGGCACGGCTGGAGGAGCTGGGCCTGACGGGACCGTACTGGTCGACGCCGGCCGCGGTGACCGGGCACGGTGCCCAGGCGCTGCGGGCGACCCGGGAGCACGGTCTCGAAGGGCTGGTGTGCAAGCGGCTGGACTCGGTGTACGAGCCCGGGGTGCGCTCCCGCACCTGGATCAAGATCCGCAACATGCGCAGCGAGGACGTGATCGTCGGCGGCTGGCTGCCGGGCCGGGGGCGGCTGACCGGGCTGCCCGGCGCGGTGCTGGTCGGCCAGCGGGCCGGCGGCCGGCTGCGCTACGTGGGCGGGGTGGGCACCGGCTGGAGCGAGGCGGAGCGGACGGAGCTGGCGGCGCTGCTGCGGGCCGCCGCCGGCACCGAGTGCCCCTTCGACCCGGTGCCGCGGATCGCGGACGCCCGCTGGGTGCTGCCCCGGCTGGTCGGCGAGGTCAGCTACAGCACCCGGACCCGGGCCGGGCTGCTCCGCCAGCCGTCGTGGCTGCGGCTGCGCCCCGACCTCACCCCGGAGGAGTCGGCGGCGGACGTCCCGGAGGACCGGCAGTAGGTGTTGTGCGGGGCTTCACGCATGGAACGCGTGTGATCTCTTGGCAGCACGGCTTCCACCCGCGATGCTGAACTCCCTTGCGCCCCACCGCTGTTGGAGGTCCTGCGTGTCGTCGTCCGCTTCCCGTGTCCGGCGCGGCAGATGGCTCGCCGCGCTCGCCGGTGCCGCCGCTCTCGTCGTCGCCTTCCCGACCTCCGCCTTCGCCGCACCGCCGCTCGCGCTGCCCGCGGACGCCGAGCCGGGCGAGCTGACGTACCAGCCCGCCTTCGACTACGACACCGACGGCTGCTACCCGACGCCCGCGATCGGGCCGGACGGCACCGTCAACGGCGGCCTCAAGCCGACGGGCGCCCTCAACGGCAGCTGCCACGACGCCTCCGACCTGGACAACACCAACAGCTACTCGCGCTACAAGTGCAACAACGGCTGGTGCGCCTACCTGTACGGCCTGTACTTCGAGAAGGACCAGGCGCTCCCCGGCAGCAGCATCGGCGGGCACCGGCACGACTGGGAGCACGTGGTGGTGTGGGTACAGGACGGGCAGGTGCGGTACGTGTCGACGTCCAACCACGGCTCGTTCACCGTGCACCCGGTCTCCCAGGTCCGATTCGAGGGCAGCCACCCGAAGGTCGTGTACCACAAGGACGGCATCGGCACGCACTGCTTCCGGCTCGCCAACGCGAACGACGAGCCGCCGGAGAACCACGAGCACACCTGGCAGTACCCGCCGCTGGTCGGCTGGAACGGCTATCCGGCGGGCCTGCGCGACAAGCTCAGCGCCTACGACTTCGGCAGCGCCCACTTCGGCCTCAAGGACGCGAGTTTCCCCTCCCACCTGGCCTCGGCCAAGCCGTCCGGGATCACCTTCGACCCGAACGCCTGACCCATACCCGAACTCCTGATTCCGAGTGGGAACATGACGGGGCATCACGCCCGAGGGTCTATCGTGTCCCTCATGTCCGTCCCGGAACTGATCCGTATCGTGTCCCGCGACTCACCGATGGCTCTCGCCCAAGTCGAGCGCGTGCGCTCCGAGTTGGGCGAGCTGCATCCGGGGGTGCGCACCGAGGTCGTACCCGTGAAGACCACGGGTGACAAGTGGCTCGGCGACCTGTCCAAGGTCGAGGGCAAGGGGGCGTTCACCAAGGAGGTGGACGCGGCCCTGCTGGCCGGGGAGGCGGACCTCGCGGTGCACTGCGTCAAGGACGTGCCCGCCGACCGGCCGCTGCCCGCCGGCACGGTGTTCGCCGCGTTCCTGAAGCGGGACGACATCCGGGACGCGCTCGTGCACCCGGACGGGCTCACCCTCGACGAACTTCCGGCCGGCACCCGGATCGGCACCTCCTCGGTGCGCCGGGTCGCCCAACTGGCCGCCACGCACCCGCACCTGGAGTGCGTGCCGTTCCGCGGGAACGCCAACCGCCGGCTGGAGAAGCTGGCCGCCGGTGAGGCGGACGCACTGCTGCTCGCGGTGTCCGGTCTGGAGCGGATCGGCCGCCAGGACGTGATCAGCGAGGTGCTGTCCCCGGAGACGATGATGCCGCCGATCGGCGCGGGCATCCTCGCCCTGCAGTGCCGGGAGGGCGACACCGAGCTGATCGACGCGGTCAGCGGGCTCGGCGACCCCGCCACGCACCGGGAGGCCACGGCCGAGCGGATGTTCCTGCACGTGCTGCAGGGGCACTGCAACAGCCCGATCGCCGGCTACGCACACGTGGACCGCGGCGGTGAACTCTCCCTACGGGCCTGTGTGTTCACCCCGGACGGCAAGACGCGGCTGAACGCCCACGAGTGGGCGGGCCGGCTGGACGCGGCCACGCTCGGCACCTCGGTCGCGGTGGCGCTGCTGCGGCAGGGAGCCCGGGAGATCATCGACGGCATCCCGCACTGACCCGGGTCAGGCGGTGCCGGGCTCCGTCTGGTCCTTCACCGCCTGGTCCTTCAGGAAGGCGCTGACCTGGTGGGCCAGGCCGCCCAGCCCGGTGCCCGCGGTGGCGGCCGCCGTGGTCGCCTCCAGCATGCCGATGCCGCCCGCCCACAGCCTGCGGTCGGCCCACTCCTCGTCCACCCGCAGCTGGACCTGCACGTCCACGTGAGTGAGGGCTGCCTCCGGAGCGGCCGCGTAGAGCACGGCGGTGGCCCGGCGCAGCGGATAGACGTCGAAGCCCTCGATGAACTGGGAGTTGCGCCAGTCGATGAACGCGCCCTCCCCGTCCGGGCCGACCCGGATGTCCATCTGACCGTCCTCGAGATGGATGCCGTAGTGCCGTGCACCGCGGTTCTCGACCGTCACCCGGACACTGAAGTACGTCAGCCCGGCCGCGGCGTCGTCACGTCCGCGCGGCGGCTCGGCCGCCTCCAGGCGGTGGACGCGGACCCGCAGACCGGCATGCTCGTCATACTCGTGCCAGTCCCCGACCACGTTCGGCTCGTACACAGTGCCCCTCTCGACCTCGGAGAGCTGCTGTCTATCTGTGCGCTCAGCGCACTGTCAAATGAGCAGAATGCGCTGTGGCCAGGGGGTTCGCCCGCTTTGATCGGTGATCAAGCGCTGCGCAGGAAGAATCCCGTCACCGGGGTCTCGGGCGGGGTGCGCCTGCGTGCCGCATGTCACTCCGCGGCAAGATCAACGAGCCAGCCGGCCGAGCGGCGAGGAGGCCGCGGCGACGCCGAGCAGCTTCAGCGGGTTCCAGGTGAGGGCCACGCCGAGCAGGGCGGCGATGAGGATGACGACGACGGCCTGGATCAGCGACTTCACTCCGGCCGCGAACGCCTTGCCGGTGATCAGCACCGAGCGCGGGGGCGGCGTGACGAGAAGCTTGTTCAGGATGCCCGCGTCCCGCTGGGCGACGCGCTCGGCGCGCTCGCGGTGCGGCACGCCGAAGACCCGGGCGGACAGGGCGACGTTCTCCCGTGCGGTCAGCCCGCTGTCGGCTGACAGCTGCTGCGGGACGTAGCCGAGGAGGCGGCGTACCGCCATGCGCTCCTTGGCGACGTCGTGTCCGCCCTGGTGTCCCCGAAGGAGTGGGCGAGGCGGGTGCAGGCGACGGCTTCGGCGGGCGGGGCGGAGGGGGCGCTCGTCATGTCTCCTCGGCCTCCTCGTACAGGGTGGCGGCCAGTTTGCGCAGCGCCGGGAGCGCCGCGAGCAGGGCCTCCCGGTCGGCCTCGTCCAGCCGGGCCACATGGCGGCCGAGCAGTTCGGCCCGGCGACGCTGCCAGTCCCCGAGCCGCTGCTCGGCGGCCTCGGTGAGCACCAGGCGGGCGGCCCGCCGGTCGGCGGCGTCGGTCTCCCGGACCAGGTAGCCGTCCCGGACGAGGTGGTTGACCAGGGTCGACACGGAGTTGCCCGCCAGGTGCAGGGCCCGGGCGGCCTCCGAGATGCCGATGCCGGGCCGGCCCTCGACCAGCCGCAGCAGCTCCACCTCGGCACCGCGGAGCCGAGGCAGGGTCAGCCCGCCGCGCAGCCTGCGCCGGATCAGCCGCTGGATCCGTACGAATGCGTCGGCCAGCTCCTCGGGGAAATCGGTTTCCACCCCTGATGATTACCTCTGTTACAGAGGTATCGCTCTTCAAGAGGCGGTGAAGAGCAGCCGGGAGCATTCCCCTTCGCGTCCGGTATCTACCGAATTGTTTGATCTATTCGCCAGCGGGAATCCGCACAACAGTGCTTCGGACAGGAGGCACGCCCCGATCCAGCAACCGCTGAGGGAAGTGCGCGCTATGCCTGTCACCGGCAGCACGAAGCCTCATCCCCATGACGACGCCCCGGACACGACCGAGTCCTTCGAGCGGCTCGCACAGCTGCCGGACGGACCCGAGCGTCGGGCGCTCCGGGACGAGCTGGTCCGGCTGTGGCTGCCCATGGCCGAGCGGATCGCCGTACGGTTCCGGGGCCGCGGGGAGTCCCTGGAGGACCTGTACCAGGTGGCCGCCCTCGGCCTGGTGAAGGCCGTCGACCACTACGACCCGGACCGTGGCCGGGCCTTCGAGGCGTACGCGGTGCCCACGGTCACCGGTGAGATCAAACGCCACTTCCGCGACCACATGTGGACACTGCATGTGCCGCGCCGGGTGCAGGATCTTCGCAACCGGGTCCGCGTCGCCCTCAAGGAACTGGCGCAGACCACGCCCGGGCGGGCTCCCACCGTCGCCGAGATCGCCGCGCACACGAAGCTCAGCCAGGCCGAGGTGCGCACCGGTATGGAGGCCCTGGAGTGCTTCTCGGCCCTGTCGCTGGACGCCGAGGTGTCCGGGACGGAGGGGTACGCGCTCGGTGACTCGCTCGGCGAGGCGGACCCCGGCTTCGACCTCGTGGTCGACCGCGCCGCGGTCAAACCGTGCCTCCAGGCGCTGCCCGAACGTGAGCGCACCATCCTCTACCTGCGGTTCTTCGACGGGATGACGCAGAGCCGGATCGCCCAGCAGCTGGGCATCTCGCAGATGCACGTCTCCCGGCTGCTCAGCGGCTGCTTCGAGCGGCTGCGGGAGGAACTGCTCACGGAGGCGCCGGCCGAGCACCTCGCGGAGGCCGGCTGAGCACCTCGCGGAGTCGGCTGAGCACCTCGCCGAGGCGGGCTGAGCCCTCAGTCCTCCACGCTGCCGGGGCTCTCCTCCGTGCGGGCGGGGATGGCCTCGGCGGCCCCGGGGATCTGGACAGGCCCATGCCGGTCCAGGGCGTCCTCCAGCGCGGCACGGATCGCGGGCGGGATGTCGCCCCGGCGCCCCCAGATGAGGATCAGCTCCGCGATGTTGCGCAGCTTGATGTTGGTGTGCTGGGAGATGTCCTTCAGCACCTCCCACCCCTGGTCGGGCGTCACCCGACCGAGGGCGACCATCATCCCGATGGCCTGGTCGATGACAGCGTGGGAGGCCACGGCCTCCTTCAGCTGGTCCACTTCGGCCTGCAGCTCGGCGATCCGGTCGGGCTCCCTCTCTCCCATGCCTCCATCGTGCTCACCCGCCTGGCCCCCCGCCACCGGGGTACTCGACAGGCACCGCACCCGGTTCCGGTTGGACACTGGTGCCAGACCGGTGGGCGCCGGACCCCGAGACCAGGACGCGACTGCCATGAACGATGACACGCCTGCCAGCGGTGGACCGAGGACGAGGGACATCATCTCCACTCACTCCGTCTTCGGTGCCCCGTGCTGGGTGAGCCTGACCAGCCGCGACCTGAAGGCCACCCAGGAGTTCTACTCAGCGCTGTTCGGCTGGCGGTGGCGCGGCGCCAAACTCGGCGAGCACTTCAGGATCGCGCTGGCCGACGGTGTGCCCGTCGCCGGGATCGCCGCGGTCGCCGCCATGTGGCAGATGGCGGTGGCCTGGACCCCGTACTTCGCCGTGCCCGACGCGGACGAGGCCGCGTCGCGGGCCCGGGAGCGCGGCGGTACGGCGGCGGTGGGGCCCCTGTCCTTCCCGCCGGGGCGGGCGGCGCTGCTCGCCGACCGGGACGGGGCCACCTTCGGGATCTGGGAGGGCGAGCTGGTCGGCAACTGGGAGGCCTGGCGGCGCGCCGCCCCCACCTTCATCCGGCTGCACACCCGTAACGCCTTCGACTCCGCGCTCTTCTACGGCGAGATCCTCGGCTGGGCTTCCGGCAAACCGGGCTGCTGCGAGGTCGAGTACGAGGGCGGCGAGGTGGTGCTGCGCAGCCGGGGTGACGTGGTGGCACGCATCGACTCGGGCGCGGTGGAGTCGGCCCCGGACCCCTCCGTACGGCCGCACTGGCAGATCCACTTCGCGGTGGCCGACGTGGCTGGCTGCGCGCGGACGGCCGAGAAGCACGGCGGCAGCGTCCTGAGCGAGGAGGAGGACGAGGCGATCCTCCGGGACCCGGACGGAGCCCAGTTCACGGTCACGTCCCGCCGCTCCCGCTGAGCAGCCTCAGCGGACCGGTCCGACACGACCGGCCCAGGAGGCCGGCTCCGGGAACGCGTCCCAGGTCACCTCGACGCCGGCGCCGCCGGCGAGGTCCCTGAGCAGCGCGCCGGCAGCGGCCTGCGCCGCTTCGGCTTCCGCCTCGGCCGGGACCCCGTCGAGGCGCCCGCAGAGCGTCCCGCCGTCCGCGGTGCGGATGCTGTGGCGCCAGCCGTCCGGTGTCGCCAGCAGGACGATGCTCTCGGGCGCCCCGGGGAGCGGCCCCTGCTTCCCGTGCCGTTTCGCCATACCACCATCCAACATCACGTCACCGGCGGCGGCCTCCGTCGGCCCGTGCCCCGCTGTGCGACGGCCGCGACAGCAGGATCAGGCTACGGGGCTCCACGCGGAGCCGGGTGCCTGCCTTGCGTTCGCGTTCGTCGGGGATGGCGTCCGGATCGGCGGTGTCGATCAGGGTCGTCCAGCGCTCGCCGTAGGACTCGTCGGGGAGGCGGAAGTCGACGGGCTCCCAGTAGCCGTTCAGGAGCAGCAGGAAGGAGTCGTCGAGCACACGGCGGCCGTAGGGGTCGCGTTCGGCGATCGCGTCGCCGTTGAGGAACACGCCGACCGAGTGGGCGTCGTCGCGCTGCCAGTCCCGGGCGGTCATCTCGCGGGCGTCGGGCCGCAGCCACATCAGGTCGGGCAGCGGCTGCTTGGCGTTGGTCGCGGTCTCGCCGCGGAAGAAGCGGCGCCTGCGCAGCACGGGATGCTGGGCGCGCAGGTTGATGACGTACCGGGTGAAGTCCGTGAGGATGCGCTGCTCGTCCGTCAACTTCCAGTCGGTCCAGGAGACTTCGTTGTCCTGGCAGTAGGCGTTGTTGTTGCCGCGCTGGGTGCGGCCGAGTTCGTCGCCGTGGCTGAGCATCGGTATGCCCTGGGACAGCAGCAGGGTCGCGAGGAAGTTGCGCTGCTGGCGGGCGCGGAGTTCGAGGACGGCCGGGTCGTCGGTGTCGCCCTCGACGCCGCAGTTCCAGGACCGGTTCGCGCTCTCGCCGTCCCGGTTGCCCTCGCCGTTGGCCTCGTTGTGCTTGTCGTTGTACGACACGAGGTCGCGGAGGGTGAAACCGTCGTGTGCCGTCACGAAGTTGACGCTCGCCCGCGGCCGGCGCCGGCTGTGCTGGTACAGGTCGGAGGAGCCGGTCAGCCGGGAGGCGAACTCGCCGAGCGAGCCGGGTTCCGCCCGCCAGAAGTCCCGTACGGCGTCCCGGTAACGGCCGTTCCACTCCGACCACAGCGGCGGGAAGTTGCCCACCTGGTAGCCGCCCTCGCCCACGTCCCAGGGCTCGGCGATGAGTTTGACGCGGCTGATCACCGGGTCCTGCTGGATCAGGTCGAAGAAGGCCGAGAGCCGGTCCACCTCGTGGAACTGCCGGGCCAGCGTGGCCGCGAGGTCGAAGCGGAAGCCGTCGACGTGCATCTCGGTGACCCAGTACCGCAGCGAGTCCATGATCAGCTGCAGTACGTAGGGGTGCCGCATGAGCAGGCTGTTGCCGGTGCCCGTGGTGTCGTAGTAGTGCCCCCAGTCGCCGTCGACCAGGCGGTAGTAGGAGGCGTTGTCGATGCCCCGGAAGGACAGGGTGGGGCCCATCTCGTTGCCCTCGGCGGTGTGGTTGTAGACCACGTCGAGGATGACTTCGAGGCCGGCCGCGTGCAGCGCCCTCACCATCGCCTTGAACTCGTTGACCTGCTGGCCCCGGCTGCCGAAGGCGGCGTAGGCGTTGTGCGGAGCGAAGAAGCCGATGGTGTTGTAGCCCCAGTAGTTGGCGAGGCCACGGTCCTGCAGGATGCCGTCCTGCACGAACTGGTGGACCGGCATCAGCTCCACCGCGGTGACACCGAGCGAGGTCAGGTGGTCCAGGACCGCCGGGTGCGCGAGGCCCGCGTAGGTGCCGCGCAGCCGCTCGGGGACGTCCGGGTGGGTGCGGGTCAGGCCCCGCACGTGGGCCTCGTAGATGACGGAGTCGGCGTACGCGTGCCGCGGCGGGCGGTCGTCGCCCCAGTCGAAGTACGGGTCCGTGACCACGCCCAGCATCGAGTGGCCGGCGCTGTCCCCCGGGGAGGGGCCGTCCGCCGCGCGCTCGTAGAGCGAGGCGTGGTTGTCGATCTGGCCGTCCACCGCCCGCGCGTACGGGTCGAGCAGCAGCTTCGCCGGGTTGCACCGGTGGCCGAGGTTCGGCTGCCAGGGGCCGTGCACGCGGTAGCCGTAGCGCCGGCCCGGCCCGACGCCGGGCAGGTAGGCGTGCCACACGAAGCCGTCGACCTCGCTCAGGGGGACGGGGCGCTCGGTGCCGGCGTCGTCGACCAGGATCAGCTCGACGCGCTCGGCCACCTCGCTGAACAGAGCGAAGTTGGTGCCCTGCCCGTCGAAGACGGCGCCCAACGGGTAGGGGTGCCCGCTCCAGACGGGCACCCCTTTCCGGGACTTCCGTGCCGTCACCGGGCGCCCTCCAGGACGCCGTCCAGGACGCCGTCCACAGTGGTCGCCGGGGCGGCCAGGGCGAGCACCGGGAGCTCGCGGGGTACCTGAAGCCCCTGGCTCAGGCTCGGCGCCGGGGCCGTCGGGACCAGCGGGACCCGCTCGCCGGAGCGGGCGCGCTGCGAGAACCAGATGATCTTGGCGCCGTTGTCCGAGGCACAGCAGCCCCAGCCGTCGCTCATGGCGGCGATGTCCGCCAGGCACGCCCGCAGGTCCTGGTCCGGGCGCAGGTCGCGGTCGTCGCCGCCGACGGCCGTGATGAGATGCTGGCCGTTCCACCACATCTCGATCGACGTGTCCTTGTCCGAGGCGTGCTCGTCGATCGCGCGCAGCAGCAGTTCGGCACCGTGACAGACGGGGACCACGAGGTTTTCGAGGTCCCAGTAGCGGAGATGGGCGGCCAGGATGCGGCTGACCTGTCCCACCCGTTCCGGGCTGACTTCCACGTCCAGGTGGTAGTAGCAGGGCACTGCGGTCTTCATCGTCGCTTGCTCCTCACCCGCGAAGCTCCCGCTCCCCGTGCCGCTGTCCGGGAGTGTTCCGGACACCGAGCGTGAGCGCCGATCGCTTCTGAGTCACCTCCACAGTGGGGTCACTACGCCATTCGTGCAACACGAGCCTCTCGAACGGCGGATGGTTGAAGATCCAACAGGACGTTGCGTGGCCGTGCGTGCACCATGAGTGAAAGCCTCGATCGCCGTAACGGTGCCGTGCCCTCCCCTGCGCGGACACCACCCGACCGTCGGGAACGCGCCCAGTCGAGAGCGTGGAAGGTGAAGAGGGTCATGCTGCTACCCGCCAAGGCCGAAGTGGCCCGGCAGTTGCGGCGTTACCGGGCGTGGGAGCGCGTGATGCTCGCCAAGCCCCACGACCGCACGGTCCGGGCCACTTTCGAGGACTCGGGCTACACCTTGTGCGTGCTGATGGGAAAGCGCTGCGCCCGGGAGGCAGCAGACGCGGCGGAGCGCTATCTGCGCTCCAGCCTGGCCGGCTATCTGCGCGAGCAGGACGGGCGGCCGCAGTCGGGCCGGGCGGCCCGGCGGGCACCACCACCGGAGCGGCGTTCCACGGCGCCAAGCCCCTGACGTGGCACCGTACTCGGCAATCCCCACGGGGCGGCAGCAGCCGAACCGTTTTCTCGGATCGCGAAGCCGGGCCGGAGGCCCGGCTTCGCGCACGGCGGAGGTGAGATCCATGCGCAGGACCCCGGCCATCGGCCGTGTACCGGTACGAGACGTCCGGCCGGCCGTGGAGTGCGGCAGGCGCCCGGCGAAGGCGGTGGCCGGAGAGACGTTCCAGGTCACGGCCACCGTGTTCCGCGAGGGGCACGACGCCGTCGGCGCCAACGTCGTCCTGCGTGATCCGACGGGCCGCCGTGGCCCCTGGACCCCGATGCGCGAACTGTCCCCCGGCAGCGACCTGTGGGGTGCGGAGGTCACCCCGGACGCCACCGGCCGCTGGACCTTCCGTGTGGAGGCGTGGAGCCATCCGCTGGCGACCTGGCGGCACACCGCCTCCGTCAAGATCCCGGCGGGCATCGACACCGGCCTGGTCCTGGAGGAGGGCGCCGACCTCTACGAGCGTGCGACCGCGGGAGTGCCCAAGGGGCCGCAGCGGGACCTGGTCCTGGCCGCGGCGCGGGCTCTCGGCGACGACACGCTGTCGGTGCACCACCGCCTGAAGGCCGCGTTGTCGCCGGAGGTGGACGCGGTGCTGTCCCGTCACCCGTTGCGGGAGTTGGTCACCGCGTCCGACGCGATGCCGCTGCTCGTGGAGCGGGAGCGGGCCCTGTACGGGTCGTGGTACGAGTT
>NZ_JBSFHY010000033.1:0-121228 GCF_053597295.1 Streptomyces sp. NPDC001450
TCAGATTACCCCCCCCCCACCCAACCCGCCCGTCTGAAAACCCCCCCCCCCGCGCCTCGCTAAGCTCCTGGCCACAGCCAGTTGATCACTGTGTTGCAACGACCCCTGGAATTCGCCTGCCAGCGGGGGCTATCAGGTGCAGGGCGCCTTCGACGGGGTTCCCTTCGGCAGCAGCTTGCGCTCGGCTTTGGTGTAGTCACGTCCTACGGCGTCGCACAGGGTGTGGAATTGGATGTCGGGGCGAAGGTCGAAGGTCTGGCGCAGGCGGCCGGTGTCGATGGTCAGGCGGTGACCGTGTACGAAGCCTGTGATCCAGTCTCCGCCCTCGATTGCCACAGTGTTGGATTCGCCGCTTGTCAGGTCGTAGATCTGGACCTGCTTCTTGGCCACCAGGTAAGTGACGACGCTGTCGCCGGGGCCGAAACCGACCAGGGTGTCGTTGGTGCGGCGGGGCACGCTGCCGGCCAGCTGCTTCCTTCGGTCGACGTCCCAGACGTGGACCTGCCCGTCGGTGTTCTGCACGGCGAGATGCGAGCCGTCCGTGTCGAAGGCAAGCGCACTAGTGTAGGAGTAGACGGTGCCGAACGGAACGCTGATGGCTGGCCCTGGCAGTGTGGCGATGCGTCGGGGTGCACGAACATCCCATAGCAGGATCTCGCCGCGCTGGTTTCCCGTCATCGTGACTGCGGCAACCTGTCCGGGGTGCCCTGGTCGGGCAATCAGCTGGACGTGTGCAAAGAGGTCGCCGGTCAGGATGCCAGCCCAGTTCGGTGCGGGATGGACAAGGAAGGGCTGGGTGCGGATGCCCGAGTCGGCGGCGTCGACGCGGGCGAGCCTACCCTCCACCGTCAACAGAACGATCTCGCTGCCCTGCAATGCTGCGACGCTGTCCACTTCGCCGCCCCGCCACTCAGTGACACGATCCAGTGCCTTCGCCTTCGGCATGACGTCGTCGAGCGGCACACTGTCGTGGAGGTTCTGCACAGAGTACGACCGGTAGAGGTTACCGCTCTGGCCCCATACCACGATCCGCTTCGAGTCGGCCGTCCACGTGGGTATCCAGTGCACCGTCTCGGCAGGCATGGGCAGTGACACCGATTGGTGGCGGGTGCGGGAGGCGTCGAGGACCTCGAGGCGCCGGTCGGTGGCCAGGGCGATGTAGCGCCCGTCCGGCGACAGGCTGTAATTCCCTGTGTCGGCCTCGAACCGTTCGCCGCCCGCCGGATCGGCGCGCACCGCCATCAGCGTCGTGCCGACGGGCACGAGGACGGTGAGGCCGCCACCCGTGCGCGGCACCGCCGCGACACCTGTGTACGCGGCGGGGGTGTCGCCCGAGGTCGGGATGCGGGTGCGGTAGGTGTGCCCAGTGCGCAGATCGGTCAGGGTCGGCTCGGCGTAGCCTCCGTCCGTGGGCCCGGCGTAGGAGGTGACCGCTGTGTTGTCGACGCCGTACCGCGAGGTGGCGTCCGGGCCACTCCCGCTTGTGGGCAGTGCGGTCTTGTGGCCAGGTGTGGTACTGAGCGCTAGCGCGTATGGGTGGGTGGTGTCCGTCCGGACAAGGAGTTCACCGCCGTCTTGCAGCTCTGCACCGCCCGCGTCCGAGGTGGTGTAGGTATACCGCAGTCGGCCGGTGGTGAAGTCTCTGACCTCGATACGTTGGCGAAGTTGCTTATGGGTGTAGCTGATCGTCGCGACGGTGTCCGCGTCCTCGGTGAACGCGGCCTCCTTCAGCCCGGTCTCAGGGACGATTCCGCCCGGTACGTGGATCCGGGTGCCGGAGGGTATGTTCCATGCCTCGGCGAAGGCGGGGATGCACCGCTGGGTGCCGTTGAAGCACTCCATGGAGTTGTCGTCCATTGTCAGCAGCAGTCGCATTCCGTCACTGCTGAAGTCCAGGGAGGCTCCGGCCTTCTCAGGTAGTTCGTGGTTGCCAAGGTGGAGGACGGTGGGGTGCTGGGGGTCGTCCAGTCGCCACAGTTGTAGCCCTTCGCCTCCGGACGCGGCGAAGAAGCGGCCGTCCGGGCTGATGGCCGTCTTCAGCACCATTCCTTCCGGGACGCCGTTCAGCTGTCGTGCCTTGGGCTTTCCTTGGAGGACTCCGCTGACCGCGGTGATCGTCAGACGGCTGCCGCCGCTGGGCCTCGACCGCACGACGAGGGTGCGGCCGTCCGGGGTGGCGTCCATGCCGGTGACGCGGCCCTGCCACACGGAGGGGTAGCTGCCCACCAGGTATTGCTCGCGCGTGTACTGGTGCAGCAGGGCCTGGCGGGTTGCGGTGGTCTGCCGGGTGTTCCACGCGGCCAGGGCGAGTTGCAGCGCGGTGGCGGGGTCGCTGCCCGGGCGGTCCTCAGCGGCCTGGGCGAGCAGGCCCGCGGCCTGGATGCGCAGTTGTTGTTCGGTGCGCTGGAGGCTCTGCCAGGTGGAGAAGGCAAGTACGACGGCGAGCACGGTGAGGGCTGCTAGAGCTCCGACGGCTGCCTGCTTGAGGCGGGCGCCGCGACGGGAACGGCGGCGGCTCAGATGGATGTAGCCGCGCTCGTCGGCGGAAATGTCCTCGGAGTTTTCGGCCAGCCTGTGGGTGGCCTCGGCCAGGTCGGTCCCGCTCAGCAGGCGGGCGGGCTCGCCGCCTTGTGCTTGCCAGCGGCGCAGGTCGGTCCGGAGTTGTTCCTGCCACAGGCGGAAGTCCCTGGAGTCGACGAGCCATTGCCTCAGGCGTGGCCAGAGGGCGGTCAGCGCTTCATGTGCGAGTTCAACGATCTCCTCCGGCTCTGCGGCCCCAGAGGCGTGAGAGAGCACGACGAGCTTGCTGGGGGCCAGCTCCCGGGCCAGGTCGAGGAGTTCGGGGGCAAGGTCCGCGGTTCGGACCGGGCTGCGGGGGAAGGTGTCACCGTCGCCGGGCCGGGCCAGCTGCACGAACAGCCGGCGGGCGCTGTCCTGCTGGGTAGATTTCAGCCCGGCGAGCGCGTCGTCCGCATACCCAACGAGAGCGCCTGCGACTCCACCGAGCTCGTTGTAGGCGGCGTGCGTGAGCGTGGACCGCGTACGCCGCTTCCACAGCTCCGTCAGAGCGAACTGAACCAGTGGCATCCGCCCCGGCTCGTCGCCCGCGTCCGCAACGATCCTCTCGGGCAGCCCGGGCTCGAACCACAGCCCCGGCACTGCGGCCACCGGGCCGGTCACCGCGTGCAGAAGGTCGTCGGCCGCCAGTGGCGCAAGGAATTGCACAGAGTCGCTGACCAGGTCAGAAGTATCGGCGGTGACAAGCAGGTCGAGAGAGTCGGGGCGCGCTGTAGCAACGATCCGTAAGCCAGCAGCACCACTGCCACTCACGCTTGCCGCGCCATCAGGGCCCGCGAGCTCGGCCATGAGAGCTAACAGCTCACGGGCGGCGGCAGGGTCGGCGACGACATACTCCTCGAGCTGGTCGACGAAGAGGACGTGCCCGGCGGTACCGGAACACGCGAGGATCCTGCTGCGCAGTTCGGCAACCACCCCGTCGCCTCCGTCGAGTAGCCTCGCCAAATCTTCGGCCTTGGCGAGCCGATCGACCTCGCTGAGCTCCGGCTCCAGCACCCCGGTCAACGCCCGCGCGAGCACGGTGGCCGCCCGCGCCCCGGTCACCGGCCGTATCGCGTAGGCACTCATGCCTTCGGCGTGCAGCCGGGGCAGCACCCCGGCCCGTACGAGGGACGACTTCCCGCATCCCGAGGGCCCGGCCACCAGCGTCACTGGCCGCGAGCGCACAGCGCGGTGCACGCGGCCGGCGTCGTTGTCGCGGCCGTGGAAGAACTCCGCGTCGTTTTCCGTGAACGCCGCGAGCCCTTGGAACGGGCAGCGCGGCGGAAGCGTCCCCTCGTCGACCAGTTCGGTCGACGGCAGCAGGTACGCGGTGCGCTCGCCCTGCTGCTCGGCCACCGTCATCCCGACGACGCCGTCCTGCGCGTCGTCCCAGACCGGCGCCCCGCTGAACCCTTCCGCAATGCGTGGTCCAGAAGCATCGGCCTCCATCTGCAACCAGCCCGATCCCTGCCCGGCACGGAGGGTGCCTGAGGCCCATACACCGTCATCGGCATCGGCTGGGTAGCCGAATGCCCGAAACGTATGTCCCCAGACGTCGGTCCCCTCGGCGAGCGGCGCTGGCCGTGCACCCGGGACTTCCGCGTTGAACCGCAGCAGGGCGACGTCGCTCCCCCCGTGCCGCCAGGACACCACGGTCGCCCGCGCCCGGGGGCGGCCCGCCAACAGCGGAAAATCGAGGTCCAACGGTGTGCAGGGCGCCTGCTCTGTGGCATCTGGGACGCAGAGCGCCTCCGCAACAACATGGGCGCACGTGCACACCACATCGTCAGCGACGAGGAAGCCTGCGCCGATCACCTCACCGGCGGCCGAATAGATCCGCACCTGCGACGCCTCAAGGACGTCGCTCCCCCGTATCACGGCCATGGACTCCCTCTTGGCTTCTCTAACAGCACTGGACAAGTCAGCATCCCCGGCACAGCTGCCGCGCACAACTCGCCCTGCACGATGCCAGTTGAAGTCGTGCGCGCTCGCCCGGGTGGAAAGTCGCACCATCGGATCCCTGCCGGGGGAATGTAAATCGTTCGGTGTAACTCCCGATCGTGGAAACCCGGGAATCCTCACACCTCAGCACGGGAAATCCACACGACACGGGCCGCGTTTCCACAGGTCAGCGAATTCCGTCGGTAGCCCGTCCTGGACAGGGCCTCCGGTGAACCGCGCACCGCGGCCGAAGCCACCGTCGCCTTGGAACAGCAGTTCCCCGTGCGGGCCCGTGACGTCAACACCGTGCGCAACACCCTGGAGCGCCTCGTCGCCAAGAGCCGCATCGAGCGGACGAAGCAGGGAAGGACCGTGTACTACACACTGCAGCAACAGACCGGGTCCGCCGGGCAGGAGGCGGACACCACCCCGTCGCCGGCAGGCCAGGTGGCTGGTACCTCGGCGGGCGAGGAGAGCGAGAAGGTGCTGGCGCAGGCCTGACACCGCGACAATGGTCTGCGGTCTGTGCCTCGCTGGCAGGGGGCGCGCCGCAGGAAGCCCGGCGACAGCGCGCTGCTGGCAAGGAGTGTGGCGCCGCTGCATGCCGGGGGCGTCCCGCAGCAGTGGGTGGCCCGGCACCGTGGGGTGCGCGCTGCCCCGGCTGCGGCTCAGGTCGGGCGGAGGGACGACCCGGTGCGTGGCGCTTGCTGGTGCGGTGTCTGCCTCTGCTCGGCAGCGCGGTCGTCGCTGTGCGGGCGGTCGGCCATGAGCGGGGGTGCCTGGGCACGCTCGCGGGACTGGGCCGCGAGGCGCTGGGCGCGTGCGGCCACGCCGCCGGGCGGGGTCGGGGTCAGCTCGACCACGGTGTAGAGGGCCTTCAGGGCGTGCAGCGTGTCCGCGCGGCTGGACTTCAGATCGGTGAAGTTACTCAGACCCGCCAAGTCGGAGACTATGACCACACTTCCGTGCAAGCGTCAGTTGAAGACCTCGTCCGCGGCGGCCAGTGGCCCATTCCTCCGAGAAGTCAGCGAGGTGGCCGCACACCAACTCATCGCCCTCAGTCAGCGGTTGTTGGGGCTCAGCAGCGTGGCGGCCGCAGCGATGAAGGCGACGGAAGCTTCCTTGGCCGCATGCCGCCGGGCGTCCAGCTCGGGCCGGTCGATGGCCTTGCGCAGCGCGTACGTGGCATCTGCGGCCTGCTGGGCGGGGCCGGCCAGCTCGGGGACCAAGACCTGAAGGCGGATGTGGGGCGCGGTGATTGCCGCCCGGGTGTCGTGGGACCTCGTCTGGGCCTCCAGCTGGTGCTCGGTGCCTGCCTCGGTCAGGGCCAGACGCTCCCGATGGAACATCGCCGAGCGGTGCGCGTCCAGGGCTGCCGCGAAGTCGGTGACGGCACCGAGCTGGTCCTGGCGGTGGCTGTCGGCGCGCTCCTCGGCGCGTGCGGTGCGTGCCGAACGGTGCTGAAGGAGTCCGGCGGTCAGGGCACCGGCGAGGGTACCGAGTACGGCAACGATAGAAGGCCATATGGACATCAGGTGTTAGGTCCTCTCGGGCAGTCGGTTTCAGTGGTGAGGTCGGCGGACAGCGAGGTACGCGGCGGCGCCATCGGGGGCGGGGTTACGCCTGACGCGCTCCGGACCTACCCTGCCAAGTTCGCGGCTGGGGTCAGAGATCTGGAGTCCGGGGCGTGATCACTATTCCGAGCCGACCAGCAAACGAGACGGCCGGAGGCAAGTACCGGGGGCGCTCCCAGAACTCAGCGACATGTTTCTTGTCGCTGACGGAGCGTTTCCAGCGGTGACCAACAAACGTTGCTGGCTCCCGGCGGTAAAACCAACACCCGGATGGCCCAGCGCAGACATGGCAGGGCGGCCCCTTCCCGAGCGCTGGGTCCAAGGCCGCCCGTTGGCCGATCGCTCGCCGCCCGCCCAGGTCGTACGTCCTCGCTTCGCTGCGGGCGCTCCACCTGGACCTGCAACTCGTCGACGACAAGAGCCCCGCGCGGCCACTCGTACGTACTCGTCACGACATAGACCCCTGTCCGTGAACGGATCACCGGGTCGATCCTGCCACCGGGCACTGACAGCACGGTCGCGGGCGATCTCGGCTCGGCGCTCGCCAGCCCTACGAACGACAGGCCATGGCTGGCGCCGCTGGTGCCGTCCGACACGGAGGTGTTGGCGGGTCTGGAGATGGGCGGCATTCCTGTCGTGACCGCGCTCGGCCGGCATACGGGTCTCCTCTGTGCGTTCGTGCGCAAGCAGGCCAAGCCGTATGACACCTGCCGTCTCGCCGAAGTTGCCGATGCCCTCGCGGCCGCGGGCATCAGGCAGTTGTCGCTGCTGACGGCAGCGGATCTGCGAGCCGCTGCCGAGTGACCGGCGGGAACTACCGGCCACTCGGCAGCCAGGCCACGTGCCGCCGGGGGGCGCGTGCGTCTCGGTGATGGCGACGCAGGTGAAGGACTCGTCAACGATGCCCTTCTCCTCGGTGAAGGCGTGCCTCGGCGGCCAACGCCGCGGACGCCTGAGCTGCGAGAGCGGCCGAGTGCTGGTTGGCCTCAATAGGAAGCGCACCGACGACATGCGGACCGTGAGGTGACGGAACGGCCTGGCTCCGCCTCATCGTGGCACCGATTGCTCGCCGGACAGCGGGCGATCCTTTACTGATCTCGCTGGTCGCCGCGGATCTGCCACCTTGAATTGGCCGGGTTCCAGACCAGATCCGGCCACGGTCGGGCCGCTGGGCGGTCAGCTCGTCGAGATCAAGAGAAGCCAGGGCCCGCAAGGCCTCGTCCGTGACGTCTGACCACAAGCACAAGGTGATGTGTGCGTCGGGGTCGTCCGTGATGAGCAGCGTCGCCCCGTTGCCGGCCTCGTGCTGAGGGGAGGACCGGCGGAGCATGCGCTGGACCAGCGCGCGTGCTTGCCCGTACGCGTCCTCGGCTGCTTTGGAGATCAGGGCCTGTACGAAGGGGATGACAGCGGTCGCGACCACGGCGGTCACCACGACCGTCCCCGTGCCCGCTCGTCTGAAGAACGAGCGATTTACGTTTGACTCCCAGTTGAGGATGCGCTTCGCGCGGTCGCGCCACTGGGTTGCCTCATCGAGGCGGCCCTGCGCAGTCAACAGGGCCACGAGATCGAGACAGGCCTGGTGCCGCGGACCGAGGCCGGCATCGATCTTGGCCGGGTCGAGTGGCTCGACCCACTGCTCGCCGCCGTCCTCGGCCGCTGCGCGGAGCCAGCGTTCCGCCTCTTCGGGCAACTCCCGATCACGGAGCGCGGCCAAGGTCCAGCATCGCGTCGACATGCCCCTTCTGGGCAGCGCGACGCAGCCATCTACCGCGCTCCTCGAGGTCGTCGCCCGTCGTGCCCATCGCGTACATGGCTTGGTGGTGTTCCGCCTCCGCGGCCCGCCGGTACCAGTGTCGGGCTTGGTCTGGCTGTCGTGCGGTGAGGAGCTCAGCGAGACGGTACATGGCTTCGCTCTCACCGGCCTCAACGGCATCATGAAGCCACCGTTGAGCCTGCTCGGGATCGCGGCGTTCGAAGAAGCGGGCCAGACGCATCATCGCCCGTGGATCACCAAATTCAGCGGCTTGCTCCAGACCAGGGTCTGGCTTGCCCCGCGAACTCTGCTGTAACGCCACTGAGCCCTTCCGCCCCAACCCCGCGGTTCCCCGCCGCGTGACTGACCCTCTTCATACCGCACGCCAAGGCGAGGCGGGGGAAGACCCTGCCGCTCTGGGCATTCGACGAGTTCGACAGGGGAACCCTCGCATGTCCCGAGCAACATGTGCGCAGGTGGACGCTATTCGTCAGCGAGCCTAGGACGGCGGCCGGCCCCCACAGGTCGGGCGGCGGGCCGCCGTGGTGGTGCCGGTCTGCGGGTGGCGCGGAGCATCACGGTGAGGAGGGGGGAGGCCGGCGAGGGCTGGCCGTGCCCGATGTCTGGGTACCCCCATGCCCGGTAGACCGCATGGACTTTGCCGTCACCGGCCGCCATGTTGACCATGCGTGTCACATGCGGCTCTTCGCGGGTGGCCAGGAGCGCGTCATGGATGCGCCGCGCGGCCCCAGTGCCGCGCCACGCCGTGCGTACACCGATCTCCCTGAGAGCGGTGGCCGGATGCGCGGCGTACCTATCCGCCGGCGGTGGAGTGGTGCGCTGCCAGTACCGGTCTCCGTCTCGACGGTGTTGGCGTAGCCGTGGCCGACCGGCTGGTCGTACGCGTTCGCGAGGATGGCGGTGAAACCGGGCTCGCCGCCGTGCCGGTCCAGGCGCTCCCCCAACCTGGTGGCGGCGTAGTTCGGCAGGTGGAGCATGGTTGCTCGCGCATCGGCGTAGACGTCGATCAGGTCTCCGCGTACGGCGTCGAGCATGTGTACGTGCGGAGGTCGATGGCGGGTGCCGTGGTCATGCGCTGGTCCTCGAGGCGGCGGTGCGCTCGGTCCAGGTCTGCGCGAGGGGCTGCCGGACGCGGTAGCGCGTAGCGCGGCCCCGAACTCATGGAGCATGCGGGATACCCGGGCATTCTGGGTAGCGGCAGTGGCAGCCACTTTCATGGCGGTGGCGGTGGCGGTGGCGATGGCGGCGTCGGGGTCGCCCCGGGCGTGTGCGAGCCAGGCCTGGGTGATGGCGCGGGAGCGGCCACTGTGGGGGCGCAGGGCGGACCGGCAGCGATGGGCGTGGCGTTCGGCGGTCGGGTAGTCGCCGAACGCCAGGTACGCCGACAGGGCCAGTGAGTCCAGCTCGACCTGCGGCGCGGACGGCTCGCCCAAGTCCAGCCCGGCGCCTACCGCCGGCAGCTCCACGCCGCGCTCACCCAGGTAGAGCGCACCGGCACCGGCCGGATCCGCGGCCACCACCTGACGGTCCTGCTGGACGCCGCCCGCAAGGACCTCGGCTCACCCGGCAGCGCGGCCGCACAGCAGCTGCACGACCCGATCCAGGAGATCCGCACTGTGTTCGTGACCGGAGAGGACATTGACCGATGGGCCTCCATGACGGTGGCACAGAGAGTCTGCAGGACCGGATACCGTTCAACGGGGGGTGACGCCAAGTCACGTCTTCAGGTGAAAGTCCCGGATTCGGCGTGCCGCTCGTTCGCGGGTCTCGTCGATCCAGGATTGCAGGGTCGCGTCGTCCAGTTGGCCACGCGTCAATCAGCGGGTGGCGCCGACGGGCCACAGCACCCGTACCGGAACGCCGGTCCACTCGGCGTAGGCGACGACGTCAGCGGTTCCGCAATCCGGCGCCCGGCGGCCGAGCCACGCTGACTCGCGCATGTCCATGGGTTGGTATGGCGGCCATGAGATCTCAAACCACTCGCCATCCACGTGGGTGGCGGCACAGCACCAGGAACAGCACCAGATCTCCTCCTCCCACGCAGTCGGCGGCACCGGCCATCACTGCATCGCCCGCCCACACACAGCGCATTCCACGGGCGGATCCTGGCACGCCTACGCGCGCGGCCAGGTACCCGCGGATGGCACGTGAACGGCGACAGGGAGTACTGCCGACCTCGATTCCCTTCGGGGTCGAGGCCGCTACGTGACCGCCCCCCATCACCCGGTTCAAGGAATCCTCACCCAGTAGTCCGGCAGCACCCGGATAGACACTGGACGCAAGATCGTGGGATCGGCCATGATCCCGGCGTGCACATACCGAGACGATACGCCGGGGTCCTCGCCGCAACCTTCCTGACGGCAGTGCTGGCCGGCTGCTCAACGCCACGCTCCCAGCCTTCGCCGGCGGCCACGGACTCGGCGGCTTCATCTCCCTCGGCCCCCGCAACCTCCTCCTCAGGCTTGGGCGCACCTGCGTCGGGGGCGGGAGCACAGCTCATGGCCGCCATCCTGCCGGTCCCGGCAGGCACGCATGCTTGGACCGACCGCAACGGCGCGCTGGACTTGGACGGCTTCGCCCACGGGCTCTTCGCCGCGGACGCCGTCTCGCGGGAAAAGGCCGTGCTCGTACGCCGACGCTTCGTCGCGGCCGCGCGGCAAGGCTGGATCAGTACCGACGGAAGCCAGACCGACATCTTCCTCGTTCGGTTCGCTGCACCCACCGGCGCCGAGAGCATGTACAGGTCCATGGCACACACCTGGCAGACCAGCAGCACGCCGCACAAGCAGATCTTCGCGGACCCTGCGGACCATGCCACCGGCTCCGTCATCAGCACCCTCGACAACCTCGGCAACGCCGGTGTCAAACTGATCAGCGTCCGCAACAACGTGTTCGTCTACATCCACTACTTCACCGCCGCAACCCCCGACCGCAGCGGGGCGCGAAATCTCCTCCATCGCCAACTCGACGCCCTCGACAAGTAGAAGGCGACCCGTCGCCCCCCCGACGGCCAAACGGGCGGCAGGCAGCTCCGGGCCCTGGCGTCAGGCCAGCCCGAGCGTCGCCCGAGGCAGGCGGCAGGCCGTTTCCTTCGGATCATCATGATCGTAGGTGTGGGCGTGTCGTTGACTGACATCCATTCGGCGCGGATCGAGCCTCTATTACGCGACCGGGCACCGCAGCGGGGCGGGCGATCCTGCGTCTTTACGGTCTGAGCGGTCACGTCGTACGGCCTCTCGATGGACCAGACACCCGCACCTGCCGCGCCGGTGACACTCGACCAGTGGCCGGTTCGGGTGCTGCACGGACAACGGTCCGTCATCAACTTGCTGGGCGCGCTCAACGGGCGGCAGCTCGTGCACGAGGCGAGCCAGTCCCTCGGTCGGCCGGCAGCGGCTTCTTTCAAACACGTCTCGCCCACCGGCGCGGCCGTGTCCGGACCCGTCGACGAGGTCACCGCGGGGCTCTACGGTGTTGCCGGCGACGGCGCCTGACCAGCGCCTACCCTGCGCGCCCGGGATGCCGATCCGAAATCCTCCTATGGCGGCTTCGCCGCTGTCTCCCACCCGGTCGACACGGAACTCACCGAGCTGCTGACCAGCGTGGTCTGCGACGGCATCATCGCCCCCGGCTAGGCACCGGGCACAGTCGAGTGACTCAGCAAGAAGAAGGGCGGTCGCTTCCTCGGCCTTGGGACTGGTGGGCTCGCATATTGATGTGTCGAGTATTCAGTGTCTGCGGAGGAGTTCAGTCACTCAGCGTGTGACTCGCCCTCCGATGCGGCTGCGATGTGGCGATGACAGAGGTCCGCTGAGGTGAGGTGCGGCTTGTCGAGAGCGGCTGAGTAGAGGTTCATCTCACGAGCTGCCATGTCGAGGTGCTGCCAGAAGGTCAGCGCAAGCTCACGGTCATGTCCCAGGTCGACAAGGTCGTCGAAGGCGAGTCCGAGTTCGTTGTGGTCAAGCCACTCCTGCACTCCGCTTGGGTCGATCTATGCTGTCTCGGTAAGGCAGGACACGGCTGCAGCGAGATGGTCACGAGTGGTGGTCCACGAGGAGGCAAGCGGGTGATCAGTCACCTGGAGATCCTCCGCCGGAGCTGAGTCGTCTGGCTTGTGCGGGATGACGAGGGGAGCCCGCCCCCCCGTTGCGGCTGACGGCACACGGAGTCTTCCCTACTGGTCGGCATCGGCCTGTGCCGCGCGGGCGGCACAGTCTGGAGGAATCGGCTACGAGTTGAAGCAACGGCTCGATCCGTGCCCACTGGCATCAGCCAACGACACCCCCGGACCAACGATCAGATGATTCGCAAGAAGCGGCCTAGTTGATCCGGGCGGGCCCCCTATCGGACCTTAGCGCCGGGCCAGCGCCAGGACACTCAGACCGAACATCAAGACACCCAGGGGGAGATGCACCGACGGGACGTGCGCGATACCGAGCACGACCTGGACCGAGGCGAGTACGAGGAAACCTGACGCGTGCCAGACAGGCCGGGGCGAGCCGCCGCCCGGCTTCCACGCCAGCACCGCCGCGAGCACGTACAGCATCGACGCCC
This sequence comes from Streptomyces sp. NPDC001450, assembly GCF_053597295.1. Lineage (NCBI taxonomy): Bacteria > Bacillati > Actinomycetota > Actinomycetes > Kitasatosporales > Streptomycetaceae > Streptomyces > Streptomyces sp. NPDC001450. The sequence continues at coordinate 12,406 of NZ_JBSFHY010000033.1, forward strand.
CGTACATCACCCGGGCTCCGGCACTGTGCAGCGTCTCTCCGTAGGACGAGGTCAGCAGCAGTCCGGCGGAGACCGCCTGAAGGAAGATGGTCAGGGTCTGCAGGGCGATCGCGATCTGCAGGAACGAGGAGCTGCGGTGTGCGTTCGCCGTCGCCGTCACCTGAGTGGCCATGTCACAGTCCCCTTTTCCGCCCTCGGGCAGTAGATCGATAAGGTCTCACCAGCCCGACGACGCGGGCCGGTGAAAGGTAAGGCGAGGGGGCAGCTGAAAGTATGGGGACTGTCGGGAGCGGCACAGATGAGATAGCCGGCGAGCGACGCCACCTGATCAATGTCGCTTACCGGTTGCTCGGTTCGGTGACCGAGGCCGAGGACGCAGTACAGGATGCCTACACACGCTGGTACGGGCTGCCACAAAGCCGGCAGGAGGAGATCCTGTCCCCCGGCGCCTGGCTGACGACGGTGACCAGCCGCATCTGCCTGGACCTGCTCGGCTCGGCGCGGGCCCGCCGTGAACGCTATGTCGGCGCGTGGCTGCCCGAACCGCTGCCCGACCGCACCGAGTGGGACCACACGGGCGGCGCCGACCCCACCGGCCCTGCAGACCCCGCCGACCAGATCGTCCTGGACGAGTCGGTGGCCATGGCCTTCCTCGTCGTCCTGGAGTCGATGACGCCCGCCGAGCGGGTTGCGTTCGTCCTGCATGACGTCTTCCGGTACCCGTTCGCCGAGATCGCCGACGTTCTCGACCGGACCCCTGCAGCCTGCAAGCAGCTAGCGGCCTCCGCCCGGCGGCGGGTGAGCGTGGCGCGCGCTCCGGTGACGGCGACCGGCCAGGCCGACGTGGTGAGGCACGTCAAAGAGGCATGGGAGACCAAGGACATCGCATCCCTCGTCGGTCTCCTCAACCCGGCCGCAGTGATGACCGCCGACGGCGGCGGCGTGGTCGGCACCGTCCTGCGCCCGGTCGAGGGCGGCGCGCGCATCGCCCAGTACATGGTCGCCATTGCCGACAAGGCTCCGGGGCTCGAACTCCTGGAGCGGTCGGTCAACGGTGTGCCGGGCCTGGTGGCCCAGCGTGCCGGTGTCGTCATGACCGTAGCCTCGTTCGACGTCTCCGACGGGCGCGTCACCCGGATCTGGGCGGTCCGCAACCCGGAGAAGCTGCGGCCGTGGGTGCGGGAGGGCTAGCTGGCCTTCGCTCGGCAGAGCGTGCGGTCGCCGCCAGCAGATGAGCGCGCATCCGAGGGTGAGGAATGCTTCGTGGACGTCGTCGCGTACCTCCCAACGGATCCGCAGGCGGCGGAACCAGTGCAGATGGGCGAACGCGCGCTCCACGGCCCACCGTTGGGCGCCCAGGCCGGAGCCGTGCTCGATGCCATGGCGGGCGATCAGCAGCTTCACGCCGATATCCCAGAGGAGGCGGCGGTACTTGTCGTGGTCGTAGCCCCGGTCGCCGAGTGCCACGTCCGGGCGGCGACGAGGTCGGTCACGCTTGCCCCGCACCGGCGGTACCGCCTGAAGCAGTGGGATCAGCTGGGTGACGTCGTTGCGGTTGCCGCCGGTCAGGGTGGCAGCGAGAGGGATGCCGGTCGCGTCGGTGATCAGGTGATGCTTGCTGCCCGGCCTGCCCCGGTCGACAGGACTTCGTCCCGTCTTGGCTCTCCCCCCTTTAACGCCCGGATATGGGAGCCATCGACCACGGCCCGGGAGAAGTCCAGGGCGTTCGCGCTGCGGAGTTTGGCGAGGAGGACCTCGTGCAGCCGGGGCCACACGCCGACCTCGGTCCACTCGGCCAGACGGCGCCAGCAGGTCATACCCGAGCCAAAGTCGAGTTCCTTCGGCAGGTGTTCCCTGCTCGACGACGACCGGGTGCCGGCGAGCCGGGTGGGACCGAGCGGCCGAGGTCACCGGTCGGAGCGGGACGCGACCGCAGGCCGTCTAGGAGGCCGAGTCGCCGGTCCTCCCCGTCTACGAGGCCGAGTCGGCGGTCCTTCGCCGGGTCTCGCGCAGGTGGAGGTCGATGTACCCGGCGAGGGTCAGCGCGTCCTGCGGCTCGTCGGCCTGGAAGGAGACACGGCGCAGCAGTCGCACGCCGTCGAGCGCGACACCCTCGCGGGCCAGGACGAAGAGGAGGGCGAGGAGGGCGGAGCGGCCATTGCCGTCGTCGAAGGGGTGGAAGAAGCAGACATCGAGGAAGGCACGTGCGGCCCGGGCGGTCAGCGGGAGGGGCCGGGCGGCGTCCTTCGTGCTCTCGGCCAGGCAGGCGTCGAGGCGGGCGCGAGTGTCCGGGGCGATGCCGTACCGTTCCCGGCCGCCCTTGGCGAAGGCGGGCAGGCTGCGGAACGGCGGCGGCCCGGGCGTGGACAGGACGTGCCGTTGCCAGCCCTGGATCAGGTCGAAGTCCAGCCGGGCGCCGCGCGCGGCGTCGGCCCGCATCAGCTCCAAGGCGGTGAGCAGGCCCTGTCCGCGGGCGGGGTCCACGATTGCGTCGAAGGTGCGGATCTCCTCCGCCGCCCCGTCGCGGGACGGTGTCACCGGTCCGTCCCCGGTACTGTCCTGGGCCTCCTGCCACGGCACGGCTTCCCGCACCGCGAGCCAGCGCTCGAGGTGGTCGGGCAGCGGCGACTCGGCGGCCTGGGCGTCCGCGTCCGGCCGCACAGCGGCCGCGAGCCGCTCGGCGATGTCCTCGACCAGCACCGGATCGGGGCCGGTCCAGCTCTTGAACCGCCCGCCGATCGCCCGGTCCACCAGGTGCTCGGCGTCGTCGGCTGCGACGCCCCAGCGGCTGAGGAGCCAGCTGAGTACCTGATGGCAGTGCCCGTACCAGGCGCTGCCGCAGCCAGTGCGGTCGGTGACGTGCAGGATCAGGTTGCGGGCGGTGCGGTCCCACAGGATCCGCTGGTCGTCGATGCCGGCCAGCTCCAGCGGGTAGGCCTCGAACCGTGCGGCCAGGCTCTCCAGCCACTCGCGCCACTCGCGCAGCGCCGAGGTCACACGATCGAGGGTCTCGTCCGGGGTGGTGACCGAGTGCTGGGGGCAGCACCAGCTGCCGACCGGCCCCCCGTCGAAATCCCCCTCGTCGTGCGCCCACCGCCAGCCGACGACCCAGCGGCCGTAGTGCTCGGCCAGGGCGTAGGTCATGGCGTCGGACCAGGGTTTGGCCTCGTCCCAGCTCCACTCGTGCAAGGCTCGGTCACCCGGCGGTATGCCGGGGCGTCGGGGCACCCGCCTGGCCGGCCCGAGCGATCTCACCACCCGCGCTGCCGACCCGCCGTCGAAAGAATGACGGGCGGGATCCACCTCGTCCCAGGTCAAATTGCGGGGGGACAGCTCCATGAACACCGCGCAAGTCTCTTCGCTCACGGGCACCGGTTCAACTCGATTACCGATCGGTTCCCCGAACCCGCCTGAGGGGCGCCGGAAACGGCGCGAACGCCCCCCCTCGCACCCGCACCGCACCGCACCGCACCGCACCGCACCGCACCGCACCAGAAGGTGTCTGCCGCGTGCGCACCGCACGCCGCGTCACACCAGCCCGCCGCCGCTGCGCCACGGCCACCTCCGGCAGGCCACGCACGTCGAGGTGCTCAAGAGACTGGTCGGCGTCCGTGTCCAGCTCCCACCGCCCGTGGCGGACACAGACCCGGCCCCATCGGGGTGCGTACTGCACCACCTGCACCGCCATCCCGCACCGCCGTGCCACGCACAGACGACATCCGAACGCCACCGGCCCGACCACCGCCGCCGGTACCCCAAACTCCTGCTCCTGCAGTTTGGGATCCTCTCGCTCCCAGGACGGCAGCGCCCACGCCAATGTGTTCTGCCAGATGCCGCAGAGCTCGGCCAGGACCCGCCGATCCGATGAGTTCAGCAGAACACCAGTGCCGGCCCGCGTGCATCCGCGCTCGTGCCGGGGCGGGTAATTGCGCCACTGCCAGCAGGAGCGCGGTACTTTTACCTCCAGTCCGTGGCACTCAGAAGTGCGGCTGATCAACGGCGATGCTGTCTCGTCGGCCAAGGGGGCGACGCGGAACAGGGTCGTTCGGTACGGTCCGGCACCGTCAACCGTCTGCAGGACGCCGCTCCCTGTTGTTCCATGCGTTGTATCACCACACGTCCGAGGCTGGTCCAGACGCCGGGCGAAGTCTCTCGGACGTTGGACAACGCCGGACGCCGGACCCCGGCTGCACGGACCGGGCTCTGAAGTGGTCTGTGGTGTCCTCGGCTTTCTGCTGAGCCTCTCGCCGAACCGTCGGCTGTCATCACCCACGGGTGGCGTCCGCTCACACCGTGGCGGCCTCCTTCTCCTGCTTCTTGGCCTTCACCAGGGCAGTGAGTGGGGAGCGGCGACCACGGCCGGCGCTGCGCACCTTAGGAACAGTTCGGGTGTCTCAGGGCATGGGCTGTCTCAACGGACTCGCTGTCGCTGCATCGCGCTTACGGCGGGGGACTTGTGCGCAGCTGTCTCAAGACGTGAGGACAAGCGTTACCCACTCGAGACCTTTGAGATGGGGCGGGCCAGCAGCGGACGGTGGGGCAAGCCGGTCAGCTCGCGGCTCGTTGAACTGGGGCTAACCGGCCTGGCCTTAGCGCAGTCGTGGGTCCATCTCCAGTAGCTGTTGGTCGGTGCGGTAGATTCCGCCGGCGAAGTGCTCGATCGTCGAGCGCAGGTGCATGGGGTCGACGCCGTAGGTACCCAGCATTCCCGCGATGACGTAGCGCCGGTCCGGGAGACGTTGGTTGAGCCTCTTGTGGAACCCTGGCGGGCGCGGCGCGTCGGCCTTCAGCCGCACGATGAGCACATTCGGGACCAGTACAGTCCCCGGCGCCCTGCGCAGTACGCCCACGCACTCGATGTCCTTCCACGGCACGTGAGCCGTACGCGTGCCGTGCTCGGTCCGCACCCCGTCCCCGTCGACGACAAGGTCGTAGTGGACATCTCTTCGGCGGAAGTTCACAAGGAGGATCGGACCGACGAGGAAGGCTGCAACAGCGCTCCAGATCAAGATCACGCGCCATCCACCGAACAGCGCCATCACCGTGATGATGACGGCAAGCAGTAGGACGCTCTTGATGGTGTCGCGCCTGGTCGGCGGGTCGGACGGCTGCTGACGGAAACGGATCTCTCCCTGGCTGCCGGTCGGCGGTTCTGCATGCGGCGGGACGGGGCCGCGGACGAGGGCGAGGTCCCCGGCAGCGTTGACGGAGCGCCGCTGAGGTCGCGGCAGCCCCATTCCCTGCAGCACGGTGTCGATGTGCTGGTGGATGTCGTCCAGGGTGAGCGGCTGCGGCTGGTTCAGCGCATCCAGCAGGGCGGTGGTGAAGGCGGTGTGACGCTGCCCGGGCGGCGCGTGGGAGGGTGCGGTGGCCGTGGTGGAGGTGAGGATGTAGGTGCCGCTCACGTCGAGTTGGGCCGACAGCAGGCTGCCCGATTCGGTCATGGCGGCCACCGCGCGGCCGGAGAAGCAGCAGTCGAGTACCAGGACCCGCAGACGTGCCCGGGCCCGGCCGAGGTAGCGCTTGACGAGGTCGGCCGGGACGCCGGTGAAGCCGATGTGACCGGGATCCGTGGACGACAGCGCGAGGTGGAGCAGCCCGTCCTCGTCCAGCAGTCCGTGTCCGGTGTAGTAGACGAGCAGCAGGTCCTCCGCCTCGCGTGCCGCTTGGGCAAGTGCCATACCGACGCTGCGGTGATCGGCCGGATCGGCCAGCACCCGGCAGTGTTCCGGCCGCAGAATGCCGTGCGTCTCATGCGTGAGTGCGGAGTGAAGGTCCGCGAGGTTGGACTTCACGGCGGGAATCGCGGGCAAATCGATGTCGTCGAAATCGCTGCACCCCATGAGAACCGCTCGGGAAGCGGCACCGTCGGGGAAGCGCGGCGCGCTCTGCTTCACTCCTCCCCGCCCTCCAGCAGCTGCCCGACCGCACCGATCACCGCCTGCGGATCGCTGGTCCGGCGGACCTCCACGGTGACCTCCCGCCCGTCGCTGCGGCTCACGTGCACGGTGACGTCCGCACGCCGTTGCACCAGCCACGTCGACACGGACCGGGCCAGCACCGCTCCTGCTCCGCCGGAGCCCAGCGCCACCGCCAGCACGTCCAGCGCGGCCCCCATCTGCCCTGGCTGCGGCGTCCGGGCCAGCACCTCCACCCGGCCGCGCAGCGCCTCTTCCGCAGTTAGCCAATCCCGCAGCGACACCAGATGCGTCTCCGTCTCCACACCCGGCCCGGCCGATACCTGCACCTTCAACGTGCAGCCTGCAGACGGCGTTTCCCTGCCCTCGCATTTCTCCATGAGGCCATCGTGCCAACAACAGCGGCTGAACGCCCCAGACCTCACACGTCCGTTGGGGCCGGGGATGCGGTGGATCCGGCGCATCATCGTGCCCGGCGGCACGCCGCCGGGCATCCACGGCCGGCAGCCGACTCCGAAGCGGAGTCGGGGTCGCGGCGCTGCAACTCCTCGCGGAGCCGGGCGAGCGCACGGTACAGAGTGCTCTTGACCGTTCCAGACGCCATGCCGAGGGCGGCGGCCGCCTCGTCGGTGGACATCTGCTCCCAGTACCGCAGCACCACAACTCGGCGCTGGTTGGGCGCTAGCGTCTTCATGATGTCCATCAGCAGGGCGCGGTCGGCGTGCTGCTCGGTGGAGTCGTCGACGGACGCGTCCGGCAGGTGCTCAGTGGGGAACTCCTGCAGTTTCCTGGCCCGCCACCACTCCGTGCGAGCGTTGATCATGACGCGGCGCAGATAGGCGTCCGCGAGCTGCTTGTCCGCTATGCGGTCCCAATGGCGGTACGTTCGTATGAGCGCAACCTGCAGCAGATCCTGAGCGTCGAGCGGGTCGTGGACCAGGCGTCGGGCCGTGCGCAGCAAAGCGTCATGCCGCGCACTTACGTATTCCTCGAATTCCGGCACCCCGCCGAGGTGCCTGGGCGCGTTCACGTATTGGGTTCCTTCCTTCCGTGCGTGGACGTGGGCGGCCGGAAATGCCGCGTGGGCCGGTGGGAGATGACACCGGGCCGAGTGGCATACCGCCCGCCCCGGCGTCATCTGTCGCTTGCCGCTTGTCGGAGACTCAGACGTGCAACCCTGGCTCTTGATCACGAACGCATGTGGTCAGGCGCGGGAATGCGGCTGGCGGACGGCGCCGCCTGCCGCGCGGCCGCTCGGGAAAGGGCCCGGGGTTCGGTCCGGTGTAGGTTCCGGCCGTGCCGTCAGGTTGGGGCCCGCGTGCGAGGGGATTGTTCAAATGCCCTTGCTGCAGTGCCAGGTTGAGTCGTTCCAGTCGATGTTCTGCAGGCAGACCCGCGCCTTGTAGCCGCGGTCGTCCCAGTAGTAGCCGGTGTGGTCCTGCGTGTTGTACCGCACGAAGTGGTACCAGGTGATCCTTTCCCAGGCTCCGCCGTGCTTGCGCTGGAGCATCATGGCGCATTGAGCGTTCCAGGAGCGGACCAGGCCCTGCGCGTTCCAGTGGCCGTTGATCTTCTTGGTGTTCATCCAGGCCTTGCAGTTGCCGCGGGTGACGACGGAGCCTGGCTCGAAGCCGTCGGGGTGGACGGCGGTGTGCTGTTGGAGGGTCGTGCCGGCCGTGGGGTGGGCGGTGGTTGCCGCCTGGGCGGGAGCCACCAGTGCGAGACCTCCGGCCAGCCCGGCTGCCGCCGCGTACAGAGTGGCCCGCTTGCGTGTGTTCATGTTTCGTCCCTCTCGTTGTTGATGAGGTGTCTGGACACCGAGCGCGGAGGACCATCTGGCTCGGCGTTCTTTCCCGTGCGGGGCTCCGTCCCCACCCCCGTTGGGCGACGGCGGCTTTACCGCACCGGTGCCGCTGCGGGGCGGCACATCACCGAGTTCAGCGGTTCCGGAATTGAATGGGCAGCCGGTTTTGCCATTCTGATCAATGGCTGCACCGCAGGTCACGGGTATGGCAATGCGGCGCTGACCAAAGAAGGCGCCTCTGGTTTGCCCCGAGTCACGGGCGTGCGTAGCGTGGCGGGCCATCGCGCCGCGTCCACGGGGGAGGCGGGCGAATGGTGGGGGTGCTGTCGATGCCGGGGCGTCCGGAAAGCCGACTCGACCCGCGTCAGGGGCCGGTGCAACGTTTCGCTGCCGAGTTACGGAAGCTGCGCGCGGAGGCCGGCAGTCCGCCCTACCGGGTGATGGCGCAGCGCACAGGGCAGGGCGCGAGCACGCTGTCACAGGCGGCCGGGGGTGATCGGCTGCCGACCCTGCCTGTAGTCCTCGCATACGTGCGTGCCTGCGGCGGCGATGAGGAGGAGTGGGAGGCGCGGTGGCGTGAAGCGGCCTCGGAGGCGGCGGCCAATCCCCGCGCCGAGGACGAGACCGCCGAGCCCCCGTACCGGGGCCTGGCCCGCTTCGAGCCCGGCGACGCCGGCCTGTTCTTCGGCCGGGACCAGCTCACCGACCGCCTGCTCGAGCTGACCCGCGCACGCCGGTTCAGCGCGGTGTTCGGCCCCTCAGGCAGCGGAAAATCTTCCCTGCTGCGCGCCGGCCTCATCCCTCGCCTCCGCAACCCGGACCAGGCCACCCCACAGCCGGCCGCGCTGCGCGTCCTCACCCCCGGCGAACACCCCCTGCACACCCACGAACAGCGGCTGACCCCGAAGGACGGCGACGGGGACACATGGCTGGTCGTGGACCAGTTCGAAGAGCTCTACACTCTCTGCCACGACCCGGCCGAACGCGATCAGTTCATCGACCGGCTCCTGGCCGCCACGAAACCCGCGAACCGGCTGCGCGTCATCATCGCCGTACGCGTCGACTTCCTCGGCCGCTGCGCCGAACACCCCGCGCTGACCGCCGCGTTGCAGGACGGGACCGTGCTGGCCCGGCCGATGAGCCGCGATGAGCTGCGCAAGGCCATCGTCAAACCCGCACAGGCCGCCGGGCTGATCGTCGAACGCTCCTTGACGGCGAGGCTGATCGAGGAGGTCTCCGACGAGCCCGGCGCACTGCCGCTGTTGTCCCACGTCCTCTTGGAGACCTGGTACCGCCGCAACGGCCGTGCCCTCACCGAAGCGGCCTACGAAGCGGCCGGCGGCCTGCAGGGCGCTATCGCCCGCACCGCCGAAGACGCCTTCGGCAAGCTCACCCCCGTGCAGGCCGACCTCGCCAGGCACATGCTGCTGCGGTTGATCACCCCTGGCGACGGTACGCCCGACACCCGACGGCCCACCGACCGCGGCGAACTCGTCAGCAGCGCCCCGGACACCGCACGAGCCGATGCCGACGTGGTCCTGGAACGATGGGCGCACGCCCGGCTGATCACCCTGGACGACGACATGGTGGACCTCGCCCACGAGACCCTGATCAGCGCGTGGCCCAGGCTGAGCGGATGGATCGACGCCGAACGCGACCGCATACGAACCCACCGCCAGCTGACCGAGGCCGCACGAGCCTGGCGGGACCTCGACCGCGACCCAGGCGCCCTCTACCGAGGCACTCGGCTGGCCATCGCCCAGGAGGCGTTCGCGGCACCAGAGCGGCATGCTCACCTCACCCCACTGGAACAGTCATTCTTGTCGGCCGGCCTCGCGGCCCGCGACCAGGAGAAGCAGTCGGCAGCGCGTTCCGCCAGGCGGCTGCGTACCTTCGTGGTGGCCCTGTCGTGCCTGGTCGTCCTGGCGCTGATGGCCGGCCTGGTCGCCTGGCAGCAGAACCGGGCGGGTCAGCGCCAACGCGTCCAGGACGAAGCCCGCCGGGTCGCAGCCGTCGCGGAAAGCCTGCGTTCGTCCGAGCCGGCCATCGCAATGCGGCTCAGCCTCGCGGCGTGGAAGATTGCCGAACTGCCGGAGACCCGATCGGCACTGATGGGTTCTGTGGCGCAGAAGGAACAGGACGCGTTCCGGATCCCGGACCAGGCGGACGGTACCGAGGTGTACCTCGACCGCGACGGCCGGACTGCGGTCTCCGTCTCCGGAGAGCGGGTCACTCGGTGGGACGTGCGCAGCCATCGGCAACTGTCCTCGTTCAGGGTTCCGGGCATAGCCGACGCCTCATGGCCGGACGTCTCCCCGGACGGCCGCATTCTGGCGTTCGCGTCCACCAGTTCCGGCATCCAGGTCTGGGACCTGGATGCCGGCAAGAAGACCGGACAACTGCCCGGGCACGACGAGGACACGGTTTGGTTCGGCCCCAGCGGACACACACTGGCGGCCTCCGGTCCTGACGACGGAACAGGATCCGTGGCGCGGCTGTGGGACCTGCGGCACCGGCGCGTGGTGTTCAAGAACAGGCTGGGCTCCAGTGGTGCGGTGAGTGATGTCGCGACAGGCTCGGCCTTCACCGACGTCAAGTTCACCACCATGAGCCTGGACACCGTCAGCCCTGACGACCGTCTTACCGCGATGTGCCCCGAGCACCAGCTGGAGGTGTGGGACGTAGCGCGGCGCCGCCGCCTGCCGGGCGCCTGGGCGACTGCGTTCCACAAGGACGAATGCCGCACCGGCACCATCACCTTCACGCCCGACAGCCGCAGGGTGGCCGTCGCCTCCGGAAGCGGCCTGCGTACTTGGGACGTGGCGTCGGGGCGTGAACTGCGCCAGATCAAGCACCGCGGCCTGACACAGGCCGAGTTCAGCCAGGACGGGCGGTTCGTCGCCACGGCGGACGACAACGAGATCCAGCTGTGGCGGACGGACGATCCGGCCACCCCGGTGTTCCGGATCCCATGGGCCGACGGCCAGGACCTCGGAGCCATCCGGATCGATCTCAAGGCGGGCGTGCTCCGCTATGCGACAGGCAGTTCGAGCACAACTGTCTGGACGGTCTCGCTGGGACACGCCCTTGATCAGGCCTGGCAGCAGGACACCACCGTGAGCGCGGGCTTCAGCCCCGACGGCGGCCTGCTCGCACAGACCCGGCAGGCCGGAGGCAGGCACCGGATGCGGCTGGTGGACGTACCGACCGGAAAGGTGCTGGCCGACCGACTGCCCACTGCGCCCTGCGAGCCACAGTGCTCCGACGTCATGACGTTCGCCTCGGACAGCCGGACCTTCGCCTACTCCAGTGAGGACACCGCATCCGCCGAACCGCCCTGGGTCAAGGTGCTGGACACCCGCCATCCGAACCGGCCGACCACACTGCGGTTCCCGCCCACAGCAGATGACATCGAGACCATCGACGCGATCGCACTCGCGCCTGGTGGCCGAAGCCTCCTGGTGTCGCTGTCCGAGGAGCGCACCGAGGTGTGGGACGTACGCCGGAGGGCGAGATCCAGCCGGCTGCCCGGCGTCTGGGGAGAAAGCCTGACGGTCGCGGACGACGATCGCCTCCTGGCAACCACCCAGGGCGACTTGGTCGATCTACCCTCCCGGGCGGTCACCCACCGTGCACTCATGCAGGGAATCCCCGCCCGCTTGGCCTTCAGCCATGACGGCGGCTATCTGGCCGGAGGCGACGAGTCGGGCTGGGTGACCCTCTGGGGCCGCCACGGCCGGCAGTGGCTGGCCGAGTTCCCTCCCGAGTCGGCCGATGCCGCGGCCGACGATGACGGCTCGTCGATCGGCGTGTCGGCGCTGGCCTTCTCGCACGACGGCGAAACGCTTGCCGTCGGAACAGCGGACGGCTCGGTCCGGCTGTGGGACGTCGCCTCCCGGCGCCCGGTCGGATCCGCCTTCTCCGACCCCGGGGGCGGCGTCATGGCGCTGGCCTTCGGCAAGGGCGACCGTACCCTGCACGTCTCCGCCCAGCACATGCCTCTGTTGACCTACGGAGTCGATGCATCGCGGATGGCCACCGATGTGTGCCGACGTGTCGGATCCGGTCTGTCACGCGCCGAGTGGCAGAGGTACATCCGCGACGTGCCGTACGCAACCTCCTGCTGAACGGGAGGGCCAGTAGGAGTGGAGTGGGCCCGCGAGAATCAGCAGGCCTCGATCGGACACTGACGCCGTCGGCAAGGTGCCCGAGCCGGGCGTCAGAGCGGCGTTCAGATGCTGTCATGACACCAGTCCCATCCAACTTGACCATTTACGACGACCAACCGACCTTGCGGCTGGTGTCTGAGCTAGGACTTCCGGGCCAAGGAGAGGAGAGCAGCGAGCCTTCGGCGGCTGTCGTGCTTCTTCAGGGCCTGGTTCTCGTGACAGAGGTTCGCGGTCACCGTTGCGAGGGCGTCGAGTTTGCCGTTGAGCTGCGTGATCTCGGCTCTGGCCTCACGCAGCTGCTTGCGGAGCGCGGCGATCGTCTCGTCCCGGGCGACCTCGCGGGGGTGCGGAGGGCGGGTCGGGCGACCTTGGCGTTCCACTCGGCGAGGATGTCGTCGGCGCGGTGGACGGTCGCGTGGCTGACCTGGGCTTCTCGGGCGAGGTTCTCCTTGGTGAGGGCGCCGTCGGTGTGCAGGGGCTCGTCGGCCAGCAGCCGGGCCATGGCCGCGCGGAGCTTGGTGGCGGTCTTGGCGGACACTGGCATCAGGGGGTGACTCCTTCGTGGCGAAGCGTGCGGGTGATGCGCTGGACGTCGGCGAGCCGGATCAGGACGGCTTCTCGGCCGGGTGGTGACAGGGTGGGGTCTTGGGCTCTGGCTGTGAGGTCGCCTTCCTCGGCGATCCAGATTGGAGCGTGTCGTCGGGTGACCACGGAGTTGCGGCAGCGGTCGGGTTGGCAGGCTCCGATCAGAGGGACCGTGCCGCGCTGATCGGCGGGCAGTTCGTTCTGGCATTCGACCTGCGGGGCGTCGAACATGCAGTGGTCGATGCTTCCCAGGTGGAGGTTGGTGAAGTGGGTGGCGAGCAGGGCGGCCTCGGCCTGTTCATCCGATCTGTGCCCGTAGGGCGGGGTCCTCGTTCATGGTTGCGATGACCTTGTCCAGGCCGGCGTGCAGCCGGTCGGCGCCGGGCCCGGTCGCGACCTTCTCGCCTGTCCGGCGGGCCCTGAGCAGGGCGACCAGCCGGAGTGCGGCGGCGTGCTCGAGTTGTTGGTCGAACTCCTTGGCCCACTGGGTGTCCTTCTGTGCGTAGCCCTGTGTGGTGCAGTTGGCCAGTGCCCGGCGGGCAGCGTGTTTCAGCTGGAAGCCGAGGGCGACTTCGGAGCCAGGCTCGCGCCCGGTGATCACGGACATCGTTCGCCGGAACATGTGCGAGCGGACGTGCGCGTCGGGGATGGTCTCCAGCCCTTAGTCGTCGGCGGTGGCGTTGACGTGGTTGATGAAGTAGTCGATGTCTTCGGCGGCGATGATCCCGCGATCGCCGCGGTTCTTCTTGCCGCGGGGTGGCTTGAGGCTGGCGAACAGTTGGGTGGGGTGCCATGACAGTTGTTCCGCGACGGCGATGGCCTCGGCGACCGGCTCGATGATCCACCAGAACGACTCAGGATCCCCGTCGTGATCGCCAGCTCGCCAGCCGCACTGTTCCGCAGCGAGGAGCGGCCCCGGAAGGCGGGATCGACCAGGCCGTCGGGAAGACAGCCGCGCAGACCCACCTGCTTGAGGAACCGCCACCGCCGGAAGGTCAGGTGACGCGCGTCCAGCTCGGTCGTGGCGCCCCAGGCCAGCACGTCCCGCCCGCTGCCGCGGCGAAAGTACGGCCGCTGACCGAGCAGCCTCGCATCGACGGCCCAGTCGTAGAAATTGTTGATCAGCGACCGGCGCTTTCGCCATGTGGCCGGCTTGTCCGGCGCCTCACGGTGCCCGGTGCAGTCCTCCCGGTAAGCCACCAGATCGTCTTCCGTGGCCGACACCAAGTCGGTCGGAACGAGGAGCTGGCCCAGGACGTCGACCAGGTCCAAAGCGTCGTACGTGTAGTCCTCCAGCGGCTTGGCCTTGAGCGACTTCGACAGCTCCAGGAAGAACGAGCACAACGGCTCGGCCGGACGCATGCCGGGATCAAGGAAGAAGGGCGTGCCCTCCTTCACCGCCCCGGGCCGCTGTACGTACGCCGCCGCGTCGAGATCGACTCCCGGCGGTGCCTCGTAGAACCGACGCACCTTGCCGTGAGACACAAAGAAGTGATCCACCCCAACTCCCTCTGAGACAACAAGAGGTCAGGGAACCTAACGGTCTCCTCGCCCTCCCGGTGTCGCCTCAGATGGCACATGAGACAGCCAGAGACCCTTGTCCTAACGCAGTTTCTCCCAGTCGACCTCAGGGTGCGCGGCGACCAGGGCGTCGGCGGACGTCCGTGGTGAACATTGGGACGTCGCCCTAGTGCTGTGACCGGGAACCCTTGCCGGGTTGCTCGTTGTGCTGGGTGCCAGTGAAGGCGTTCGACAGGGGGCGGGTATGGCATCACCGGTTAGGGTTCGTCGGCTGACCGAGCAAGAGGGGCAGAAGCTGCAGCGGATCGTTCGGCGAGGAAGCATCAGTTCGGTGCGGTTCCGGCGGGCGATGATGCTGCTGGCCTCGTCGGGCGGCAGCCCGGTTCCGGCGATCGCGCAACTCGTCCAGGCCGACGAGGACACCGTCCGGGACCGTGATCCATCGGTTCAACGAGATTGGGCTGGCCTGTCTGGACCCTCAGTGGGCGGGAGGCCGTCCCCGCCTGCTGAGCATTGAGGACGAGGACTTCGTCGTCAAGACGGCCACCACCCGGCCCACCGCACTGGGCAAGCCCTTCACCCCCGCTGGTCGGTCCGCAAGCTCGCTGAACATCTGCGGCGCAACATCGCTCGGCCCGTACACATCGGGAGAGAGGCCCTGCGCTGCCTCCTGGCCCGCCGCGGGATCTCCTTCCAGCGCACGAAGACTTGGAAGGAGTCCCCGGACCCGGACTTCGAAGCCAAGCTCGACCGGATCGAGTTCGCGCTCACCGAGCGGCCCGGACATTCGCCCTGGACGAGTTCGGCCCGCTCGGCATCCGCCCGACCGCAGGATCATGCTGGGCACCTCAAAACCGTCCGGACCGGCTGCCGGCCACCTACCGCCGCACCCACGGCATCACCTACTTCCACGGCTGCTACTCGGTCGGTGACGACGAGCTCCGGGGTGTAGTCCGCCGACGCAAAGGCATCGACCACACCTGGGCGGCTCTGCGGGCGGGCCGCGCGGCCCGCCCGGACGGCGCCCCGATCTACGTGATTCTCAACAATTTGTCCACGCACCGGAACTGGCGGATCCGTCGCTGGACAAAGGAGAACAAGGTCGAGCTCTGCTTCACCCCGACCTACGCGTCCTGGGCCAACCCGATCGAGGCGCACTTCGGGGCCCTACGGCAGTTCACCCTCGCCAACTCCCACCACCCCAACCACACCGTCCAGACCCGGGCTCTGCAGGCCTACCTGCGCTGGCGCAACGACAACGCCCGCCACCCCGACGTCCTCGCTGCCCAACGACGCGAACGCGCCCGCATCCGCATCCGCATCGATAAACACATCCGTTGGGGAGGCAGACCCCCTTCGGCTTGCGGCCTGACCTGGCCCCGGGGTCACAGCACCAGATCCTTGGAAGCTGGAAGGGGTTGCCCTCTTCCCTCGCGATACGCTGCTGCGATGTCTCGATCAGTCGAAACCGGATCAGTGTTGTCTCCCGTCACCGCGGACGACGTCGACCTTGCCGTGCGGCTCGCCGTGGGCGTCCTTCGGGACGCACCCCCGGAGGGGTGGGGCGGTAAGGCCGGTTCGCTGGAGTGGGACTGCTGGGAGACCGCCGAGCACCTCGCCAACGACCTGTTCTACTACGCCGTGCAGCTGGGGCCGCAGAGCCCACCGCTGGACACCCATGTGCCCATCGCGTTGAGCCAGAAGAGGCCGGACGGACCCACGGTCTTCGTCTACGCGGACCGTGATGCGGGTCCGGCCGGCCTGGTGCAGGTGCTGGAGGCGTGCGGCGCGCTGCTGGTCGCCATGGTGCGTACCACGCCGCCCCGGGTTCGCGCCCACCACGCCGCCGGGGTGTCGGACCCCGAAGGCTTCGCGGCGCTGGCGCTGCAAGAGACGCTGGTACACATGCACGATCTGGCGGAAGGCTTCGGGCTTGCCTGGACCCCGCCTTCCGCTCTCTGCTCGCGGGTGCTCGCCCGTCTGTTTCCACAGGCTCCGGGCGGCGCGGATCCCTGGCTCACCCTGTTGTGGGCCACCGGCCGCGCCGAACTGCCCGGGCACCCTCGTCTCACCACGTGGCGCTCGGACAGCACACCGCGGTCATAGGAGCGGATCGGCCTCAGCCTCCCGTAAACGATCTCCGCCTCAGGCTCGTCGGGGGTAGTCAGGATGATCGGCGTACGGCGAGGCGAGGTCGAGCAGGTCGTCGCAAGGCCAGCTTTCGCCGTCGAACTGGCAGTCATCGCGGTTGTCCCAGGGCAGTTCGGGGTCGCCCGCGGCTGGACTGAGCACATGGCGGGCCAGAACGCGCCGCTTGGCCTCGACCTCCCGCAGAACGCGAGCCGGGTCGTGCAGCGCCACATGGAGGGCGATCGCGGGATGGAACCCGGAGAGTTCCCCTTGGCAGAAGTCGACCGTGTCCCCGTGAGCGGCCCACTCCCCGCATCCGTCACCATCACAGCGTCGAGCCAGGTCGGCCTCCTCATCCAGCCGTGCGTTGAGGAATGTCATCAGGTCTTGACTCATGGGGGTCAGCCTGGACGAAGCGCTGGCCGCGGTCGTCTGACTTTCATGATGCGGACAGGCTGCGGTCGGCAGGCCGCCAGTGCAATGATCTTGGTCGTGGCTGGTGTGATCACGGCGTCGGACCCAATCGGACTGCGGCCCGGCCTCAGTTGGCCGGTGAACCCCCACTGACTGTCGGTGGTGCTTCAGTGGTTGTCTGCCCCGACAAGGAGGACAAGCGCGGTGAGGACGGCGGCGAGAGTCATCGCCGCCGCGGCCGGGACTGCGAGAACTCGCCGGTCCGCGGGCCGCTGCTGATGGGCGAGTGCGAGCGCCACCCAGGCCGCTCGTGCGAGTACGCCGCCGATGAGGGCGAGCAGCAGTGGCATGAGGCCGTCCGGGACGGGCAAGGCGCTCGTCACGAAGGCTCCCGCGACCGGACTCAAGCAGGCCAGCCCGATCCATGGAGCCACGCGCCGCTTCGGGTGGACTCCCAGCAGGGCGGCCAGCGCCAGCCCCTCGCCGGCTGAGTGAACCAGGAGCGCCGCCATCACGGCGACTGACGGCGTCAGTGCCAGGGTCGCCCCCTCCAGAAAGCGGTGCAGAGCGAGCCCCGATGCTGAGCCGATGCCGCCCGAACGACCCCGCTCGCACGGGCAGCCGATGCGGGCCACGGCACCCGTCACCCCGTACGAGGCGAGCGCAGCGAGCGGCACTGCCCACTGCGGCACACCGACCTCTTTCGCTTCATCCCACGCGTCGGGCAGAAGGTCGAGGACCGCGATGATCAGCAGAATCCCTGACGCCGCGGCAAGCAGGAGATCCGACCGGCCGGATCCGCGCCGCGCCAACCAGGCGCCGGCCGTGGTGGCCACAGCCACCAGGACCACGGCCACCAGCGTTTCGGTGGAGGGCAGCTGCCACCCGGTCCCTTCGTCGGTCTGCGCGCCTGCCGCGCAGAGCACGGAGAGCAGCATGTCATCGGCGGTAGCAGTACGAATCCGAGGAGGCGTCGCCGCCTTGCAGGCGCGTCTGGTGCACGCGCAACCCGGAAAACTCCGTGCCGTGCGGGAAGAAGCCGCTGTCGACCAGGAGCCCGCCGTGCGCGGTGTCGGCGTCGAGTTTGATCATCCACGGGTCGATACCCGCGGGATAGAACTGGTCGTCCCAGGCGGCATACAAGGAGTTCGTCAGGTACACCCGCCGCCCGTCCCGGCTGAGCTCGACCATCTGTGCTCCGCCGGTCAGTGGCATGTCCGGCTCGGCGGGGTGCGGCTGTCGGGTGACGATGCCGCCGAGACGCACGGCCGCGGTCTGCCTGGGACGGAACGGGTCGCTCACGTCGTACTGCAACAGGTCACCGGTTCCCCAGGCGGATACGTACAGCCACTGGTCGTCCACCGACAGGTCGATGTCGGTGATCAATGGCGGCACGGCGCCGAACGGCTGCAGCGCCGGGGGCAGGTCCTCCGATTGCGCGGGCTCGGCCGGGACGGTGATCACCTTGCGGATCACGAAGTCCTCGCCCTCCCGGTTCCACAACCAGACCGATGCCGACAGGTCCTCCACATTGACCACGGTGTTTGTGAACCCCCACGTCGCCTCGGGGTCGTGCGCCGGGCGCAGCTCCAGGACCATCTGGTTCTCGTCCCCGAGGTCGAGGCTCTGCAGATGCCGGCCGGAGTCCAGCTCCCAGAAGTGCAGTGTATGGCCGTACTGGCGACCCAGCAGCAGTTCGGGGACAAGGCCATCCTCGATCATCGAGGGGGACCCCCACTCGCTGGTCACGGCGATGTTCTGGCGCAGATGCCACCAAACGTCGTAGGCGAGCCACTGCGGTCCGCGGTCGCTCTCCCAGGCGCGCAGCACCTCGAAGTTTTCGTGGTCCAGCAGCGCGACGCCGCCAGGACCGTCCGCACCGTCCGCGCCGCCCAGGCAGGACAGGAACACTCCGTCGGGGCCGCAGTGGAGTGTGTGCGGGCGGGAGTACCCGGCCTTGGCAGCCAGCTCCTCGGGCTGGACCACCTTCACCAGCCGGGGGCGATCGGGATCGGGGCTGGTGTCGAAGACGTGCAGCCGGGACGAGCGCAGTCCCGGGACGATGAGGTAGCGCCGTTCAGCGTGCTGGTGACCGGCGTGGGCAAGAGCGCTCGAGCAGGCGTTCCAGCCGAAGTGGTGCAGTTCGTTGCCCGGGTCGGGCAGCTCGGCGTGGGAGGTCACGCGGCCGTATACGGAGGATTCGGGGTCGGTACCCACAGTGAACAATGCGTCGGCGCGCTGTGCGGTCGGGTCGAAACCGACTACATAGGCGAGCTTCTCAGGGGGTGCGGCGACGGCATCGGCCGGAGAGCGGTACAAGGTGGGGTCACTGTGATCGTCGCTGTGGTGAGCGTGCTCGGTCGTCGTCATGGCTGTTCCTCACTCCCCGAACGGGAGCCTGGACCCGGGTGGACTCCCGACAGAGCAGCCCGGCTCACTCGTTCGAGATCGACGTGCAGACGGGGGATGGATATGTCATAGATCAAGCGTTTCACACCCCTGGAGCCCTGCCAAGGCGGCAGCGGACCGCTCCAGTGCCCCTCCGTGGACCAAAGGTCTCAGTCAGGAAGCCAGCTCTCGATGGGCTGCCTAAGCGCTCTCTTGTAAATGATCGACAACGTGTTCGTCGACCAGCCTGTTCTTCGTCAGCCGACCAAGATGAGGTTGTGCAGGCGGGCGATGCCGAGCATGGCGTAGTGGACGCCGGCGCCCTTGAGGCGGCAGTCTCGGAGGATCTTCCAGGTCTTCATATGGGCGAAGGCGTGCTCGACGCGGGCGCGGACCTTGCGGTGGGAGGCGTTGTGCTCCTCCTTCCACGCCGGGAGTTCGGTCTGGCCGTTCTCGCGGCGGTGAGGGATGACCAGACCGGTGCCCCGGGTAGCCGCCGTCCGCGATGACCGTGGTCTTGCCGACGGCCTCCTTCGCGCCGGACAGCTCCTCCCATGCCTTGCAGGCGTTGCGGTTGCCCGGCAGTGGCCGACCGACAGCGACTACGAGCCGTGTGCCGGCGTCGATGACGACCTGGTGGTTGGTGGAGTACCGGTAAACAGCGGCGCCAGTTGGCGCAGTGTGAGGTTGGTGCGCCAGTACGCGGCGACCAGCAGCACCCGGTCCTCCAGCGGCAGGCTCCAGGGTCGGCCCTTGCACCGGATCCGCACCCTCACGCCGCAACGCGCCGATCAGCCTGCCGAACTGACCACGGTGAGATCATTTCAGTTGCCGTCGCCCTTTCCTGAGGCCGATCCTGTGTGCTCGGTCAACGAGGAGGACACGTGGGGCTCGTTCTGTTCGCTGGAGACGACGACACCAGCAGTCCGGATGTGTCCTGGTCCTACACCGGCTTCGGAGCGTTCCGGCGGTGGCTGGCGCAGGCCGAGGGGTTCGAACTAGACGAGATGCACGGCTTCGGTGGACAGCGCCCCTGGAACGACGTCTCCACCACCCTGGCACCACTGCTCAATCATCCCGACGATGACGGCCCCGACCTCACGCCGATCCAGTGCGCAGCGATCCTGTCCCGCCTGCAGGAGATCGCCGACCAGCCGCAAGAGGGAAGCATCGACCCGCTCCTCCAACGGCATATCGACGACGCCCGCCAGTTCGTGGTCGTCCTGCAGCTTTGCATCGCGAAGGACGTCGACCTCCTCTTCGGCTGACGTCGGTCGGCGTTACCGGCTCACTGCGACCGGCAGTTACGGGACAGCGCGTAGTCAGTACTGCAACAACAGTTGGTGTGACGTGCGGGGTGTCGGCTCGTTGATGGTGCGTGGGTGGGGACATCCCGGTTGATGAAGTCCACGGCTGGGCTGCGGGGTTGGATGCGTTGCATGCCCGGTTCCGGCGGTGTTTCCGACGGTCGGAGCCTCGTGGACGAGCGTTGGAGTACATGCGGGGGCTGCTGGCTCCTTTGGAGCGTAAGAACGGGCGGACGCTGGCGGAGCAGGCCGGTGAGCGGGGTCCGGAGGGGATGCAGCGGCTGCTGAACCAGGCGGACTGGGACGAGGACGCGGTCCGTGACCACGTCCGTGCCTACGTGGGTACACCGGCACCACCGGCGAGATCGACAACTGCCAGCTGGGCGTGGTACTCGCCTACGCCTCCAGCGAGGGGCGGGCGTTGATAGACCGCGAGCTGTACCTGCCCGTCTCGTGGACCGAGGGCAGGGACCACCGCCCAGGAACGGCGGCGCAGATCGCATCCAAATCGGCGCGGGTCCGGCCCCGGACGTGAAGCCAACTGTGGACGCCCAGGCCATCTTCGCGCAGCAACTTGCCCGGGGCAGAGAACCATCTTGAAGCGGTCGGGAGATCCGTTCAGCCGATGGTGAAGCGCTGGTTCTGGGCGCCTCGGTCGCAGCGGGCAGTGCGGTAGTAGCCGTTGTCCTGCTGGTAGAGGCAGCGGCCCGTGCCGACGCTCTGGAGCATGATGGCGCTGCGGGCGGCGGGCTGGACGGTGCGCCACTTCTGGTATGAGCCGCCGTTACAGCGCAGGGGGTAGACGTCGCCCCGGTCATTGCTGTCGAGGCAGCGGCCCCAGAAGTTGTTCTTAAGAGTGGTGCTGGTGTTGAGGCGGCCGTTCCACTGCCACAGGAGGCTGCCGCGTCCGGTGGTGCAGCGGTCGCCCTTGAGGCCGGTTTCGGAGGTCTCGCGCAGGCAGTCACCGTAGCGGTAGTTCGCGAAGCGGCTGGTGGCGGTGGCAGCCGAGGCGGGTGTGGGGGTGAGGAGGGGGAGGGCGAGGCCGGCTGCGGCGACGAGGGCGGCGAAGGCTTTCCGGGTCGGGCGGCGCACTGGCGGTCTCCTTAAGTGGTTTTCAGAGGTACCTCAACAGGATCCCCGAACACCACCACCTACGCCTGAAGGATGGGGAAAACCCGCTGACGACTCCTGAAGGTCCGAGAGGAGGCGCTACGTCGAAGCTGCCACTCATGCCACAGAACGTATCGGAAGCCCGAGCTGCATCGCCAAGAGACAATCAGGCCGCCAGAGAGCGCCGGCCTCCAGGGCCAGTCCGCAGCTTGGCAGCTCGCCAGAGCGGCCAAGCATGGATCCGACGAACGCGATGCCTCGACGACACGACCAAGATCGTGTTACGAGCTCTAAGGCTTGTCCCGTAAAGATCTACGAGTTGGTGGAGCTGCGGCGGCTGCCCGTTCGCCGGGTGGTCGCCCTATCCGGCGAGGGTGAGGTTGTACAGGCGGGCGATGCCGAGCATGGCGTGGTGGACGCCGTCGCCTTTGAGGCGGCAGTCGCGGAGGATCTTCCAGCTCTTCATGCGGGCGAAAGTGTGCTCGACGCGGGCGCGGACCTGCTCGTGGGACCGGTTGTGTTCAGCTTTCCAGGCTGAGAGTTCTTCCCCCTTGCCGCGGCGGTGCGGGATGACCAGTCCAGTGACCTGGTATCCGCCGTCTGCGATGGTCATCGTCTTGCCGACGGCGGTTTTGGCACCGGACTCCTCCCAACCGCGGGAGTCGTGCCGCTTGCCAGGCAGGAGCCGACCGACGACCACGACCCGGCGGGTATCGGCATCGATCACGACCTGATAGGCCGTGGAATACCGGTAGTTCTTCAACTGCTCGGCGACCGAGTGGTCGCGGGTGGGCACCAAGATGCCGTCGACGATGAGGACGGTGTCCTTGTGGAATCGCTTCCGCTGCCGGAGCCCAAGCATCGGACCGAGATGGTCGATAATCCGGTCTGCGGCCGACTTGGAGATTCCGAACAACGGGGCAAGCTGTCGCATCGTCAAGTTTGTGCGCCAGTACGCCGTAACCAGCAGGACGCGATCCTCCAGAGACAGACTCCAGGGGCGACCACGCTGCTGATCTACGGCCTGTTCGCGTCGTACTGCGGCTGCCAACTTGCCGAAGCAGCGCGGGCTCAGCCCAGTACAGGGCCCTATCCAGGATGGCACCGACGCCGTGATCACACCAGTCATAACGTGATCGTTTCACCTCGGGAAGTAGCTGAGCGGCCAGCCGCGCTGCACGGATCGGCAACCAACATCCCCGTACCACTTGGCCCAGAGCCGGCTCAGAATGCAGCCATGGCCGAAGAAGAGCGCAATGAAGCAGACGCCGCCTCATTCCTGTCATGCGCAGCAGAGGTGGCTCGGCTGCTGGACCTCGGGAATGCGGCCAGCGTGGCGGAAGACCGACGCGCGCGGCACCTGGCCCATGCGGTTCGCAAGCCACTGCTCGAACGCGCCAGCCTGTCCGCAGAGTTCTTTGCCCCATTGATGGCCGCAGCCGTAACCGACCCCGACCCCAGCTTCTGCCGCTGGTTCGTCGAGCCGGCGCTCTACGCGTTCGGACGCCGCCGGGTCATGACGGCACTACTCGACTATCTGCGGACGGGCACGGACGCGGAGCGAGCGGGCGCCAAGCGGGCCTGGTACTGCGCCCACTTGCCGCTGCGCGCGGACCGCTCCCCGGCCTACGCACCCGGTGGGAGTCGCGAGCCCGCCCTGGACGAATCCGATGACGTGGTGGACGAGTGGCTGGAGGCATGCGGCGAACAGCTGCGTGATCGCGCCGCTTCACTGGACCGCAACAAAGCCTGAGGCTCCCGTTGCCACGGGACTGTCGTTTACCCCTTGGAAGTTGCGGGACAGCCCTTAGCCTCCATCTTGCGTGAGGGTCCGTCGACGGAGTCGGCGGACCTTTTCGCTTTCCGGGGCGGGTGGTGGGCAGGCCGGTGGCCCGGCTGTCGCGTCGGGTGGGCTTGCCGGATTCCGCTGTCCGGGGTCGGGGGGTGCAGTCGTCGGGCCGGGAAGTCCGTCCAGCAGCTTGCCCCTGCCCCTGACCTCGGCAACCCCGGCCCCCTCGCGGACCGTGCCGTCAGCCTCGACGGCCGGCGTCCAGGCCGAGGCCGGGATCTTCAGAAAGTACTGGTGAATGCTGTCGGTGATCACCATGCCGACCGACAGGACAGCCATCGTCCTCGCTTGGCGAGCCAGGACACGAAGTCGTGGGTGCCGCCGGCGGAGTCCGTGCGAATCAGGGTCTGCCGCCCTCGCCGGTTCTTCTTCGGTAGCTGGGCCAAAGCCAGTTGGGCAGTGGTGATGTGGTCGGCGGCCGTGTTCGAGCCCGCGTTCCCCGGTCTGAGGAGGGCGGCGACCGGCTCTCCGGTTCCGCCCGGGCCATGGTCGACGAACGCTGTCAGGGGGTGATGGCCATAGGTCTTCTTCCAGGTCGCGGCCGCGTCCTCCTTGTCGGAGTACGCAATCACCAAGACACCGTCGAGGTCGACCGTGACCTGTCCACCGGCGTCCGGGGCGTGTCTGCCCGCCAACGACCGGACCCGGTTACGCACCTCGGACCGTGCGGACCGGATGGTTTGCAGGGCCTTCTCGCCGGAGGCGGTGAGGACGTCGATCAGGCGGGAGCCCGTCGGGTCGGAGACGACCCGGCCGAAGACGGCCGGCTCGCCCCGCAGCATCGCGACGTCCGCGAGGCAGTCCCCGCCGAGCGCGACCGCCAGGGCGACGTCCCGGAGGATCTTGCGGGATCGTGTATGGCCCGAGGCATCCGCCAGGGGGCCAGAGCTGCGGATATCGCTGCATCCAGACCGGTCTTGCGGACCGTCTCGACCAGCAGTACCCCACCGGCCTGCGAAACCACTCCGCGACCGCCGCCCTCGACGCGGACACGTGGGTAGGACCCGATACGCTTCTTCACCTGGACAGTGCCTCCGGCGGTGGCGGGAACAAGGACCTCAGCAATCCTCATTCTCGCTGGTCAGAGGAACTTTCTGCTTTCGCGATCATCAGACCGGACAGCCCACCTCGTGAAAGCGCGAGGGTAGGGGCGCTATCAGAAGTCGCTGATCATATGATGGTCACCTTGTCTGGTCGTTGGGCTCTTCGTGAGAAAACGTAGGTCGCGGCCGTGGATCGTGTCGGATGAAGTGTGGTCGCTGATCGAGCCGTTGCTACCCGAACCGGGGCCTAATACTCCAGCTGTAGATCGCGGTCTTCGTAGTGCGCGGTCGGCCGGGCCGTCTCTCGCCCCGGGTTGGTCCGACTGGTCGGATCTGACGGTGGGTCGCGCCGCGACGTTCCGGGCGGCGGCAGAGCCGAGGTTATGAATGCGGCACCTGACCATCCATGAACATCAACCTCAGGAGCCACACGATGCGCCTCATCAGGGCAGCCTGTCTCGGCACGGCCACTGCGCTGGTCACCCTTCTCGCCTGCGCCCCTGTCGCTGCCGCCGCGACGGACACCGATTTCGCCCACGCCAGGGGCGGAGACCGAGTCATCACACTCATCGGCCATCTCGCGCAGCAGACGCGCTTCCCCGTCAACCCCGGCGGCAGCCCCGCCCAGGGCGATCGGACCGTCTTCCGCTCGGACCTCTTCGACCAGGCCGGCAACAAGGTCGGCGACACCGGCGGCACCTGCACCACGACCCGGGTCGACAACGGCGGAGCGGAGGAGTGCGTCGTGAACTACAACCTCCCGGGCGGCCAACTCACCGTGCAGGGGATGGTCTTCGGCATTCTCAACCCGGGCCCTCCCCCATCGTTCGACAACGCGATCACCGGCGGCACCGGGGCATTCGACCGGGCTCGTGGCTCGGTCCACGCCGACACGATCGGTACGGGCACGAGGCGCTTCACGATCGACCTCGACAGCTGACTGACCCTGCCCCGCCCGGTGAGAAGGCTGGGCCGTCCACGACACGGCCCAGCGGCTCGATTGGTCCCATTGGCGACGCCGCAACCAGGCTCCGTCCCAGGCCATCCACCATCAGCGACGAACCGCCCAGGCCCCCTGTTGGTAGTGGCAGGCCCGAGCCGGGGCTTGACGGCGTCGTCGCCACTCGGACCAGCGGAGCCTGTGCGCGACTGTGTGGACGGTCTGGGCGACGAGCGTGCTGAACAGGTGCTGGAATCTCGTTGCAGGTATGCGGGATCAGGCCGTCCGAAGCTTGTTCTTGGGCACGTTCGTTGGCGGTGGCTGCAGCGAGGAAGGCGTGGGCGAGTCGCGAGCGTGACCCAGCGATGCAGGACGTCCACCGTCTGACCTGGTGCTCGTCCAGTCCCGCCAGACCCTTGCTGGGCGGGAAGGTCTCCTGACCGTCCACCTGCGTCCCGCCACTTCCACGAGGGTGGCAAGTGGCACCCAGGCCGCCGAGTAGCTGCGGTAGAAGGCGAGTTCACCGGTGCCCCGGTCAGGGCGGACGAGCAGGTGCGGTGGCCCGGCCGGTCGTCGGCGATGTCGGCCAGGGCCCAGTCGTAGAAGCGGTGCCCCTTGGTTCCGGCGTCGGCGGAGGGCTTCTGCCAAGCCCGGTTCAGCAGCTTCTTGACCAGGGTGTCGGCGCGGAACTTTCCCGCGCGGTGGTGATCTGGTGGTCGCAGGCCACGGCGAGGACGTAGTCGACGCCGCGCCCCTCGAGCGCGGTCCGCAGATGCGGGTGCCTCCGTAGACCTCGTCACCCGCCACCCAGGACGCGGGGACGCCGGCGTCCAGCGCACGGCCGATCATGCGGGTGGCGAGCGCGGGTTCCGGCAAGCCGACGGTGTCGGGTATCCCGGCCGCACGGCAGCGGTCCGCGTCCTCGGTCCAGGAGCGTGGGAGGTACAGTTCTCGGTCGATCGCCGCGTGTCCGCGTGGAGTCGAGTAGGCGAGGTAGACGGCGACCTGGGAGTTCTCGATGCGTCCGGCGGTGCCGGTGTACTGGCGCTGCACGCCCACCGTGGCGGTGCCCTTCTTCAGATCGCCGGTCTCATCGACGACCAGCACTGCGTCGTTGTGGTTCAGCTGCTCGACGACGAAGTCGCGGATGTCGGCGCGGACCGCTTCGGCATCCCACCTGGTCCTCGACAACAGGTGCCGCAGGCCGTCCGGGGATGCGTGGCCTGCGTGCTCGGCGAGCGTCCAGCAATTCTTGCGTGCCAGGTCCGACAGCAACCCGAGCACCAGCGCCCTCACCCGGCGCCGCGGTTCTATCCGGGCGAACCGCCCCGCGATGCGGCCCATCAGGACCTCGAGGTGACCTGGCGGCAGGCAGCAAAGGGCGGGTGATCTCACGGTTCGCCGTCCTCACCGTGCGCCCGGCGGGCAAGCAGGCCCTGGCCGCCGCCAGGTGGATCGAGCACGCCTACCGCGAGCTCGAACACGGCCTGGGCCTGGGCACTTCGAGGGGCGGACCTGGCGTGGCTGCGCTTGCCAGCTTCCTTGCCCTGGCCTGTGGATCCTTGATCATCTCTGCGGGCCGCATGGCTAGTGGCTCACGCCTCACGGGTCCCGCCGGTCTCTTCGGAAATCTCCTGCCAGAGCCTTGTTCCCCCACCTCCAGATATCGATACTCGTCGTAACGATTCTCGGTGTGAACGCCGAGGGTCGCGCGAGCACTCCTGCCCTCTTTCAACGGTTCCTCGACAAGCAGCTGATGCACTGCGGTTGCTGCGTACCGGCTTCACAAGCCGTTTCCGCCCGGACGAGCGACCGCGGCTTCCGTCCGGCTGTCGAACCTGAGCCGGGCTCCAAGTCACAGACAACAACCGAACAGACTCCTCAAGTGAACGGACACCCGTATGTCCTTCTCGCACTACCCCGTCAACCCGTCCGTGGCGTTCCCTTCGGAGGAGCACCTGGCGGCTGACGGTCCGGAACTCGGCGAGCTCCGTCGCCTGGCCGCACGGTCGCGGCGGCGCTTCGTGATCGCCAACGGAGCCGTATTCGTTCTCGCCCTACTTATCGACTGCTCGTCAGACGGACTTCCGGCGCGGCAGATCGCGGGCACGCTCACTCTCGGCATGGGCCTCGGCCTTCTGCAGGCAGTGCTGCTGCTGGTGACCGCCTGGCGGCACGACCGGCTCTCCACCCAGCGCTGCGACATACGCGCGAAGGTCCTGCGGGCCCGCGCAGAGGCAGCACGAGGGCAAAGCGGCCTCCACGCGCGGGGCCACAGTCGGCCGGTCGACCCCACGGCATGGACGGGGATGACGTGGTGATGAGCGAGGTCATGCATTTCGAGGGGCCCGGCGCCAGCTTCCTCGGCTCCGGTGCGCAAACGGCCGTTCTGGTCTCGTTCCTGGCGTTCGCCGGACTTTCGCTGCTGCTCTGCGTGCTGGCCGCACCCGAGCGGGACGAGGTCGCCGACTTCTACGCCGCCAATCGGTCACTGACGCCGTTTCAGGCCGCCATCGCCCTGGTGGGTGGCTACATGTCGGCGGCAACTCTGCTGAGCACCACCGGACTCGTCGCCGTTGTCGGCTATGACGGCCTGGTCCTCGTGCTGAGCACCAGCCTGGCCCTCGGTGTGCTCTTGATACTCGCCGGGCCGCTGCGCAACGCCGGTCGCTTCACCATCGGCGACATCCTCGCACTGCGGATGCCCGGGGCGGCGCCGCGGATCGCGGCCGCGCTGGCCACCCTCGCCGTCTCGCTGCCCTTCCTGGTCGTGCAGTTGTCGGGTGTGGGGAGCGCAACCGCCCTGCTCATCGGCTTGGAAAACCCTGGCGCGCAGAAGGCCTGCATCGTCTTCGTCGGCACGCTGATGATCTGCTACCCCGTGCTGGGCGGCATGCGGGGCACCAGCGTCGTGCAGATCCTCAAGGTCGTCATCGTCTTCGGCGCGGTGGCCGCGGTCGCCGTCCTCGTACTGAACCGCTTCCACTGGAACGTGAACGCACTGCTCGCGGCCGCCACGCGCGGCAGCGGGCGCCCGGACGTCTATCTGCACTCGGGGCTTCAGCTGGGCCAAGACCCCGCCGGGCGGCTCGACTTCTTCGGCACCCAGCTGACCGTCGTGCTGGGCCTTGCCGTGATGCCGCACATGATCACACAGATCAACTCCGTTGCCGACGGCGCGGCCGCTCGCCGTGCCTCCCGGTACGCCCTCACTGCGATCAGTGTCTTCTGCCTGCTCGTAGTGATCGCCGGGCTGGGCGCGGCCGCTCTGGTCGGCGACCGCACCATCACCGCGGTCGACCCGAAAGGCCAGATGTCACTGCTGCTGCTGGCCGGCGGGCTGGAAGGGGGCACCGCGAACGCTGCGGGGAGCGCTCTGTTCACAGCCGTGGCGTGCGCGGTGTTCGTCGCGGTCCTCGGGGTGGTCGCCGGTGCCGCGCTCTCGGCGGCCGCTGCGCTGGCCCACGACGTGCACGCGCACGCAGTACGCCGCGGCCGCCTCACGGAAATGCGCGAGATCCGGTCGGCTCGCTGGTCCGGGGTGGGCATCGGCGGCCTCAGCATCCTCCTCGCCACCCTCTCGCAGGGCTACAACGTGAACTTCCTTTCCTCCCTCGCACTCGCCGTCGCGGCTTCCTCGGTGCTGCCCGCCGTCGTCTACACCCTCTTCTGGCAGCGGTACAACCGCACCGGACTGTTGTGGACCGTCTACGGCGGCCTCGCGACCTCCATCGGACTGAATGTGTTCTCGCCGGCGGTCTCCGGCACGCCCTTCGCGCTCTTCCCGCACAACGACTTCCACTGGTATCCGATGCAAACTCCTGGTGTGGTGTCGATACCGACGGCTTTCCTTCTCGGCTGGGTGGGCAGCGTCGTTGCACGCGGGCGCAGGGCCGACGACGGGCAGGCCGAACCCGGCTACGCGGAAGCGGAGTTCGGGATCCTCACTGGCGTCGGGGGCGACTGAACGGCGGTCCAGACGAAGGAGCGACCTCCGGACTTCGAGCGATCGAGCAGGGGCGTTCCGTCTGGACAACGGGCGGAACGGTCCGCACGCAGCCCGCAACCATGGGCCCCCGGTTCTCAGGTTCCCGGGTGACCGACCGCCCGGACGACCAGATCCACCAGGTCCTCTACGAAGCGCGAGTCGGGCAGTTCACGTTCCGCCAGCAGGCGGTACACCAGTGGCGCCGCCACCAGTGTGGCGGCCGACCGGATGTCGACGTCGGGCCGCACCTCGCCGCGGGCAACCTCGCGCACGGGACTCGGTGCATCTTCACTGGGCGGGGTGCGGTTGTAGAGCCGGGTGGTGAAGAGATGGTCGGGGCGTGTGTCCGACAGGTGGATGCGAGTGAGCCACCTCACCGACTTCGTGCCGAACATGCGTGGTGCCACCGCACGCAGCGGAAAGACGTGGCGGGCGAGCAGGGGCTCACCGTTCACAGTACGACCTCGTCGTGGGCCTGCCGCAAGAAAAGGTGCTTGAGGTACGCTGGCCGCCCTCGACGGCGTAGGGACCGGTGCTCGCGCCCTGGAACCAGACGTGGCGCGCCGAGGGCCGCGGGCGAGTCAGATCCAGGACTGTGGACAGCGGGAGCTGTACCACTCCACCACAGCGGACGGCCCACCAGGCCGTCGACGTCAGGGTCCAGGACCCGATGTCGATGTCCGGTGCGGGGCCCAGATGACTGTGCGTGAAGACACTGTCGACGGGTGTGAGGAAGCTGTCGGGAGTGGCGGGGTCCGGGTTTGGAGGCGCTGCTGTCCATGTCGGGAACTCTGCCCTGGGCCGGACGCTCCCTGGCTCTGTGCCCACCGCGTACCCGTAAGGGCGGACACCGGTGAAGACCTTCTCCCAGGTGCCGTCGGCGGTCCATTTACGCAGGCGTGCCGGGAGCCAACGGCGCCCTCCTGCGAACCGCAGAGGAATAGGTAGCCGGACAGCGGCGGTTCGCCCGGCTTGGCGGGCCGTCCCTGTGGGCAGTGATGAACCTTTCCCACGGGTGAGTGAGATTCGGGCGGTGCGCACTGGGCCGGTCTGGCGTTGCCGCCCGTCAGGCCTGCCACACCGAGGATGGCGACAGCGCTGGCCACGGGTAGGGCGAACGCCGCTGCGGATGCGCAGTCGGCGACCCGGGTACTGGCCTGATCGTCCCGCACCGCCGCCGGACCGGCAAAGCGCTCCCAGCTCGGGAAGCAGGCCCATAGCAAAGGTCCACGCCGAGCACGGGCGACTGAACGCCCAACAGCCCCAGACCACACCCACAGCCCCAGACCACGCCCACCACCCCACCACCCTGGAGCCCACAGGCCCCGCTCAGCGCGGCGGTCCCGCCGACGCGCAACCCACACCACAACGCCGCCCCGATCCCCGAAGCCGCCACCCCACCACGCCCACCCGCCCCCATCAGGCAGGCGCCTACCGGGTGCCGTCGGCCGACGGCAGGTAGTCGAGGAACACGCCCCGGACGAAGAGGTGCACCAGCACGACGCGTACTCGTCGTTGTTGGTCGTGATGGCCGGCCGGGCGATGGCGAGGATGCCCTGGGCGAAGCCCTGCGCCGCGTACCGGCGGGCAGCCCCAAACCCGGGCCGGTCAGCCGGGGGCGGCGGCTGCCCCACGTCGGCGAACGCCGCGTCCTGCTCCGGGCAAGCCTGCTGCACCGCGGCGTGAGCGGGCCCGCCGTACAGCGGCACCGCGCGAAGGGGTCGCGCTCCCCGACCTCGTGGCGGCGATCGTAGATGGTGTCCGCGGTGTCGGAGCCATCCGCCCACCGGCCGGCCTTGTTGCGCTCGGAGAGCGACACACCCCGCTCGGCCATGTCGGTGTTCGCCCCGGCCCGCCACGAGTGCGACGTGACCTTATTGCCATCGGTGTAGGGCAGGCCCGCCCGCTCGGCGAGCACCTGGAGCCGCTTGTTGAGCGAGCCCGGGTGCATCCTCTTCCCGTGCTTGCGGCCCTCGGTCTACTTCACCAGCTGTCCCTTGACGGTGAGCGCCTTAAAGAGCGGATCGTCGGGGTCGTCCGCGCCGAGCTCACGCAGCACGCTGAGCCAGGCGCGCGCCCGGCGCGCACCAGCTGAAGTTCTGCCCGGTCCTCGATCGTCGTCGCGTAGGAGGGCGAACGGCGGTTACTCGCAAAGGCGTGGTGGTCGCCGAGCTGCTGGACCCCGACGAGGCGCACTGGCTCCAGGAGAAGGCCCGCAGTGTCCGCCAAGGCTTCATGGATCCAAAGCAGAAGGCGGCGTTCGAGGAGTTCCTTGCCCGGCAGGCATCCCTCGGACGCTCGGTCACGCCAACAGGACACGTTTGCGGAGGAGTTCGAAGCCTGCGCGGCACATGTCTTGCGCAGGCAGGACTCCTCCGCACAGACGAATCGACGCACCCGTAACGACACCTCGACGAACTTGCCGACCGCTGGCAGATCTCGAGGGAACCGCAGGTAGGAGCCGTGTAGCGGTCCGCCCAGCGACCGCGTCGGACACCTCGACGGATTCCACGAACACTCCCTGTACTGAACGGTGTAGGACTGTCGCCCCCACCGGATTGCGGCCTGGCGATTTTTGGGCGCCCTCAACCCGCGGCACCGAGAGATCAGCAGTCACGCTGTGCGCGCGACCACAAGAAGTGGGCCAGAGCCCGAGTTGCGACGTCGTTTCGACACGAGGTTGGGAGTCGCACGCTTGCCGGAAAACTCGATGTACGCGAGAACGGGAGGCACCTCCTTCAGCCCGCGACCTACCGGCAAAGCGGGTCGGCTGGTTCAGGTGAGGACGGCGGCGAGGGTGCCGGCCACGGCCGTGGCGAGGGTGATGACCGCGCCGAAGGTGGTTGCGGCGCGGGTGAGGGCAGCGGGGTAGGTGGCGCCGTCCATGCGGGCGAGCTTGCCCGCACCGGCGGCGGCCATCAGGGCGACGACGATCACGAGTGCGGTGGTCAGGAGTACGACGGCGACGGTCACGGCTAGCTCCCGGTACACGATGGGGCGTTGACGTGGTCGAAGGTCGTGGAAGTCGTGTGCGCCGGGGTTCGCCGGGACGAAGATGAACACCGGCGAACACACCACCTTCGGGGGCGGGGACGTGCACGACGAGCAGAACGGCCACGATCCGGCGCTCACTGAACTGCGCAGGCGGCTGGAGGACGGGCTGGCGCGTAGCCAGCTGAACAAGACGGATCTCGCCCGCCGGGTGGGGCTGGGGCGGACGACAGTATCGGCAGCGTTCCAGAGCGACGGGCCTGTACCCTCCGCCGAGACCGTGGCGGTGCTGGCCCGCGCCTTGCGGCTTCCTGCTGAGGAGTTGCTGGAGTTGCGGCGGGCCGCAGCCGGGGGTGGCGGCGGAGGACGGCCAGGGCCGGGCCGTGCGATCGGGGAGTGGGAGCCGCATGATCTGGAGGTCCATCCGGCCGGGCACAGCAACTCTGCTCCCGGCTGCGATGCGCCCGGGGCACGGGTGCTGCCCGGGTACGTTCGGCGCGAGCATGACCGGGTGCTGGCCGAAGCGGTACGGGATGCTGCAGCCGGTCGCAGCCGGATCGTGGTCCTGGTGGGCAGTTCATCGACGGGCAAGACACGGGCCTGCTGGGAGGCCGTGCAGCCCCTCGCAGCCAAGGGATGGCGGCTGTGGCATCCCTTCGACCCGACCCGCGCCGAGGCAGCCCTGGAGGACCTGCACCGTGTCCAGCCGCGCACCGTGGTCTGGCTGAACGAGGCCCAGCACTATCTCGGTGCCCCGCACGTCGGTGAGCGGATCGCGGCCTCTGTGCACAGCCTTCTCACCAACCTGGAACGCGGTCCCGTGTTGGTGCTGGGCACACTCTGGCCTGAGTACGCCCGCCAGTACACCGTCATGCCCTCTCCGGGTGAGGAAGATCCGCACAGCCGGACGCGAGAACTCCTCTCCGGCCGCACCCTGGCCGTCCCGGACATCTTCGACGCCCCGGCCCTGGTTGCCGCGACGGCTCTCGCAGACGATGGTGACCGGCTGCTGGCCGACGCCCTCACTCGCGCCCGAAACAACGGGCGGATGACGCAGGACCTGGCCGGAGCTCCCGAACTCCTGCGCCGCTACCAGCACGGAACTCCAGCCGCCAAAGCAGTGCTGGAGGCGGCGATGGACGCGCGGCGTCTCGGTGTTGGTCTCCACCTCCCCCAGACATTCCTCACCGACGCCTGCGCGGACTACCTCACCGACACCGACTACGACCAACTGCCTGAGGACTGGGCTGAACAGGCATTCGCCGAACTCGCCGAACCAGTCCACGGCAAGCAGGCCCCTCTGCGCAGCACCACCCTTCGCTCCCAACGACGCCCGCCCGCCTCCTCCGCATCTGCTGACGACTCACCTGCGCCGCCGACCGGGCCGGTGTTCCGGCTCGCCGACTACCTCGAACAACACGGCCGCACCACCCGCAGGCACCTGTGTCCGCCTGCCTCCTTCTGGCACGCCGCCCACACCCATCTCACCCAGACCGACGACCTGAATAGCCTCACTCAAGCAGCCGAGGCCCGGCACCGCCGCCAGTGGGCTCACCACCTCCGCCGCCGAGCCGCAGACCTCGGCAGCACTTACGCCCTGTATTGGCTGGCCGCGTTACGGGCGGAGTCCAGTGACCGGGAGAGCGCTGAGGCTCTGGCCCGCCAAGCCGCCTACCACGACGACTCCCACGCCCTGCTTTCCCCGGAAATGTTGCCGGAGGGAACCGAGGACCTGGAGAGCGCCGAAACCTTCTACCGGCAGGCCGCCGGCCTCGGCAGCACCCTCGCCTTGCACTTCCTGGCCGTGTTGCGGGAGAAGGCCGGGGACCGAGAGAGCGCCGAGGCTCTGGCCTGGCAGGCCGCCGACCACGGCAGCGGCAACGCCCTGTATTCCCTGGCCGTGTTGCGGGAGGAGTCTGGGGACCGGGAGAGCGCCGAGGCTCTGGCCCGCCGATGCGCCGACCACGGCAACACCAACGCCCTCAAGCGCCTGGCCGTGTTGCGGGAGAAGGCCGGGGACCGGGAGAGCGCCGAGGCTCTGGCCCGCCAAGCCGCCGACCACGGCAACCACCACACCGAACCTGCGAGCCCTTACTGGCTGGCTCAGAAACTGTGGCCCTACGGCCTAGATCCAGACGGCACACCCACACCCCCATGGCAATAGTCCACACGCTGGCGACCACGACAGGAGGCGTACTCGCGTACAGAGCCGGCGCCTTGCTGATCCCCTTTTACCTTCCACAGGTCAGCCAGGCGGTACAGGTCATGTGGATACCCGGGGTAGGGGCTTGCTGGGCGAGGGCTTCGGTGCCCTCCCGCTCCCCGGCTTCCTCCCGCGTCTCCATCAGCCCGATCAGGGCTCTGGTATGGCCGGCGGTCACTGCACGCTGCGGTAGGGCTTCAGTGCCACCAACGTCCCCGTCTTCCCTCCGCAGCCGTGCCATGTCCTCCATCGCGCGGGCGTCGCCGGTGCAGACCGCCAGCTGGTAGAGGTCCTCGGCTCGGTCGCGGTCACTGTCTTCGTAGCAGTCTCGGAGGATCTTCCACCCCTTCATGCGGGCGAAGACGTGCTCGACGCGGGCGCGGACCTTGCGGTGGGAGGCGTTGCGTTCCTCCTGCCAGGCCAGGAGTCCGGCCCGGCCGCGCTCACGGCGATGCGGGATGACCAGGCCGGTGCCCCGGTAACCGCCGTCCGCGATGACTGCGGTCCTGCCCACGGCGTCCTTCGCGCCGGACAACTCCCACGCCCTACAGTCGTTGCGGTTGCCGGCCAGAGGGCGGCCGACGGCGACCACGAGCCGGGTGTCGGCATCGATGACGACTTGATGGTTGGTCGAGTACCGGTCGTTCTTCGACTGCTCGGCGATGGTGCGAGGGTGGTCCCTAGTGCTCTGACCGGGAAGGTTCGCCGGGTTGGCGGTTGGAGCGGTTGGATGTCGGTGACGTCCGTCCGACCGTTGGGGGTGTGGTGGCCGAGCCTGTCCGTGTGCGCAGGTTGACCGACCAGGAAGGGCAGAAGCTGCAGCAGATCGTGCGCCGGGGCAGTACCAGCTCGGTGCGCTATCGCCGGGCGATGATGCTGCTCGCGTCCGCCGGCGGAAACCGCGTCCCGGTGATCGCCCAGCTGGTCCAGGCCGACGAGGACACGGTGCGGGAGGTGATCCACCGGTTCAACGAGATCGGCCTGGCCTGCCTGAACCCTCGCTGGGCGGGAGGCCGTCCCCGCCTGCTCAAGCCTGACGACGAGGACTTCGTCGTCCAGACGGCCACCACCCGCCCCACCAAGCTCGGCCAGCCCTTCACCCGCTGGTCGATCCGCAAACTCGCCGCCTACCTGCGCCGCGTGCATGGACGCGTCATCCGCATCGGCCGTGAGGCCTTACGGTGCCTGCTCCGGCGCCGTGGCATCACCTTCCAGCGCACCAAGACATGGAAGGAGTCACCTGACCCAGACCGCGACGCCAAGCTCGACCGTATCGAGCAGGTGCTGGAACGCTTCCCGGACCGGGTCTTCGCCTTCGACGAGTTCGGCCCGCTCGGGATCCGACCCACCGGCGGTTCCTGCTGGGCCGAACAGGGCAAGCCCAACCGCCTGCCGGCCACCTACCACCGCACCCACGGCGTCACCTACTTCCACGGGTGCTACTCCGTCGGCGACGACCGGCTGTGGGGAGTCAACCGCCGCCGCAAAGGCACCGCCAACAGCCTCGCCGCTTTGAATTCCATCCGTGCTGCCCGACCCGGCGGCGCCCCGATCTACCTCGTTCTGGACAACCTCTCCGCCCACACCGGCGCGGACATCCGCCGCTGGGCGAAGAAGAACAAGGTCGAACTGTGCTTCACCCCGACCTACGCCTCCTGGGCCAACCCGATCGAGGCGCACTTCGGCCCGCTGCGGCAGTTCACCCTGGCCAACTCAAACCACCGAAGCCATCCCGCGCAGACCCAGGCCCTGCACCGCTACCTGCGCTGGCGCAACGCCAACGCCCGTCACCCCGATGTGCTCGCCGCCCAGCGCAGGGAACGCGCCCGCATCCGCAGCGAGAAGGGCATCCGCTGGGGCGGGCGGCCCATCGACTGCGCCGCCTGATTGCTCAATTCGCCGACGCTGACGGACCATGCATCGGCTCTGATTGCAGCAGCGGGACTCGCCTCGTGAGCGCGGCAGCCGGAAGCAGATTGTCCGGTTCGATGCCGGGGTCCGCCGTGACAACGACGCCGGCTGCTTGAGCGTCGAAGCCGGTCGGCCAGATCGTAAGGTCGCTCGCCAGCGCGTCTTCCAGCCTCGCCTCTCGCAGGTCAGTCTCGGTGAGGTCGCAGCCCCGGAGGTCGGCCAACCGCAGGTCCGCGCCGACGAACACGGCACCCTGGGCACGAGCCTTGCGAAGGTTCGCCTCCCGCAGGTCCGCACCGGAGAAGTCCGCCGACCTCAAGTCGGCTTTGACCAGGCGTGCACCGCGCAGATCGGCTTGCAGACAGCGGACCTGGTGGAGAATGGAAGTGCCGAGTTCGGCATGCCGCAGGTTGGCGGCGATCAGTGACGCCTTGCTCAGGTTGACCTGGTAGACGCTCGCCGCTTCCAGGCATGCGCCGTCGAAGTTGACTCCGTGCAGCCACAATCCGTCACAGTCGGCCCGGCGCAGGTCGGTCAAACTGACGTTGAGCCACTCCGGACGGCGTTCCTGGTACAGGACCCCGAGGCAGGTCAGCGCTGTCTGAGCGTCCGCGGCGCGGGTCTCCAACGGGGGCACCGCGTTAATGGACACGTCCGCCGCCGGCACTGCGGGTTCCTGCGGCGGCCAGGGAAGGTGTGTCCGCAGATACGCCGCCATGATGGAGACGACCGCCTCGCGGTCGCGGTCGGAGTGATCCGCAATCCGCCACAGCGCGTAGATGCCTCCGATCCGCACGTCCAGCTTGTCACTGCCGAGCTGATCCACGGCCCGGCTGAAGCGATCGGTGATGTTCCCCTCTCGCGTTGCGTTCAGCCCGTCTTGGCTGACGCGCAGCTGCCGCCATGTGGCATAGGCGCCGAACAGGACGACCGCACCGCCGACCGTCTGCAGAAGCGTGGTGCGCACGTTGTTCACCGCGTTCAACCGGTCCGCCGCAGCAAGGTGGCCACCTGCGAGGTCGTGGTCGACTATCAGCCCCGGAAGAACCAGGAGCACGACGCCCAGTAACACGATCACGGCCAGCGCGGCCAGCGCCACAGCAACGGCACGAGTTAGGCGCCACCGGTCACGAAAAGATCCCCCCATAGCCAGAGGATCCTAGAACAAGGCCGAACCCGGCGAACCTTCCCGGTCAGAGCACTAGTGTGCCAGCCCAGGGAGCAGTGGGCATGATGATGACGGCGATCAGCCAGGGTCACGGGCGCGGAGTGCGACTTGCGGTCCTAAGCCATGAGGGGAGCAGCAGTCTCTGTGCAGCTTGCGGCTACCCCCAGCCGTCAAGTGAAACCTGGGGACCACCGCTGAGATATCGGTGGAGGGCGCTGGCGGTGGTGCCCACGAAGTGCTCGGGGATGGCGTCGGTGTCAGTCCAGCAGACCTGAGCGTGCTTTCGCGGTTCGCGGTTTTCGGGCTCGCCGGTCCATTCATGGGCGGCAAAAACGACGGTGAGGAAGCCGTTGGGAGCCTCCACGCCCCACGAGCCGTGGATGATGTGGGCGACTGTCAGGGATTCCGGCTTCACGGTCAGACCCGTCTCCTCGTACAGCTCGCGTACCGCGGTCTCGGTGATGGGCTCACCAGGCTCGCTCTTGCCGACGGGCAGGTCCCACATGCCCTGGGCGAACTTGGCGGTCTGGCTGCGCTGGAGGAGAACAACACGACCCGTGGCCTTGTCGTGGACGATGACGGCGGCGACCAGCAGGGTCATCGACTCCAGGGCGGGCGGCAGGGCTTTTGGCTGGTCGTCGTTGTTCGGCTGAGCCACGGCTGGTGTCCCTTTCGTCGGCCGGGTTGGTGGGCAGCTTAGGCCAGTGCTTCGCGTGCGCGGCGGGCGAGTGCGGCGGCTCCAGGCACTTTGCGGCGCTGGTACACAGCGAGGGTGGAGCGGAGTGAGGTGAGCGCTTTGCGGGTGCGGTCGGAGGTCATGCCGTCCATGGGCGTCAGGACCGTGGACCAGACGGCGACAGCCTCGTCGGCGCGCGCCTGGGCGGCGAGACTGTCGCCGAGATCGGCGTAGGTGAGAGCGTGGACGCGCTTGTACTTGTCGGGGTCCCAGCGCACCAAGGCGTCGCGGTGCTGTTGCTCGGTGCCGATGTGGTCGGCGAGGTCGGTCAGCGTGCGTGCGGTGTGGCTGGCGACGGTGCCGGCGGCGGAGCCGCTGACGCGGGAGCAGCTGGGCTGGGACCGTCGTCACGTAGGAGGGCATCCTCGGCGGCGAGCAGGGCACGGGCGGCTGCCGGCTTCTCGCCGACGGAGGCGTAGGCGCGGGCGTGGGTGATGTGCAGGAGGGCCTCGGTTTAGCCGTCGACGTGGCCGAGGCCGCGGGTGAGGGCGCCTTCGACGAGGTCGACGCAGTGGTGGGGTTGCTTGAGGCTGAGGGCCTGGTGGGCGAGGGCTCGCATCATCCAGGCGGCGTGGCCGTGGTGATCCCGCGGGCATCAGCGGCGAGCACCTGCAGGCGGTCACCGAGCAGGTGCTCTTCCTTCTCCACCCCCGGTCCGGGTGACCCGCCAGCCGTCAGTCAGCGGGTAGACAGCTGGTACTCATCGGTCCCGAAGGCGTCTGCCGCGCACCGGGCCGGCGTACGGCATCGGCGCGCGGCCGCACAGGCGCCCAGCTCTCGACGGCGCCGTGGTGGCGGTCCAGCTGTCGGCGGGCGCGCTCGCGGTTCGGGTAGGAGCGGTGGGCCATGATCCCCAGCTTGGCAGAGGGCTACGGCTCGGCGGGCCAGATCGTCAACACGGTGCCGGTCGCCTCGTCGGTGAGGTGATGCGTGCACGCGGCAGGTTCCCGCGCTCGCCGACCCAGGCGGAGAACTGGCGACGCGCGGTCGTCTCGCTCCCCCACTGGCCATGCAACATCGTCGTACCGGCGGCGGTCAGGGCGAGGTGGTAGCGGCCGGGGTTCCCAGCACCCACCCGGCGAGCATGCAGTCGCGGCAGGAGTCTGCCAGCGCAAGCCCAAGCCGGGAACGGTCCGGCGGCAGGTAGCGACGGCTGGCGCCCCGCAGGCTGAGCACGGGTAGCGGCCTGGCGGGCGTATGCGATCGCGGTCCCCGGAGTACCGCAGCGGTCCATCGGGGGCTGGGTCCAAAGTGGCTGGGTCGA
Organism: Streptomyces sp. NPDC001450; assembly: GCF_053597295.1. Lineage (NCBI taxonomy): Bacteria > Bacillati > Actinomycetota > Actinomycetes > Kitasatosporales > Streptomycetaceae > Streptomyces > Streptomyces sp. NPDC001450. Next base: position 51,845 of record NZ_JBSFHY010000033.1, read on the forward strand.
TGCCGAGGACCGTAAGGATCTGCAGGTCATCCCGCATGTCCGCCTCCTCGCCGGCCGCTGTCCTGTGCCAGTGAACCTTGACTGCTTGCCAGCGAAGATCGGGCGGTGGGGACCAAGCGCCCTCCGGCGAGCCGAGGATGCAGTCAGCGTGACGGCCGCTCTACCTGACCGGACCTTCATCTTCTCCTGGCTGTTCGTCAGGCATGTCCAGGATGGCCTCTCGGGTGTAGTGAGGGCTCCGTGGGGGTGGGGCCGCCGCAGGGGCCATGAGTTCGGCGAGGAGCCTGCTCAGGTCATCCGTGGACAGCGCCAGTCCCAGAGTCTGCACGATGCGCAGAGCACAGTCCCGGATGGATTGAGCGTCCTTCTCGGGCACCGCCGTACTCCTGATCTCGTCACACACTCGGCTGAATTGCTCAGCGCTGATCGTTGGCCGACTTATCGGTTGCGCCATGGTGCGCTCCTCCTGGAAGAGCGGGCCGTTCCACCCGCTCTTCTAGAAAGCGCTGAGCACACCGCAACGGCAACTGGAGGGAGCCAGCGCACAGGCGCCTGACCATAGCCGCTCAGACTTCGTTGGCACGCGCTCAACGTGCGCTGTAACAGGACAGCCGCCCCCTTGTGGTGGTGGGCAGCCCATCCCCTGGAATCGAACCTGTGTTCGATCCCGCTTCGTCCCGCCTCAGCCTCCTCCGCTTCCTTGAACACGTACAGGAGCGCGACCTCGCGCGCACCCGCCGCTGGATCGCCGACGAGGAGCGTAAGGAAAAGGAGCATCGTCAGGGCGAGGCGGCGCGGCCGGCGCCACCCGACTGGCTCCTCGAATGCGGGCTCAACCGAGACGCGATGCCCAACGCCGTGCACGTCGACGGCTGTCTCATGGCGGGGAAACGATCGAAGGGCATGGGCAGCGACACCGTCAGGCAGGCGCTGGCGGCCGGGGTGAAGGCCTGTACGCGCTGCCGGCCGGACACCGGGCTGGGTATCCTCGACTAGGCACCTCTCGGCCGGCGCCCCGTCGTCTTCTTCGCCGTAGTCTTCTTGGTCGGCTGCTCTTTCGCGGCCGCCTTCTTCGGCTTCGGCATCTCGTGCACGCCGGCATCACCGGTCGGTTCGCCACGGGCGACCTTCGCTTGCTCGATGCTCGCGTTCAGCGCAGTGCTACTACCGCTTCGCCTCAATCACCTGCTCCAACGCCTCGGTGTAGTGGTCGACAAAGCCGGGGCCTTCCAGGGCGTCGACGGTCATAGTGTCCATGAGCGCCAGCGCGCCCTCGATCTCTTCCGTACCCGCCCGGTCGAGCGCACCCGCGCCTACCTGGAGCGACGCACCGCCGAGGGGCAAGGAGAGCGCGAGATAATGCGCTGCCTGAAACGCTACCCAGCCCGCGAGGTCTACGCGCTGATTCGCGCCGACATGATCACATGCCACCAGCGGCCTGACGGTCCATCAACCCTCATGACCGAGGCTTGACAAACATAGGGGCATCAAACACCACCATCACGGCCTGCACTTCCTCGCCCTGACCAACGAGAGAGGCCACCTGATCTGGATATCCGCAGCCCGGCCCGGCCGCACCCACGACATCACTGCCGCCCGCCACGACCATACCCTGGCGCACCTGCGCGCCGTCGGCCTCGGAGCCCTCGCAGACTTCGGCTTCCGTGGCCTGGACAACCACGTACGCGCCGCCGTGATCGTCACCGGCTTCACCGCCACCCGCACCCACAAGCTCACCCCTGGCCAGAAGATCGCCAACCGAATCCTCGCCACCGGACACACGCCGGTCGAACACGGCTTCGCCCACCTCAAGAACTGGCGGACTCTCACCAAACTCCGCACCGACCCCGCCCGCGCCACCCACCTCCTGCGCGCCCTGCTCGTCCTGACGAACCTCGAAGTCAACCGAAGAGCTTGTGATTCAGCGCCTGCTTCGAGGATCGGCCAGCTGGGCAGGGAGACGCACCGGCGCATCGTCACTCACAGAGGCCACCCCGAGGTCAAGACGCATCACGGTCCTCAGGGCCCGCAGCAGGTCCCAGACCTCCGCCTGAGCCCGGAACGCAGCGGCCATCGTCTCCCCAGGCTCAGGCTCTTCTCGCTCAAGACGTTTGGCCTGGCCGTATACCCTGTTCAGGGCTTTGTTGACCTCACTCGCAGATACGAGCACGTCGTCAGGGACGATCATCTGCGCTTGGGAGTACGTGTCGCGATGGGCTCTTTTTGCCTCATCGAGTTCTGCCCGGTCGGGCTCCTCAACCCTACGTTGCTGCATGACGTGCAGAAACTGGCTGAGCGCCGTTGTGAACTGACGTGCATCCCGATTGAGCTCCACATAGCAGGTGCGTCGGAGAAGTAGGTTCTCGCGGACCTCTTCATGATCCCGAACCAGCTCTATCTCCCGACGTTTTGCCCGTTCAGAGGCACGTTGAGTAAGGAACGATCCCCCCAGTGTTCCGGCCACACCTGCCACCGCGATGATCACAGAGCCGAGATCCACAGCACCCCTCGAAGCCGCTTACAGTCCACTGATCAAGTTCCAGTCGTGTTCGACACCGGACATTAAGCGACAAGCTGACGGACTATCTACTCCGCAGACTGCCGTCTACGACCAGCGTGAGCACCCAGGAAGACCGTCACACCAGCCCTTTGACCTGCGACTTCAAGTTGGCGGAGGCTCAAGGTACTCCCCCACCGGGTCGTGCGCAGCGCATGTCGTTCACTTCCCCATCCAGTGCGCACGATGTCGTGCGCTCCCCGCCCGCTTCATCGCCAACCTTGACCACCTCACCCCCGAACAGCGCTGCCGCTTCTGCCGGATCGTGGATGTATTCACCCGCGGATCTCCGCAGGCCTCAAGGTGTCCACGGTGCCCCCGCCGTGACGCGGGGTACGTGCGCTACCCGGTGAGGTTGGCCAGGTAGGAGGTGCCGGTGTTGCACCCTGTGCCGCCCGCAGACTCTCCTGCTCGGGCGCCATGACCAGGACCGTGTCGAGCTCCGTGAATGGACCGACCGGAATCCAGGGGAGCGCACCTCATCCCCGGGCTGCGTCCACACCGCGCATGCCGGGTCCCGGATGGTGAACCGTCCGGGACCCTCACGCGGCCGCTGCTCATCGTGCCGCGAGTCTCCGGGTTGCACCCCGGGAGGCTCATCGTGTGGCGGTCTCACCCATCTGCTCGGGAACCCACGGCACGGCGCGAGCGGTGCCGCAACGCTTGCGGGGCCGCGTTTCGAGTCGGGTGGGTCGGTCAACGCCGGTGCCGAAGCCCTCACCGATGTGGTGGTCAGCCGCAGCCACAGCACCAGCAACGCTCGCCGAAACTTCGAGAAGTCGACGCAGTGGCCTGAGCGGTCTTCCCCCTCGGTGACGCGCTGGCCACCTTCAACCCGGCCTACGGGCAGGGCATGTCCGTAGCGGCCCTCGCGCACAGGTCCTGGCCCAAGAGCTGCAGCGGACCGGCCTCGCCAGCCCCGGCTTCTCTCGACGGGTCCTTCGCGGCGCGGCCCGCCACGTCGACAGGGCGTGGGCCACCGCCGTTGGCATGGACGTCCTGTACCCAGATGTACGGGGTGCAGAGCCGAAGCCTGCCGACCGACTCGCAGCCTGGTATGCACGCCGGCTGGCCAAAGCCGCAACCGGCTCCATCGACGCTGCAGCAGCACTCTGGGATGTCACCAGTCTGAACGCACCCCCAACTGCCCTCATGCGGCCGAAGGCCCTGCTGGCCGCAGTCACCGGCCCTCTCCTCCCCCGCCGGTCCGAGCGTCGCCGAGCTCGAGCGTGCGCTGCTCGCTCCAGCCGGCGTAGCGGTACTCGCCGTCGACGACGTGCACGAGGGTGAAGCGGTGCTCCCCGGACTGAAGGACGAGCCCGTCAGCGCGCTCGGGAAGCCGGACGGTGGTGATGGGGTCCTGCAGCGAAGTGTCGTGGCCGAAGTCCATGAACCCGGATGGCAGGGCCAGAACGGGCGGCAGCGCGGCGGGCGGCCGCCGCGCGTGGGCAGGCTGCCGGTTGAACAGCACGTCGGCGTCGGTGAGCTCCTCCTGCCACGGTTCGGGGAAGAGCGCGGTAAGCTCGCGGGTGAACAGCGCGTCGATGACCGCGTGGACGCGCCGTACGGGCCCGCTGTTGCGTACCAGGTGCTCGCGGGAGAAGTCGCCGTACCAGAACTCGCCGGGCTGCCACCGGTGTTCGGCGCCGTCCAGGACGAGGACCGCGCCGTGATGGGTGACGATCGCGATGTGCAGGCGCACCATGCCCCGCCGCACGTCGCACTTGGGGTCGCAGTGCGGCTGGGAGGCGGCGCTCGGGCCGAGGGCGAGCAGCCGTACGGCGTTCAGCGGGGCCGGGATGGTGTCGAGGATCCCCCGCAGGTAGGGCAATTGTTGAAGCCAGGGGGTAGCGGCGAAGTCGTCGGGGCCGGGGCCGCCGAGGTCGGTGCAGTCTGGGTTGCCGTCGGGGCTGCGCAGCGGCGGGACGCGCCAGAGGCGGTATTCCAACGCTGCGCTATTCCTGCCTGCGTAGGCACCAGCCAGGGCGCGCCCGCGTACGCAAGGCGTCAGAACAGGAGCGCAAAGAGCCTTTTCATCCACGAAAGAGTGATACTGCTGGATTGTGGCGGGGCTTGGATGCTCACACCGAGACGATAACCGTGTTCGGTGCGACCGGCCGCGACACCAAGGAGTCGTCGAAGCATGTCCAAGCCTGTTGTCAGCATCTGGGGCCCCCTTCCGGGGGCTCAGCCCGCAGCCGCGGAATCGGACCCCTGGGACACCGAGTGGGAGCTCCGCAACGGCACCGCCTGGGTCTTCTACAGCTCATCCGACCAGACGGCCGTCAAGCGGCCAGTGATCCTCGCCGACGGCTTCGCCATGGGAGGGAGCAACGGCCACGTGCTGTACGACGGCCTGGAGAACGGGGACTACCCGTTCATCTCCACGCTGTGTGAGAACGGCTTCGACGTTGTCCTCCTGGGCTTCAACGACCGGTGCGCGTCCATCCTCGACAACGCCGACGTCGCGATCGAGTGCATCCGCAGGACGGTCGCCGACCGCGAAGGCGACGCCATGCTGACGGTGGGCGGCTTCAGCATGGGAGGAATGGTCACCCGCTACGCCCTGGCCAAGATGGAAAGGCAGAGGGAGGACCACCAGACCTCCACCTACCTCTCCTACGACACCCCGCACCGCGGCGCGTGGCTGCCCCTCGGAGTCCAGGCGTTCGCCCACTTCGTGAAGGACCACTGGGGCAACACCAACCCGTTCCTCAGCCTCTACTCCGACCTGGTCAACAGCCCGGCCGCACGCCAGATGCTGCGCTGGCACGTCGAAACCGGCACCGAGGTCACCCTCGACGTCGCCGCCGGCCAGGACCAGGAACGGACCGACTTCCTGGAAGCACTCCAGCGGATGGGCGACTGGCCCCAGCGCCCCCGCCTGCTCGGTGTCGCCAACGGAACGGGCACCGGCGCCGGGAACAACATCCCCGCCGACGACACCGCGATGGCCGCCCTCGGACCGAAGGCGAGCGCCCAGCTCCGCACCCAGGGCCAGGGACGGCAGACCGTCGCCCAGATGGCGGAGGCGCGCCAGGCCCCGGTCTCGATCAACACCACCGGCTTCCCCGAACTCGACAGCGCTCCCGGCGGCCTCTTTCCCAAGGCACCTCTCCTGGAAGACGCCGCCAACTTCGGCATGGCTGCCGTGCTGGCCGCGATGGTCAACGAACAGCCGGGGGAACTCACCCACAACACCTCCACCTTCGTCCCCACCATCAGCGCCGTGGCGTCGGCCGACATCGACGACCACACCGCCCTCTACACCAAAGTCGACCGTGAGAGGAGCGAACTCCACGACTTCCTTTGCGCCACCACCAATGAAGGCCACACCGTCATGACCCCGGAGCTGGGCCAGTGGATCCTGGCCCAGCTCCAGGAAACGTAACCACCGGCCAAGGACGCCTTCGGCGGGTACGGTTTCCGCGAATGGCTGCAACGCCGAACGCACCTGGCCGAGGACGTCCCCGACGACCCCGAGGACACCGAAGCAGGCAAAGACCTCCCGGCCGAGGTCATGCGGCAAATCTGCGAGCACCTGCCCTGTCTCGCCGGCACGAAGCGGAACGGCAACGAGAACCGGGTGGCCACGGAATTGCTGATCGACACCGGCCGGCGGCCAATGGAGATCTGCCAACTGCGGTGGGACTGCCTCAAGCAGGACGCCACAGGCCAGAATGTCCTGCTCTACGACAACTACAAGGCCGGCCGCAAAGGACGCCGACTGCCGATCTCCCAGGCCACCGCAGGAATGATCACCAGGCAGCAGCAACTGATCCGCGCCAACTTCCCCCTGACCCCCACCGCTGAGCTGATGCTCCTGCCGACACGGGTAGGCAACCCCCACGGCCGCAAGCCACTGGCGTCCGGCTGGCTGTCCAGCCGCCACCGCGAATGGATCCGGTCACTGCCCGAGTTTCTGGTCCCCACCCACGTCGAAATCAGCGGGCAGCAGGTCACCAAAATGCTGCCCTTCGACAAATCCAAGATCTTCCTCTACGCCTACCGGCACACCTACTGCCAGCAGCACGCTGACGAGGGCATCCAGCCCGGCGTCCTCCAAAGCTTGATGGACCATCGCCAACTCGCCACTACTCAGCGTTACTACCGGGTGAGTGAGCAGCGGAAACGCGAGGCCGTCGACTGCGTCTCGGCGATGCAGTTCGACCGGCAGGGCAACCGCATCTGGCGGCAGGCCAAGGAACTGCTGGACGACGAGTACGCCCGCCGCGCCGTCGGTGAAGTTCAAGCACCCTACGGCGTCTGCGTCGAGCCGTCCAACGTCGCGGCCGGCGGTCACGCCTGCCCCGTCCGATTCCGCTGCGTCGGATGCGACCACTTCCGCACCGACGCCTCCTACCTCCGGCGACCTGGAGGCATACCTCGCTGACCTGCTGCGAAACCGAGAACGCCTGGCCGCGTTCACCTCCGCCGATGACTGGGCAACAGCCGAGGCCACACCCTCTGACGAGGAGATCGCCCGAGTCCGTCGTCTTGTCCCGCGCGTCCGGGAGGACCTCGACGCCCTCACCGACGAGGACCGCACGCAGATCAAGGAAGCCACCACCGTCCTCCGCCGAAGCCGACGGCAGATCGTCGCGCTCGGGATGCCCCGCGTCGGACCGCCCATGCCCGACTTTCACCCCGGCAGAACAGCATGACCAACATGATTGACGGGCGGCGGGCCGACTCGGCCCGCCTCCGCGAGCGCGTTCTCAAGGCCCTCGACACGATGCTGCGAAGCGACGCCGACATCACCGTTTCGGCTCTCGCCCGCACGGCGCGAGTGGTCCTCTACCGGCACCGCGACCTGCTCCAGCGTGTCCACGCGGCCGCAGCCGCCCCCCTCAGGAAGGGCGAATCGCAGCTGTCAGCCGGGCCTCCCTGCAGGCCGACCTGGCCAACGCGCGGGAACGGAACAAACGCCTTGCCGCGCGGATCCGGCAGTTGGAAAAGTGCCTCTCCCAGGCCCTCGGCGAAACCCCCTGGGCCGAGTCCGGCCTGGGCGCGCCAGCCGACATCGACCAGCTTCAGCAACGCATCACGATGCTGGAACAGAACCTCGCCGACTTCCAAGGCCAGCTCGATGAACGGACCGACGAACTGGAGGCGGCCCGCACGGCCAACCGCGAGCTGACCCGGGCCCTGAACCAGAAGGGAGCCGCGGACGGGTAGCTCGGCTCGATGGGCGGCAGCAGATTGCACAGCCAACCGACGGAATCGGCGGACAGGGCGAGCAACTCCGGCTCAAGGATGTCTTGCTCGCGGGGCCGTGGCGCGTCCGGGATGCGGTCAGGACCATGCCATCTCGTTTTTGAGTTGAGGCCCTCTTGATCGGAACGGTGTGTGAGCACGGCTGTGATGGCGTCATTCACGGAGAGGTGGCGTCGGACGGCAGGTAAAGCGAGCGTTCACTCGGAGTGAGGGATCTACGAACTGCCTGTTGAATCTTTCTTATCGCGGAGAGGGGGCCGGGAAGCGAGACATCCCAAAGTCGGATCTTGCCATCGTGGCTGCCGCTGGCCAGGGTGCGGCCGTCCGGACTGAACGCCACCGGCGCCGTGCGGCCGGTCAGGGTCGCGCGCAGCCCGCCTGTCGCCACATCCCACAACCGGACCTTCCCGTCATTGCCACCACTAGCCAGAGTGCGGCCGTCCGGGCTGAACACCACCGACTCCACCGGGTCGGTGTGGCCGGTCAGGGTCGCGCGCAGCCCGCCTGTCGCCACATCCCACAACCGGACCTTCCCGTCATTGCCGCCACTAGCCAGGATGTTGCCGTCTGGACTGAACACCATGGGATCTATCAGGTCGTTGGCTTTGGTGACCTTTCTGGTGGCGCGTAGATGGCCTGTCGCCACGTCCCACGACCGGATCGTCCCGTCGTCGCTGCCGCTGGCCAGGGTGCGGCCGTCCGGGCTGAAGGCCACCGACCACACGTCGCTGGTGTGGCCGGTCAGGGTCGCGCGCAGCCCGCCTGTCGCCACATCCCACAACCGGACCTTCCCGTCATTGCCGCCACTAGCCAAGTTTCGACCGTCCGGACTGAACACCACGGTCCGCACCACGTCGGTGTGTGCGTCCAAGGAAGCTCGGAGACGCCCTGAGGCTATCTCCCATAGCTGGATCTTCCGTTCTTCCCGGCCGACAGCCAGGATGCGGCTGTCCGGACTGAACGCCAGTGACTCGACGTTGTTGGTGGTATTCAGAGTGGCGCGCCGGTGCCCCGTCGATGCGTCCCACAGTTGCACCTGGCCCTGAGATTCACCGCTGGCCAGGGGGCGACCGTCCGGATCGACACCACCGCTGGCCAGGATGTGGCCGTCCGGACTGAACGCCGTGGTTCCGTCAATGTAGGTACCGTTCAATGTGGCGCGCGGACTGCCCGCATCCCACAGGCGCACCGTGTTGTCACGGCCGCCCGTAGCCAGGGTGCGACCGTCCGGACTGAATGCCACCGCCCATACATCGCCGATATGCGCGTTAAGGGTGGTCCGCAGCCCTCCCGTTGTGACATCCCACAACTGCCCATTTCCATCGAGCCCGCCACTGGCCAGGGTTTGACCGTCCGGGCTGAACGCCACCGACGTCACCACGCCTTCGATCTGGCCGCCCATGACGGTGCGCATTCTTCCTGTCCTGACGTCCCACAACCGGATTTTCCCGTCTCCACTACCGGTCGCCACGGTGCGACCGTCCGGTGCAAACACCACTGAATCGCCAGCCTGCATGGGGCCGGTCAGCGTGGTGCGAGGCCGACCCGTCGCCGGATCCCACAATCGGACCTCCTTGTCATCCCCGCCGCTGGCCAGGGTCCGGCCGTCCGGGCTGAACGCCACCGACCACACGGTGCTGGTGTGGCTGGTCAAGACACTGCGCGGCCTGCCCGTTACGACATCCCACAGCCGGACCTTCCCGTCGTCCTCGCCGCTGGCCAGGGTCCGGCCGTCCGGGCTGAACGCCACCGACCTCACGATGTCAGTGGCATTCCACGTGGCGAGCAGATGGCCCGTGCCTGCATCCCACAGGCGCACCGTCTTGTCCTCGCCTGCACTGGCCAGGGTGCGGCCGTCCGGACTGAACGCCACAGAATCCGCGGCCTCGGTATGCCCCCTCAGAATAGTGCGTAGCCGCCCGGTCGCCGTGTCCCATAGCCGTACTGTCGTGTCGTTACTTCCGCTGGCCAAGGTGCGGCCGTCCGGACTGAACGCCACAGACTTCACGGCCTCGGTATGCCCAGTCAGACGGCACTGGAGCGGGCGAGCCGCTGCCACGAGGAGGCTGACAGTAGCCTCCTTTGTCCGACTAGTTCGGTACGCCTGGACTGCCAAGAGTGAGGCCAAGTCGGGGTCAGTCTCCAAGAGACCGGCCGACTGCGCCGCGAGCTGGCGGGAGAGCGCCATCCGCTGTGCCGTGAGCGCCTGCTCTCGCTGCTGCTCACTGGTCCGATACTGCTGCCACGCAATCAGTCCAGCGGTAAGCGCGAGCACAAGAAGGATGGACAAGGTCACGGTGAACTGACGCAGCCGCCGTGTAGTGCGGCCCGCTGCTTCCTCCTCTCGTTGGCGTGCCGTAACGCTGCACGTGAGGAAGTCGCGTTCCAGAAAGGTGAGTTCGCTCTCGGCGCTAGTGCGCATGAAGGTCTCTTCGGCTGCAGCGAGCCGGGTGCCGCGATACATAGCACCCGGGTCGCGCTCAAGATCGTTCCACGTCCGTGCGGCTTCGGTGAGCTGACGATGAAGACGCAGGCGGTCACGTGCTTCGTTGATCCATGACTGCAGCCGGGGCCACGCCGTGATCAGGGCTTCGTGAGCCAGGTCAACGGTGCCGTGCTCAAGGGTGAGCAGGCGGGCACGGGCGAGGTGTTCGAGGACCTCGGCCGTGTCTTGAAGGTCAGCGAAGTCGAGTTCCGTGCGTAGCGTGGGCCGTCGGGTGTCGGGGGTCCCCTCGCCCGGGGTGACCAGGCGCAGCATGATCCGGCGGGCGAGGTTGGTCTGGGCCGGGGTGAGGCGGGCGTAGGTGTCTTCTGCTGTGCGGGCGATTGCGCCGCGCAGGCCGCCCGCCGCCTCGTAGACTTCGAGCGTCAGGGCACGGCCGTTGCGCCGGCGCCACGTCTCCAGCAGTGCGTGCGACATCAGCGGCAGCGCGCCGGGTTCGTCTTCGACCTCGGCCAGGATGCTGGCTGTCAGGGAGCGCTCGACGATCAGGCTGGCGGTCTGGGCCGGTTTGACGATCGCCTCACGTAGTTCGTCCTGGCCCATCGGCCCGGCCAGCAGCATCGCGTCCTGCAAGGCGGCAGTGAGCCCCGGATGTTCAGCGCAGCGGCCGAGAAAGTCGGCGCGGACCGCAATGACCACCTGCAGCCGGGCATCCGGGCTGGTGGCGCCCAGGAGCCGATCGATGAACTCGTTGCGTTCGGCGGCGTCGGTACAGAGGGTGTAGAGCTCTTCGAACTGGTCCACGATCAGCCATGTGTCCCCGCCGCTGTCCTTCGGGATCAGCCGCTGTCCATGGGTGCGCAGGGGGTGCTCGCCAGGAGTGAGGACGCGCAGCGCGGCCGGCTGTGAGCCGGTCGGCTCAGGGGTGCGGAGGCGGGGAATGAGGCCGGCACGCAGTAGAGAGGACTTGCCACTGCCCGAGGGGCCAAACACCGCGGTGAACCGACGGGAACGGGTCAGATCGACCAGGCGGTCGGTGAGCTCGTCGCGGCCGAAGAACAGATCGGCGTCGCCCGGCTCGAAGCGGGCCAGGCCCCGGTACGGAGGCTCGACGTCCTCATCCTCGGCCCGGGGTTCCGCCGCTACTTCAGCGGCCGCCTGCCGCCAACGCTTCTCCCACTCCTCCGGATCACCGCCGCACGCCCTCACATAGGCCAGCACGACGGGCAGGGTCGGCAACCGCTCACCACCAGCGGCCTGCGACAGCGTGCTCGCCCCCTGCCCCCCGCGCTGCGCCATCGCCCGATACGTCGGGCCCCCTGCCTCAGCACGGAGCTTGCGTAACTCGGCCGCGAACCGCGCCACCGGCCCGATGCTGGGATCGAGTGGGCTCTCCGGACGTCCCGCCATCGACAGCTCACCCCTCTAGCCGCCCGTCTCCCCCGTGGACACGGCGCGAGGCCGGACAAGGTACGCAACCTCACGGGAGAAGCGCAATCCGAAGGCGTCTCCTTTGGCCATCGCCGCAACGCCATGCCCATGACCTGCACCGAGTCCATTGTTCAGGGCGGCGGAACCGGCTGCCCATTCAATCCCCGACCCGCTGAACTCGATGGCAAGCACCGGTTCGGATCCGCTCCACGAGCCGACATTGAGCCGGTGCCTACGCATCAATGCGTCTACAACGAGAGGAATCACGTGAACATGCGCAACCGCGTAGCACTGGCGATGACCACCGGTGCCACCGCAGTCGGCTTGGCCCTGGCCGCGCCGGCCGCCCAGGCGGACATCGCTGCCAGCGCCCATCCGGTGACCGCCCACGCCGCACCTGCTCCGTTCCAGGCAAAGGCGGGGCGTCAGACCGCAACTGCCCCAAGTGCGGAGGCGACAGTCAGCACTCAGTCACTTCTCTGGGAGGCCAACGTCTCCGCCAGCTACCTCAACAACCACGGGAAGAAGTGGGTTTCGGGGACATTCACGCCCGCGGACGGCGGGATCACCGCCGTCTGGAAGTGCTGGAACAACCACGATGGCGGCACGGCCAGGGTCCGGATCTACAACGTCGAGAAGCGCAAGTTCATCGAAAACAGCAGCCGCTACCTGCAGTGCAACAACAAACTCAAGACCATCACAGGTGACGCCTATAGGAAGGGCGAGGGACTTCGATTCGTCCTCCAGGTACGGGGCAAAGCACACACCACTCTCGTCGGGGCGGACCAGTAAACAACTCGGGGCTCGGCCGCCGTGCGCGAGCGAGAGGCCATGAACGCAGTGCACCTTCCCAGCCCGGAGTGCAGGGGGCAGTGAATCGACTGCCGGCACAAGTTCTTCCTAAACACCAAGCTCACCGTTGACTGCCGCGCACACAGCGGCCGCTGCGGTGGCGGAGTCCACTCCATGGACCTGGGACTGAACGGAACCGTCGAAACCCCTGCCCTGAGCAACACAATCTGGGTCCGCGTCGACGCCTATCGCAACGGAAAGGGCGTCCTGCGCGGCGAAAACAGCCAACAGTGACAACACATGCCAGGGTCCGGGCCTCGCGAGGGGTAGGCCCGGACCCTGGCCACGCCTGATGGCACCACTCACGCCATATCGAGAGGAACTCGACCCATGTATCCGCGTAAGCAGCCTGACCTGGCATCGGACTTCGAAGAGTACGTCCGCATACGGCATGCCGCTCTGCTGCGCAGCGCCCAGCGCCTGGTTGCCGACCCGCTCGACGCCCAAGACCTGCTCCAGACCGCGCTCGCACGAACGTACCTGCACTGGCACCGCATAGCGGACAAGCGACTCGCAGACGCCTACCTGCGCCGCGTAATGATCAACACCCGCACCGAATGGTGGCGGGCACGAAAGCTGCAGGAGCTCCCCACCGAGCAGCTGCCGGACACGAGCATCGAGGACCCCACCGAGCAGCCGTCCGACCGCCAGTTACTGATGGACCTCATGAAGACACTGACACCCCAGCAGCGCAGCGTCGTCGTACTACGGCACTGGGAGCAGTTGACCACGGAAGAGACGGCCGCTGCCCTCGACATGGCGGCTGGCACGGTCAAGAGCACGCTGCACCGGGCGCTCGCCCGGCTCCGCGACGAGCTACAGCGCAGCTACCTGTAAAAGCAGGTAGTGGCATGTGGGTTGCTCGGCTACAACAGTCAGTCATCCCGCGCTGCTCCTCATCGGACAGCTTCACTCGATCGGCGACAGCGCCACACCTCTTGCACCAATTACAGTGGGTGGTACCGGCGCTGAGCTGCACAGATCTCCGATGTCCTGCATTGCGCCACATCGTTTCGCCCAGAGAACCCATGTCCTCCAGGTGGTACTGGTGGAAGCGGATCGAGTGGTCCTCAGTCGCGTTCACCACGTTGATCGGCACCGTTATCTGGATCTGGTTCATGGGTGTGAGGGACGTGCGGTCAGGTCTCATCCGACCGTGTGGCCGATGAGTGTCTGATAGGTCGCTGGGGTGTGTGGCGCGTTAGTCCGTACGTGATCCATCGAGCTGAGAAAGCTGTGCCACCGAGCTCTTCAATGGTGGCCGTGGGTGGTCGTCGACGGGGGCTTCCGGCTTCATCGTGAGGCGACTGCGCTCCTCGACCAGGTGCGTGGTCTGGGCCGGTCGGTGAACACCGAGCGGAATGGGTCGAGTCGGGTGGCTCTGTATCTGACCTGGTGTGATGAGCGTGGAAGCTGCGGTGGTCGGAGCCGGGCTTCGAGAACTTGCTGAGGTTCCGGGACTGGCTGGTGAGCGTCCCCTGCCGCCGCGAGGCCGCACGAACCATTCGACGATCCGCTTCCGGCAGGACGGCAGCGCCAACGCGGTTCTGGGGTCTCGTCTGTGCCGAGGGTGTCCGCGAGCACGTCCAAGCGGCCATCCAACGGCAGGAACGGGCCCCGTCACCGCAGCTGCCCAAGGCCGCAGAGCAAGGCCCGCCAGCCTGCACGCCGACCTGGCCATGGCACGCGAGGAGATCAAGGAACTCCGCACAGAACGCGATCAGCTCCGGGCCGCTGTGCGACAGCAGCTCGGACATCAGCTCGGCCAGATCAGCAACCGGAAACTGACCGAGCGGATCACCGAACTGCGACCGCCGCACCCGCCTCAGCCCGCCAATTGGGCCGGGGACGTGATCAACGAGGCGCTGCCCAGGAGACCAGGCTCGCGAGATTCCCCGCGTGCCGCCGAGGGGCATGCCCGGTTCAGGCAACTCGCTCCCGCGCCAGGGGCAAGCCCACCTCATGATTCGTCGTTGTGACCGCGCTCCCTGCTCACTCGGTGCGCAGTACCCGGGCGATGGTCTGCCGTGCCGCCGCGCGTGCCGGGATCACCGCACCCAGTGCCGCGATCGCCACCCCGGCCAGTACCAGCAGTGTCATCGACCCGGGGTGCCAGACGTCCAGCATTCGTGCCGGGAAGGTGAGTTGGGCTGCGTGTTCGGTTATCGGGATCACCACGTGGTACGCCGCGACTCCGAGCGGCAGTCCCAGGATCCCGCCGAGCAGGCCGAGTCCAGCCATGGACGCCACCATCATCACCGTGATCTGGCGTGGCGTCATGCCGATCGACTTGAGCATCCCGAGGTCGCGCCGGCGCTCCCGTGCGCTGAGCACGACGGTGTTGAACACGCCCATCGCGGCGACCAGCGTCAGCATCAGGGTCAGCGCGGATGCGGAGCTGATGACTGTCACGGCGTCCGCGTTCAGCATGGTGTTCTTTGTCGGGTAGAGCCCCGGGTCGGCGGCTTGTACGGCCTTCGTGTAGGCGTTGAAGTCGGCGCCGCGGGTGAGCCGCACCCAGTACTGGTTGGCCTGCGCGTCCGGTGCCAAGGCTGTCACCGTCGACCAGTCCGCGCGCATCCAGTCCTGCGGGCCGGCCAGGATCTCCCCGACCAGGGTCACGCGCTCCTGCCGGCCGTCCGCCACGGTCAGGGTGAAGGAGTCACCGAGCCGCAGCCCCTGCTTGGCGAGGAATCTGCCGGAGGCCACCACCTCGCCGGGCCTGCGCATCCAACGGCCCCGCGCCAGGCCGTCCGGGAGAGTCGACCGTCCCCCGCGCACGCCCTCGATCGCCACTCCTTCGCTCCGGCCGAGGATCCGTACGTTGATGAAGCCCACTGCGGCCACGTCCGCGACATGCGGCAGACCGCGCAGGAGATTCTGTGTCGCGGCGTCGTCGTGGTGCGGGGCGGTCTGATCGAACCTGGTCTGTCCTCGCCAGACGGTCGACTGTGCCTTGCCGAAGTCCTGTTCCGCGTGGCCGTAGGAGACCATGGTGGCCGACAGACCGGTGGCGAAGGTCACCGTCGCCACGCCGAGCAGGACCGAGGCGACGGTGAGCAGCGCCCGTCCGGGCCGGGCGAAGGGCAGGCCCAGGCCGAGGGTCACCGAGCGCGGGAGCCGGACGCCGGTCAGCCACCGCTGTACGGCCGGCCCCCTTCCGCCGTGCGGTGCGCTGCCCGCACTGATGACGCGTGCCGCGGAGAGCCGGTGGGCGCGCAGGGCCGGGATCAGCGCGGCCAGCAGCACCGTCACGGGCATGCCGAGTGCGGCCGTCGCGTACGCCCAGGAGCCGATCGTCGGCTCCACGTTCGCGGTGCCGAGCTGTGCGCCCTGGAAGACCTGGTGCAGCAGCGGCCGTGCCACCACCCCGCCCAGCGCCGTGCCGACCGCCGCGCCCGCCGTGGCCGGGACGCAGACCATCACCAGGTAGACGGCGACGACCTGATTGGGCGTGAATCCCAGGGACTTGAGCACGCCGATGTGCCGGAAGCCGGAGACCACGGCACCGCTCACCACATTGCCCACGATCAGGACCGCCACCAGCAGGCCGAGGATCCCGAAGGCCATGAGGAACGGCACGAAGGTGTTGGGATTGGCTGCGACCTGCGCCTTCAAGGTCAGGTACGACTGGTGGGCGACCATCGATCCGGACGGCAGGCCGACCCTGACCGCCGCGGTGTCCTCGGCGACCTGACGGGGTGTCGCGGCGCGGTCGAACCGGTACAGCATCTGGTACGTCGTGGGGTGCAGGGCCGTGATCTGCCGCGGGGAGACCCATGCCTGCGCGGTCCCGCTCATGCTGGACGCGAGGCCCACCACGCTCAACGGCTGCTGCCCGGGCAGTCGGATCCGCTTGCCGAGCGGCGAGTGCGCCCCGCTGCCCATCCCGGGCGCATCCGGCAGTGACAGCACGATCTGGCCGGGCCCAGTGGCCCAGTGCCCTGCGAAGAGGTCCAGCCGGTCGACCGGGCCACCGGGGTCCGCGCGCCCCACGACCGTCAAGGGGCCCGGCGCCATCCCGGGCATCTCGGACGCCACGTTCTCCGGCATCTCGATCACGGCTTCCGGAAATGGTCCGGCCGAGGCCCGTACGCCGGGACGGTGCGCGGTCCGGGCCAGCTGCGCGCCGGAGACCTTCGTCGCGTCGAAGGTGGCGATGACGTGTGCGCCGTGCACCCGGCCGAAGAGTTGGTCGAAGGGTCCGGACACGACGTCCAGCAGCCCGAGCGCGACCACCAGAGCCATGCTGGAGACCAGCACCACCACCCCGATCACCGAGGTCTGCAGCCGGCGGCGGCGCACGGCCGCGATCGAGGCCCGCCACGCCGCGCTCATGCCGTCCGCTCCAGGGTTCGCTCGCCGGTGATCCGACCGTCCGCCATCGTCACCAGCCGGCTGGCGCACCGGGTGGCCAGCCGCTCGTCATGCGTCACCAACAACAGGGCCTGACCCAAACCGTTGAAGTCGATGAGCAGGTCCATCACCTGCTCCCCCGCGTGGCTGTCCAACGCGCCGGTCGGCTCGTCGGCCAGCAGCAGCGCGGGGCGGTTCATCAGCGCACGGGCCACCGCCACCCGCTGGCGCTCGCCGCCGCTCAGTACGGACGGGTAGACGTTCCTGCGGTCAGCGATGCCGAGTTCGTCCAGCAATTCCAGGGCCCGGCGCCGGGCCTGACGGGCCGGTGTCCCGGTGAGCTGGGCGGCCAGGGCGACGTTGTCGATCGCGGGCAGGTCGTCGATGAGGTTGAAGAACTGGAAGATCATGCCGATCCGGCGGCGCCGGAAGAGCGCCAGCCCGGTCTCGTTCATCGCGCCCAGGTCGTCGCCATGGACACGTACCTTGCCGGCGCTCGGCCGGTCCAGCCCGGCGATCATGTTGAGCAGGGTGGACTTGCCGCAGCCCGACGGCCCCATCACCGCCACCGCCTCCCCGGCACCGATCTCCAGCGACACCCCGTTCAGGGCAACGGTGTCCCCGTACTCCTTGCGTAACCCGCTCACCCGGACAACCGCCTGCTCCCGCATGGCGACCACCCCGGCCTCTGTGGCCGTGCCACTGCTCTCTTCGCTGATCATGACAAGGACGTTAGGCGGCGCCGCCCGACCCGGTCGTCAGCCCCCGGATGTAACCCAGGGCGGTGCTCATCCCGGGGATGTACGAGGATGGCCCCGCAGGTGGAACCCGGCGCACCTCTGGCCCGGACAGAGGTTGCCCCTGCGACCCCAAGGCGCCCACAGAGGAACCGGCGGCGCCGGTGAGACACAAGCCCTTCGACTGGTCGTGCACGAGCCATCCTGACCACCGCGCTTGGGATGGTCATCCAGCTCAGCCGCTGGCCCAGATCAAGATGGCCGCCAGGTGCAGGGCCGCCCGGTAGGCCAGAGCAAGTTTGTCGGTGCGCATCGCCAAACCACGCCCTTGCTTGAGGCGAATTGATGCACCGTTCGACGGTGTTGCGCTGCTTCTATGCCTCGGCATCGAAACCCGGCGGACGGCCTCCCGCACGGCCTCGCCGCAGGCGGTGTCCAACCTGCTCGGCGGGTTGCGGGATGACGGCACGGATGCCGCGTCGGCGGAGATGCCCGCGGATTGCGCGGGATGCATACGCACGATGCGCGAGGACTACCTCCGGTCGGGTTCGGGTGTACTGGGCGATGCAACCGGGCATGGCCTGCGTCCGTGAAATCTGCGATTCGGCCGGATGGTGCCAGTGTCCCGTTGAGGGCAAGGGATCGCAGCTTGTCGGGTCGGCGCTCGCCCCGGGGTCAGACGATGACGAACGGTGGCTTCGTCGCGAAGCAGTTGGCGATCATGAAGTTTCCCTGCTGCTTCGCTATGTTCTTCATCGCCGTCGTCGTGTTCGCGCCGTTGGAGTAGAACCACCACAGGTAGTTGGTCTCGTACGTCCAGGCACCGTCGTAGGCCCATTCGGAGTCGGCGCCGCTTCCCGCGTAGACCGACCACGGCGGGAAGTTCGCGTTGTGACCCTTGCCTCCCATGTGCCGGGCCTCGTGAAGGAGCGTGGACGCCCGTTCCACGACTACCTGCGCATACCAGAAGTCCTTGTACAGCTCGATCCTGTCGTCGACGAGCGGCCCGTAGATGGCGCGCGCGGTGGCGGTGCCGTCGCCGCAGAGGGCGCGGAGGTCGTCGACGTTCTCCCGAACGTACCGTCGGGCGAAGTTCAGGATCGGGCTGCTGTACGAGTCGTTCTGCCAGTCCGGCGCCGAGTAGGTGAGCGCGTACAGACCGGTGAATGTCCTGGCCAGGGGGAGGTCCGTGTTGTAGGGGTCCTCGTAACCCCATCCGTTCTTCCATGTCGCGGAGGCCGAGGAGTTCTTGAAGCCGTAGCTGTTCCAGAAGAAGTCCACCATCGCCTGACTGGCGATCAGCGGACTGTAGAAGTCGTCGCCGCTCAGAGCTTTGCTCGGTACGGTGGCTCCGCACACTGCCATGTCCAACACTCCAACCTGCGCTGACGGTGGTGCCCACCGCTACCGTGTGATGTCCGGCGGCGCGAGACCGTCCCCGGCACCGGGGTGGTTGACGTGGGTGCCGCCCTCGGGCTGGGGAACGTCCTCGATCCGCAGCCGGCGTGTCTTGAGCAGCTCGCGGTCCTCCGGCGCGGTTGCCTCGCGCAGCCGCTCCTCGTACTCGCCGCCCAGTTCCTGCAACGCCGCGACGGCTGCCGCCTTGACGGTCCGGTTCTCGTGGGCGACCGCGGCCAGGAGGCTCTCGGCGGCGGCGGCCGAACCGTCCGCGGCGAGCCGAGCGAGCCCTTCGACAGCGATCATGCGGATGACTACTTCACGGGCCCGGGTGCTGAAGCCGTGACCGTCGGCACTTCCGCGTTCCGGGGGCAGCCCTGCCGCCACGACGAGCCGCAGAAACTCCTCCAGTGCGCCGTCGCGGAGGTCCGTGGCGACCTGGGCCAGTGCCAGCCGCTCCAGGTACGCGTCTTCCGGCAGTTCCCGTACGGCTTCCGAAAGAGCTCTTGCGACCTCCGTGCCGGGCTGCGAGCGCACCAGGTCGAGTGCCTCCTGGTACGACCTCTCGGCATGCGGTCCCGACGCCGACATGCGGCTGACGGCGAGTCGCAGTGCGTCGGGAATGTCACCGTGCCCGTTGAGGGGAAACTCGTTCCGGCGCCCTCTCGGAGCGAAGGACGGCTCATGCGCGGGGTACGGCTGCCGGAACTGCGGGGGTGGGAATTCTGATCCGCTGCTCGATGCCATTTCGCCCCCTGTCTGGATTTCAACATCGCTATGGGCCAGACCCCCCATACATCAGGCTGACACAGGGGGCGAGACCACGCATCCGAGTGACGCCGCCGAATCCGAGGCCTTCAGGAGGACCACCACGGTGTGAGGGCGGTGAGCCGGCTCAGTACGAGATCGTGCACGCCGTCCCGGACTCGGCCGGCAGCGACGGAAGTTCGACACACGCCCTTGCCTTCACGCCCTTGTCGTCCACCATCGGGCTGTACACGCTGTTCCCGTCCCCGGGCATGACCGTGGTGCTCGTCACCGCCAGCATCGTCCCGTTGTCGTCCTCGCTCCGCACATAGGCCCTGTCGCCCGGCTTCCCGTACCAGAGCTGCGCCCAGGCGGCCCTGCACTGCGCGCTGTACCGCAGCCGGACGATGCGGCCGTCCAGTACGGCGTCACCGATCGTCACGGCGTCGTCGACACAGTGGGTCTCGATGGGATCGAGGTTGAAGCAGGAGCCGGCGTAGCAGGTCGGCGCCGCCTTCGGTGCGGCGTGTGCGGGGGCGGAGACGGCCACGATGGCCACCGTCGTGACCAGTACCGCGGCCAGCGACACCGCCGGACGGCCTGTGCTCATCATGACGTCCTACCTTTCGCGACTGGCTGACCTGATCATTCGTAAGAGAAAAAGGGGGGACGAGAGTCCTGGAGACCGGAAGCCGGAGAAGAGGACGTGCGTCGTGAGGGCCGAAGCAGTCGTTGCCGCCGCCGATTCCACAACACACCGCCTGCCGGGCCCCCGCAACTGGGCTCTTCCAACGTGATCTTTAACCTGGGCGGCGGGGCTTCGGGTTGGTTGAGCTCTTCGTTCGTCGTTTCGCCGGTTGTGTTTTGCGGCGTGTGTGCACGTCGTGGCGGGGTGTGGGCCGGGTGTTCTTTCGGCCCGGTGGCCGTCCGGGGCCGGGGCGGGAGGTTTTCGGTGCTCTGGCCGGGCAAGCGGTTTGTGGGCGGATGTGCCGCAAGTCGCGGCGGACGCGGGCGGGAGTGAGTCTGTCCGGGGAACTGGGTTTCTCCCAGGGCGACGCAGGTCGGCTGCGAGCGTGCGGGCGAGACGGAGTTGTGTGTCGGCGGCGAGGATCAGCCAGGTCCATCGGTCTGCAGCCTCGGGGGTGCGGATCTTCGGGCAGATCCAGCCAAGGGTCTGTTTGAACATGCGGAACGTGTGCTCGATGTCGAAGTGTCGCAGGTATGCCTGCCAGAGGCGGTCGGCGTCCGGCGGGGTGGCGTGGGTGCCTGACCACTCCGAGCGCATGCGGGCCAGCACGTGGACCGACAGGCCCTTCAGCAGCAACTCCAGACGGGACGCGCCATATCCGGCGTCCGCGACAAGGAGGATGTCGGGGTCACCTGCATGCCACTACCAGGCGGTGATCAGTTCGCTCGATGAGGCCGCGTAGCTGACGGGCGGTGACGGTGGCGGCGTGTCCCCGGGTGCCAGACGGAGCGCTCCAGGGGCGCGGTCCATGAGCTGCGACCGGGCTCGAGCGCGCAGACGACTGAGTGACGACTGAGTATGGCCAGCCGGGGGCAGGGATGTGCTGGTCCTTGCCCCGCCCGTAGGTGTGACACAAGATCCGTTCGGGCGAGGTGTGAGCGTCGGGCCTCAACCAGCAGGTGACGCCTCCTGCCGGGCATCGTGATGCAGCAGACTCATCCTCGTGGGCTTCGTGTTGGACGTGTGTGTTCCTTGGTCGGAGCACATGTTCGCCCGAGCCACCCCGGAAGGCTTCGGGGCAGAACCTTGTGGCGTGTCAGATCCGAGGAATCTCCTTCGGGAACACGGCCTCCTCAAGTGGCGTGAGCCAATGGCGAGGAGCACGCTGAAAAGAGGGCGGAACAAGGCTTCGGACCACGCCCGGGGCGCCTTGTCGTCAGGGGTGATGAGCATGACCGACAACATGGTGAAGGGTCAGCAGACCGACCTCAGCTCACTCATGGAGCGCGCTGCGCAGCGCGCTTCGACCATCCCATTCGAAGGATACAGCCGCGAGGACCGGAACATACCGGGGAACATCCTGATCGTCGAGTCGGAGAACTGCGTCTATTCGTTCGCCAACTCCGACATCATGGATCGTGAGCAGCTCGGTGACGACCGGATCCGGATCTGGGTGCGCGAAGGTGCAACGGCCTTCCGGCTTGCGAGGATACGCACCGGTGAGCCCGATCCGTTCACCGTCGCCGTGGAGAGGGGCGCAGACCCTGCGCCGACCGGCTTGGCCGTGAGCGCCGAGCAGATGGAACACATTCCTCCACCACCGGCAGTGGAGCTTCCGGGCGCACCGCGTTCCGCCGACGGCATCGCGCCTGCGGGCGCGGCAGTCAGGGCGTTGCCTTTGATGGCCTCGGTGGGAAGCCAGTGGACGAACAGCTGCCTGGGGGGTGACGCGTACGCCAACAACTGCGCACACTTCCTCTCGGACGCGTTCATCCGCGCGGGATACACGGAACTGGCCGTCGCGAACCCGTTCGTCAACGCCCGCTGCAACACATCCGCGCGTCGACCGATCCGGGCTCGGGACATGTGGGCCTGGTTCCAGTCGAAGGCGGTTCGTACGAGCAGCGTTCTTTCCCCGAACACCGGGTGGTGGGCCGTCTTCCAGCTCAACGAGGCCGTGTACTGGGGAGGGCACGTGGCTCTGCTGGACTCCAATGCGTGGATCTACTACGGGACCGGCTGGTACGGGTCCTGGAACCAGTACCTCTACCAGTGGTGAGACACCGCTGAGTCGCCGGCTGTGGCGGCCTCGCCCACGTCGCCCACCTCCCGACCGCTCCGGAGGGCTCGTGCGATGCTGCGGGCCAGTGGTTGGTTCGTGTGCGACTCGTAGTAGCTGAACGCCGGGCTGGGATTGACCTCGAAACAGTAGGTGTCACCGTCGTCGGCCAGCAGCAAGTCGATGCCGGCGAGGGTGAGGCCGAGCCGGGCGGCCAGAGCAAGGCAGCGTTCGGCCAGTTCGGAGGGCAGCTCCCACGGGGTCAGTTCGACACGCCCGCCGTCCAGTGACGCGTAGCGGTAGTCCACACGGTCGCTGGCGATGCGGGTGGCGAACACCTCACCGGCCACCGTGTGCACCCGCACGTTCGTGCCGGAGACATAGCGCTGGAACTGGACCGGGCATCCGCGGATGAGATCGAGCCTGTCGATGGCCTCCTCGTCGAGCATGTGCACGATGGACCGCACGGAGCTGATCGACTTGTAGATCAACCTGCCGTGCCGGGCCCGGAAGTCGAGGACCAGCTGCGGGTCGTTGGTCACCAGGGTTTCCGGCACCTTGAATCCGGCCCGGCCGATCAGCTGCGCCTGGTAGGGCTTGGAATGGTTGGCCACCGACGGGGCGGCGCGGTTCATCACACAGCCCGGTGCGATCTCCATCCAACTGCTGAGGGCCTCGTGCCAGGCCAGACACAGCCGCAGGGTCCGGTCGTCGGCTCCACGTGTCTGCGGAAGCGTGCGCCAGTCGACCAGGCGGTTGTACATGCCTGTCACCTGCGCGCAGTCGATGAGCCGGCCATGGGCCAGCAGGTGTCCGTGGACCCGGTCCGAAGCGACGGCGAGTTCGAGGGTGATGCCGCCGAACCGCCGTTGGTCGATCACCGCGTGGTCCACTCCTAGCCGGTCGAGAGCGGAACCGACCATGGCGAGCGGTGGATCGCTCGCGACACCGCACAGGACGATCATGTCCTTCGCACCGCCGGTCTGGTGGCGTCGGTGAAGTGACGGAACAGCCTGTCGAGGAGCCGGGGACCGCCGGCCCGCAGATCAGGCCGGGGGGTGGCGCCGGCGAACAACGCCTTCGGCGGCCCGGTGCCTGAGGCCAGACGGAACTCTATGCCCAGCAGAGCGGTGTCGGCGAGGAGGGCCAGTCGTCTGCATCCGTCGGCCAGCTCCGCCACGCCCTCGCTTGCGAAGACATGCTCCCGGAAGACGATGACCGTCCGAGGCGGGGCGGAGACGGCAGATCGGTCGGCGCCGCCGGGCAACGACAGGGGTGTCACCGGCAGTCCTGCGCGGGAAGCGAGCACGGTCCACTCGGCAGGCGACCGCCACGCCCCGGACAGGCCCCGGGCGGAGGGGCGGTTGACCGCCACCGGAGCGACGCAGGCGAGCCAGCTGAGCAGAAGAGCCCCTATTTCGGTCAGCGCATAGTGGGCATCGGCCGAGCTGCCGTCCGCAGAGGCGAGCCCGGCGGGGACCTCGGGCAGACGGTTCAGGACGCCCTTGACGTCCTCGCTCCTCAAGGTACGGCCGTCGGGCAGGGTGATGTCGAAAGCCGCCCGTCCCTCTTCGACGTAGTGCGCACAACGCGGGGCGAGGATCAGCGCTTCCGACGTGACGAGTTCCAGCGGTTGCAGACCTCGCGTCCGCAGCCCCATGTACGCCCACAGCGCCGCGTGGTCGTCGGGTGCGCACAGGACCAGCCACATGGCGGTCACTGATCGTCAGCCGGTGGCGACACGTCCGGCCGGAGCTCCGGGCGGATGAAGTGGACGAGCTGCGCGACACCTTCCTCCAGAGCGGACAGGCGGTCCGAGAGACTGGCCGCGGCCGTGCTGCTGCCGTCGGACAGGAGATCCCTTCCCGCCAGCTCCAGCGGATGACCAGGCTTTTCGATGGAGTCGTCCTTGGCGTCCTTGGTGTCCTTCCTGTCTTTGGTGAACTTGTCGTGCCCCTTGGGCGTGACGGGCCCGGGCTGTGCCGTGCCCGACCGCGTGAGCTTCACGGTCCGGTTCTGGGGGTTCCCCAGGTCGTCGCATCCGATGGCGTAATCCGTAGTGAGGTCCCTGGCGCTGAGTCCGGACGTGACTGCGGCAGCGCTGATCGTCAGACTGGCGCAGGTGTTCGGTGAGACGCGCGGCGGTTCGATGGACTCCAGGGTGAAGCCTCCCCCGAGGTCGCGCTTCGGCTCGTCGCTGATGGTCAGCGGCCCCGTACCGACGTTCTTGACGCTCACCACGACTGACGGCACTGCGTCCCCGAACGGCGCCGACCGAGTGAATTCCCGCTGTTGCAGGAAGACCCGCGGCTGCAGAGTGAACTTCTCCACCGGAGATGCCGCCCACACGAAGCCGAGCGGCTCCCGGTCGTTGTTGCTGACGCGCACTCTCCAGCTACGGCCCAGTTTCATGTGTCCTACCGACACTTTGAAGACGTCGTTCGCTTCGCGCACCCAGGAGGAGACCCCGACCTGGGTGGACGTCTCGTCGAAGATCCGCACTTCCGCCGGAGCCTCCGGCACGGTCGCCATGACCCCCGTGCCCGCCCGGAGCTCTATCGTCGGCGCCGCTCCTCCATGGGACTCACAGCCTGGGCCGATGGCCACGATGCGCAGGAACATGACGGGCGTGTCGCGTGACACCTCGAAGCCGACCTGGCCACTGGTCCCTGCGGGGGGCAGGTCGAGCTGCCCTCCCCCTTGGGGGAACATCTGCGCTGCGGGATGCGATTCGACGGGCATGGCGGTGCTCTTTCCTGTTCCTGTCAGAGCGGAATGACGTCCGCGAAGACAAGACGTCCGGCGTCCTCGCCCGTCGCAGCCGAGCCGGCCGACGGGCGGGTCTCGTACTCCTTGGTGACCACGCGCAGTGGTCGCCCTCCGCTGCTGGGGATGTCCACCGTGTGGCTCTGTCCGAGCGCCGCGGACGTACGGAAGACGGTGACCCAGCCGGTCGAGCCGCTCGCAGGGTCCTGCGCCTGAAGCTCGGTCCTGATGACGTTCGGTGCCGATCCGCCGGGGCCCAGGCCGTCGACGACGACGGCCGCATGTCCCGCCGTCCGCGAGACGGTGAGCCGGCGATGCGGGGGGAGCTGGATCGGCTCGGTCCGCACGGGCGGTGACACGCAGGGCACCCCCGGCATGGTGTGCCGCTGATAGCGGGCGAGGGCGAGCCGGACGAAGGGGAAGTAGGAGGAGGACACGACGGCGGAGAGGTCGATGTCGGCGTACCACCGCTTGCCCTCTGCGTCGGGCTGGACCGGGTACGCCATGGCCTCCAGGGTTCGCCGGGCCTCGGGGAGGTCGACCTGCACGACCGTCGGGGCGGTGATCTGGCCGTGGGTGAGCAGTGCGGGCGGTGCGCCGGTGCTCCACACCGGATCGCGCCCGGCGACGCTGACGTACGGGAGCACGTCGTCCGGCGCGGGGGGAGAGGGCCAGGCGAGCACAACGAGGGCTTCGTCGTCCCCCGTCGCGAACCAGGGCTGGTCGAGGAAGACTCTGAGCCCCCCACCGCGACGCGACCGGATGACCGACTGCGCGCCGCCGGTGGTCTGGGACCAGGCGAACGTCGGTATGGCGTACTGGAGATGCGGTGCGGGCGGCCGGACCGTGCTCGGTATGTCCGTGGGGTCGAGAGTGCCGTGGGCGAGGCAGCCGCCGGAGTCGGCGAGCGCCGGCGGGAAGCAGTCCTGGAAGCGTGAGACAGCCGTCACGGAGTACGTGATCAGGTGATGGCGGGTGTCGCCGATCTCCTGCCGGATACGCGGCAGCCCGGCGAGCAGGGGCTTGTGCGGAACGTCGAACGAGCCGACATGAGCGGTGTGCTTCTGCGGTTCCGGGTGGTCGAGCACGTCGTCCTTGTCCGTCCATGTGGCGTCGACGTCGATGCGTCCCGTGCTCGCCACGTCGATCCCGAGGCTGCCCGTCGTCAGGTCGACGTCGGTGCCTCCGGCCTGGCGCTGGGGCGTCAGCCGGCCCCCGGGGTCAGACAGGGGCCGTTGCACGGCGTGTACCAGGGTGACCTGGCGTGGCGGGGTGACCAGCGGGTTCAGCCCGCGCGCGATGTGCTGCACCCCCGGATCCCCCAGGTCCTGGGCGTTGATGCCCAGCCACCTGGTGATCCCGAAGAGCTGGACGTCGACATCCTTCGGGCAGGAAGGGATGTCGAACGTCACCTGTTCCGCCGGGCCGAGAGCGACCGTCAGAGTGCCGTAGTCGTCGGAGACGCTCACCGTGCAGCCCGCGGTGGCCTCGACCAGGCGCAAGGTCATGGGTCCCAGATCGGGCCACTGGCCCTGCCACAGCCCGATTCCGTTCTCGGGGAGGCCGTCGACCGAACCGGGAGAGCCCGTGTGCGGGTCGATCGGGCGGTCGGCGACGTTCAGCTCGATGTGCGTGCCGGCAGGGTCCGCCAGCCACGGCAGGGTGACGTCCTCCTCGGTGAGGGCGACGTAGGGGGCGCCCCGACCGGAGCGGCCGACCCCTTCGAACACCACGGCGCCGCGGGCGTCGCGCACATCGCGGTCCGCGCGTTCGGCGATCTCGAAGAGGCGGTTCAACTCCGAGGCGGGCGCGTCGGGCCCGAGCGCGGAGTCGAACAGGCCCTCGTGCTGCAAGGCCAGTTCGAGTGAGCACTTGGCCGCCAGGACACGACGCAGGTCGTGGTCGAGACACCCGTGCGCGGCCGCGTAGTCGTGGGCCGAGACGCCGCGATCGCTGCGGATGACCATGCGATCCTGTCGCTCGCCGTCGGCGAACTCGCTCGTGGGCACTATCTCGGGCGGCAGCAGCGGTTCGTAGCGCTGATGGGTGAAACGCTCGGTCTGCTCCTCGCCCGGGCGGACCTCGTCGGAACGGAGCCCTCCGCCGGCGAGATCGACCAGCCGTACGCGCAGCCGGTAGTCGTCCCCGAACCGGAGCCGCGGCAACGACCCTGGATCGCATGCGACCACCACCTCCAAGGGGGCCGCCTTCGGGGCCACCTGAGCCCCGTCACCGGTGTCCACGACCCGTTCAGGCCGAGGTACGACCGTACTCCAGCCGTCCCACCGCAGGACCGCCTGATGGAGGTACAGCGCATCCGCGGACGTGCCCATGGTGACCGGCGCGGGCCGGACCCAGCCCTCGTCGAGCAGCCCGCTGGCAAGGCCTCCGGAGGAGTCGTGCCCGATCTCCAGGGCGCCGATGCGGTACCGGACCCGCCGTCGGCCCAGTGAGAACCACCGGCCGGTCGCGACGTCCTGCACATCCAGGCGGTAACCGCCCAGCAGGGAGTCCGCCCCCAGCGGTGTCCCGAGGAGTCCGTCGGTCGTGCTGCGCTGCTGGGCTCGCTGGAGTTGCCTGGTGTGCTGCGCCTCGCGGTCGCGTTCGACGAGGGCGATGCCCTTCGTGCGCAGCGGGGGCAGCGCTCCGGGGGAACTAGCGGCGCCGACCAGCCGCAGCGCGGCACCGTCCACGTCGAACGGCATGAGTTCGTAGCGCGGATTGTGAGAGGGGGCCTGGCCGGTCCCGGCCAGAGGAAGCATGCCGTTGTCGAAGCCGGTGGACGCCGGGCCCGGAAGCGACGCCGGCACGAAGCGCTTGCCGGTCAGTGTGTAGGCCGTTCTCGGGGACAGGTCGTGCTGAACGGCGTTGGTCCAGTTCGGTGGCGCCTGAGTGTCCGGGACCGGCCAGCGTGGAACGACGCACAGGTCGGTGTCGCCGGCCTGGGCCAGCTCCGAGGCGGGCACGGCCAGGTCCACCAGCAGGGCGAGGGCACGGAGCAGGAGCGGATGGTCGGCGAGGCGGGCGACGGTCTCGTGGAAGTCCGGCTGCGGGGAAGGAGC
Organism: Streptomyces sp. NPDC001450; assembly: GCF_053597295.1. Lineage (NCBI taxonomy): Bacteria > Bacillati > Actinomycetota > Actinomycetes > Kitasatosporales > Streptomycetaceae > Streptomyces > Streptomyces sp. NPDC001450. The sequence continues at coordinate 80,158 of NZ_JBSFHY010000033.1, forward strand.
GGCCGCCGGCTGCGGCGCCGAGGCGTGGCCGGCGAAGTCACGCCGGTAGAAGGCGTACGCGCGGGCGAGGGCGGACTGCCCGGACGCGCCGTCGGCGGAGGGCGGCAGACCGCTGCGCCACACGTCGTCGATGCCACGGAGCGCCTCCAGGAGGTCGGCCCGGTTCCGTGCGGAGAGCCCCTCGTGCGCGAGGTAGGCCCGGCCGGTGGCGGTGTAGACGCTGCGGATCTCCCCGGCCGCCTCCGCCGCGGGGAACGTGCGGACGTCATGCCCGTCGTAGGCGGTCGGCTGGTAGGGCTGCACCGGTGTGGCGTCGTCGAGCAGCGCACGCCAGGCGGACAGCTGGTCCGCCACCGAGAAGTGGATCGTCCGTCCCTCGGGGTCCAGATAGGGCACCTGGTGCGAGGTGAGAAGCCGCCCGGCACGGAAGACGTCGAAGCGGAGCCGGCCCAGACGGTCGGGCCAGCTCTGCATGCCGAAGTCCCGGACCGTCAGCGGCGCTGTGCCGGGCGCCTTCAGACGTGGGGTGAGCAGGACGGAGATCAGGGCCATGGGTTCGGACAGTCCGGGGACGCTCCCGACGCGTCCGGCCGGCAGCGCAGTCCACAGGAACTCTCGTTCCAGGCTGGTGGGCGACATGGGCTCACACCCTCGCGAAGGCCTGGCAGTAGATCTGCCACGGGTAGGAGTGCCCGTCGGGTCCGAGCGCGGCTGCGACCGACCCGTCCGGCGGCCCGCCCGCCGCCGTGTCCAGGGCGGCGGTGTGGGAAGCGGTGAACGTCTTGTGACAGGTGAGCGTGACGGACGTCGACCAGAACGTGAGATCGACGGTGATGACGACCTGCGCCGTTCCGCTCAGCACATTGGTCTGGAAGTCGTAGCTGAGGCTCACCATCAGTTCGACCGAGACCCCCACGAGCCCCAGGACCCGGACGCTGCCGCCGACCCGCAGATATCCGGTGACCTCGATCTCTCCGTCGTCGCGCTTGACGCAGACGACACCGCCGAAGGCATGGACCTCGCCCCGGGCGATACCGAAGTCCATGCTCAGCGAGGCGCCGAACTCGATGCCTCCCACGAACCGGCGCAGACCCTTGCCGGGGGCACCGGCGCTGACGCCGAGTTCCAGGTATCCGCCGCCCCCGAACCCGGAGACCGTGACCAGGAACGGACGCTCCCGCGTGCCGAACGCGAAGTCGAACGTCACCGGCGCGCCGGTCAGTGGAACGGTGAGGTCGGACTCGATGAGGAGGTTCTGGACGGCGAACACCAGCACGCCGATGGAGGGAACGGCGATCCGGTAGGAGGCACGCACCGCTGCCGGCGAGACGTCGACCTGCGGCCCTCCCGACAGCGCCTGCTGTATGGGCTGCGCCAGCGTGTGCAGGAAGCCGAGCTTCCCCGTCAGCTGCGCGTCGGCGAGGTCGAATCTCAAGGCGAGCGAGGAACCCGTACGGGCGCTGAAGTCCACGCTGCGGAAGGCGAGGCGCACCAGGGCCGCCGGTCCGTCCTCGGGGACGATCAGCGTGAAGTCGGTGACCGTTCCCTGCGTGGTCACGTCGGGGTGCCCCTGGACGAGCCGGGAATCCACCGTGAGCTTCACCAGCGATCCCGGGTTGGGATAGAGCGGGGGTACCTTGTTCGACAGGTGTTCCTGCCAGTTCAGTGTCGCCGACGGCCTACTGCCGTCCTGGACCCAGGACAGCTGCGGCTGCATCGTGATCCGGGCGACGATGTCCCGCAACGCGACGACACCGAACAGCTTCGCATCCGCGTCGAAGAGCTGCTGAGGGGTGGGTGTACCGCGGAAGACGGGGCCCGCCGCGCGCGCTATCTGGTTCACCGTCGCGTTCGGCGCGGCCAGCAGTCCGGTGCGCGGCCCCGCCGCCGCGAAGTTCAGCACCTGGGGTTGCAGCAGATCCAGCAGCGCGTCCGGGAGGGTTCCGCCCGATGGCGCGGACACGAACGCGGCGGAGTAGGCCGCCGGCACGCTCGGCAGGGCACCAAGTAGCTGTCGTACCGCCGGCAGACCCACCTGCATCTGTGTCACCTGCGGGTGGAAGCCCACTCCGTTCGGAGACACCGCGATGCCGGTGCCGCCGAAGGTCATCGACTCCACCTCCTGCACCGCGCCCGGAAGCGCGGCCGTGGCCGACTGCATGGCCAGCGGCAGTCTGCGGCCGACGTACACCGACGGCCGTACGCTGTCGTGGCGCTCGGCGACGGCCGGGCCGCGCGCGTACAAGGCGTCTAGGGCCGGGGCACTGGCGGTGCCGCACGCCGAGTCCGGGACGAACAGGAGGGGCATGCTCAGGGTGACGGGTTCGTCGCCGGCCTGCGCCCGCAACAGGAAGTGGACGGGCGAACCCGCGTGCGTCGGCCAGAAGCCCAGGCCTGACTGCCAGCACGGCTCGTCCAGCTCGGTCAGTTCGCGTGGTTCCACGGTGACGACCTGGAACGGGAACCTCCGTTCGTGCGGGCCACCGGCGCCGATGCCGTACGTCCGGGTGGGTTCGGTGACGATCAGCATGTTCCGCCTGCGCAGGCCCGCCACGGCCGGGTCGTGCTGATCGAACTGCCGCTCCGACACCTGGACGTATGCCGCCCGGTGCCCGAAGGGGAACAGGGCACCTGTCTTGAGGATCTCGACGTAGGAGTCCCGCCCCATGACGGCCCGGTGGGTCCAGTCGAGCTCGGGCCAGTGCACGCAAGCCGAGAACCAGGCTCCGTAAGCGCTCAGCATCAGACGGTCGACCGCCACCGGTGTGTCCGGATGGGCGACGCCGGCGGCGGCTATGGGCCCCACCCACTGACCCAGCGGTGTGTCCAGTGTGCTGTCGCCGGGCAGTGCCTCGCGGGGCTGCACGGTCAGCTGTCCGTCACCGCCGGACGCCGAGATCCGGCTGTGCCACAGCTCGGTGATCCCGCCGGTGCTCGTGGCCGGCCGTGAGCGGTGAGCGCACCGGGCCGGGGAACGCAGGGCGAGCACGAGCCGCCAGGGCAGCTCCAGACGGGTCGCCTCCTGCCCCGCCGATCCCTCCCCGACGATCAGCGGCAGCCGCGCCATCGCGTCGAGCAGCCCGTCCGTGGTGAGCGCGATCGGATGCTGGTCGACGGCGAAGTGCAACCGGGAGGCACCGGCCAGCCGAGCCTGGCTCGAGGTGTCCGTACCGAGCACGCTCTCGGCCATGTGTTGAGGAGGGAACTCGACGACGAGTCGTCCGCCGGACGCCCCGGGAACGAGTTCGGTGACTCCGTCGGCCCGTACGTGCTCCTGCAGACCGCTGCTCCGCACGGTCAGCGACACGAGGTCCTCCGGACGCAGCGTGGTGTGGACGCCGGGTGCGTCGTCCCAGAGGCCGACCAACTCCCAGTCGGACCAGATGCGGTCGAAACACCGGTGGACCAGCGCGGTGCCCGCCCACAGGGCGAACACATCGGTACGGCCGTCGGCCGAGGCGACGGCGGCGACCGGAACCTGCCGTCCGTCGCGCGCGGTGAGATCGCCGCCCATGGTCTCCCAGCCCTGTCGTGGCCCGTCGAGGGCGCGGTGCCACAGCTCCGTGGGGCCGGCGGCGAAGAGGTCCCGCTCGGTCGCGGTGAAGGACAGGGCTCCCGGCCCCGAGTGACCGCAGCAGGGTGAGTCCGCCTCGGGGAACCCCTCCAGCTCCTGCCACCGCACGGGTCTGCCGGGTTCGTAGTCCCCCCGCAGGAGTGCATCGTGCTCGGCCGAGGACGCCAGCAGCTCCACACGGTCCGCCGGGAGCCGCACGGCCCGGATGCGCCCGACGGCCCGCGGAACCGTACAGAGCCGCGTCGTTCCCCGCTGCGGGTGCCACCGTACGACGTCGGGCGTGCCGTCACCCTCCACGAAGAAGACGTTCACCGCCTCGGCATCGGCGGCGACGGCCGTGAACGCTGCCACGGGCGGCCGTGCGGTGAGGGATCCGTACAGCGACCAGGGAGCCCAGCTGCCGTTCGACAAGCGCCGGTACCAGAGTTCCCCGCCACCGCCCAGGACGAGCAGCTCCAGGTCGCCGGAGCCGGACGCCGTCGCCGAGAGCCAGTCCCCGTCGGGCACGGTGGACACGGAATCGGGGCGGCCCAGCGGAGACCATGGGCCCCAGGAGCCGTCGAGTGTCGTGTGCCAGACGGAGCCGTCATCCACGCCGACGAAGACATGAAGTGAACCGGTACCGGTCGAACAGGCGGTGAGGGCCTTCACGGCATAGGGGTTCATGGCGACACCGGAACTTTCGACGGTGTTTCCGGAACGGCTTTCCGACAAGTCCCGCACGCCGCCTGACCGGGGGCTCTGCTCCGACTGGGCTTGTCAAGTCCTCTTCCACCATCAGACAGGGGGTGCTTGATGTCAACCGCGCTCTGCCCCATGGCCCTTACTGTGCCGTTCAACGAAATCGGCAGTTCGTGTGGCGTTCAACATTCCCGCCACACAGCCGAAGAAGAGGCTTCAGACGGCCATTCCCTGATTTCCGCTTCGCCGTGCACGACTTGTCGGCACACGGCACGGTGCCCCTATGCCTGTGCCTGTGCCGCTGCCGACGGGCCGCCAGCACCGCGTGCACGATGACCCCGACGAACAGGAACAGCACGCCCTCGTACACCGCCGCGTAGCCGGCGCCCGCCATCAGCCGGACCGAGAAGGCGGCCGCCACGGCGGTGATCACCGAGTCCCGCACCAGCCGTGCCCGGTCGACCGAACGGGCCGGAGTCCAGGTGGAAGATCTGCGCAGCGCGCGATTCAGAAATGCGGGAACGGACTGAGCAGCGGGAGGAGTCGTCGGACGACGTGCGGGATGAGTTCGGCGCCTGGACGAATGAGTCCGAACTGCTGAGGGTTGGTCACAAGTCTCTGTCGAGGCGGTGGCATAGCTCTGCCAGTGCCTTTTGAGCTGCGACGGCTACGGCTGGCTCGGGGTCGTCGAGAGCCGAGCGGATCAGGTTGGCGTGTTCGCTCTCAGCCCTGGCTCCAGGCCCACACCGATGCGGCTCGCACCCGGGCAACGTCGTCTGCCGTCAGCGCTGCCAACAGTTGGACCGATTCGGCCAGTTCTTGGATCGTGGCCAGCTTCGCCGCCGTTTCTCGTTCTCGGCGGTGACAAGGCGTACTCCTCGCGCCGCAACCGCCGCTACCTGCGCAGACGGCAGATCGAGCACACCAGCCCGAGCCGAACAGCCAGCGGGCCGACCGCAAGCGCCGCGGCAGCCAAGGCGGGCGGGGACTCCAGCCGCCGGTTGGGGCTGGTGTTGAACGTAGTGGTTGGTCTCGTGCTCGTGGGGTGGGATGTCTCCGATCGCTGTGTGGAGGCGCTGATCGTTGAACCAGTCGATCCATTCCGAGGTGCCGAGTTCGACGTCGGCGAGGCCGTGCCAGGCTAGACGATCCCGGACCAGGTGGCGACGTAGGTGAATTCGGCCACCCATCGCTCGTTCGGACGGGAGGCGGTGAGGCTTTTCGGCCTTGACCGCTTGATCTCCGCGGCCTCCTCTGAGGTGACGCCAGGTCGTTGGCCTGTGTCGACCTGAGATTCGCGGACCCAGGTCCGCACCGTCTCTGCGGCGCCGATGCCCAGCTTCGCTGCGACCGCCTTCATCGCGGCCACTCGGTCGAGTAGTTGGGGCGGACCTCCGGACCTCCGCGACCATGCGCACCGCGCGCTCAGGAAGCTCGGCAGGGTAAGGCGATGGACGGCCATGACTCGATCCCCTCAGGGAATCGAGCCTCCACCAGACCCGGAACGGTTCGCTGAGCCCCCGTCACGGCCCATGCGCCTCTCGCCATCTGCCACAGCCGGTCCTGCTCCATCTGGGCGCGGCCGTGGCGTCCCGTCGCAAGATCGTCGCCACCCGCGCTGCCCGGACCCGCGGCCCCTCGGCCCCCTCGGCCGCGACGGCGCGCTGCCGCTCACCGCCACCCGCAGCGTGCACACCGTCGGCATGCGCTTCACCAACGAGGTCGCCTACCTCGACAGCCGGCTGCGCGTCACCGGCCGGCACACCCTGCGACCGAACCAGATCCCAGCACCCCGCTCACGCGCCCGCGACGTCCTGGAAGCAGAAGCTGGCGCCCTCGCCCGATGAGGGATCCAATCCGGATGCCAGCCGACCGTCAGCCCTGAATGCTCGGCATCCGACACAGGCCGCGTGCTGTGGCCGAGCGTCGAGTGAATGGCCACGCCCTGACGCCGACTGACCTGCGAGCCCACGTCCCCATCCGCACCGACTGTGACCCGCCCCCACGGTAAGGAGGGCTGGTGCGGACGCTGCTGTCCCGACCCGCGATGTCGAGGACGGCCTCGGCGGTTGACCCGATGCTGCGATCGGGCGGTTCACCGCCCGCCGGGCGGCGTGGCGCGGCCCGGCTCGGCAGGCGGTGGCAGGGCCTGGGGTTGAGTGAGGTTCCTCCCTCGCTCCCTTCCTCAAGGAGCTGTCGTGACCGCCAAGAACAGACTCCCCGCCGGTACCATCCTGCTCTCCGATTCGGACGCTCTCGGCTGCCAGGGTGGGGTGCATTTCGTAGACCCGGGCACGGGCATTCCGGGATTCTTCGCCCTGGGCGGCGACCTCGTGGGAGCCACCGGAATCGCTCTCGAACCCGACGACAACGTCTTGGTGACCAAGGACCGACCCCATCCCGGCACCGGCACGCTGCTGCGGCTCTCCCGGTCCGACGGAAAGACGGCGCAGACCACGGTGTCGTCCGAGGGAAACTTCGTCACCCCGATCGCCGTTGCCGTGGAGAACGACGGCAACATCCTCGTGGCCGACCTCTTCTCCAAAGGCCCGGGCGCCGTCATCAGAGTCAACCCCGTCACCGGGGAGCAGACCGTCCTGTCGATGAGTGACGCCACGGTCGATCCTCTGCGTCCCTGCGGGCTGTGCGTGGCCGCCGACGGCACCATCGTGCTGGTGGAGCAAGCCGGCCCCATCCCGGAGCCCCCCGCACCTCGAGTGGTCCGGATCGACCCGGTCAGCGGCGCGCGCACGGTGATCTCGTCCGGCGGCAAGCTCGTCAGCCCCGTGGACGTGGCGATCGACCACGCCGGCAACATCCTGGTCGTCGACGCCAACGCGTTCGAGGACTTCAGCGGCGGGGTGATCAAGGTGGATCCGGTGAGCGGGGCGCAGACCGTCATGGCCTCCGGTGGCAGTTTCGACAGCCCTGCCGCGATCGCCGTCGAGGCCGACGGCAACCTGCTGATCACCGACAACAATGCCCTGACCAGGGAGTCCACCCTGTTCCGCGTGAACGCGGCTACCGGCGACCAGCACGTCCTCGCATCAGGCCCGCCCTTCCGGGCCCTCACCGGCGTCAGGGTCGTCCCCACCCCCTGAGCTCCCCCACTCGACCGGTTACCCGTTCCAAAGAAGCGAGGGGCTGGACCGCACCAAGGCCAAGGCCGGCATGCCCGCGCAGCCACTGGCGCGGACACGACGACGGCCGACGGTGCCCGTCAAGCCTGCGGGTTCCCCAGCCGGTCGGGCGCCCCCGCATCACGCCGGAAGTGGTGCTGGCAGACAAGGCGTACTCCTCGCGGGGCATCCGCGATCACCTGCGGTGGCGGGGCATCCGGGCGGTGATTCACCAGCCTGGGGGCCAGGCCGCCCACCGCAAGCGCCGTGGACGGGCCGGAGGCAGACCACCCTCCTTCGGCCGCGACGCCTACAAGCAGCGTGACACCGTCGAGCGCTGCATCAACCGCCTCAAGCAATGGCGCGGCCTGGCCACCCGCTACGACCAGACCGCCGCCGTCTGCCTCGCCGCACTCCACATCGCAGGCATCTTCATCTGGTCAGCCACATGATCCGAAAGAAGCGACCTGGCTCAACCGGACGGTGTGGCCGAGGACCACACGCCGAACCACTGCTCGGCGCCGTACTCCGCAAACCGCTCCACCTCGGTGAACCCCAGCTTCGCCGCGAGGCGCATCGAGCGGACGTTGGCGGTCTGGGTGCAGAGCACCACCGGCTCGCTGGGAAGCGCGCCGGCGAACCACTCGAGTGCCGCTGCGCACGCCTCGACGGCGTACCCGCATCCCCACGCCTCCGGCAGGAACATGTAACCGAGCTCGGCTTCCCCAGCAGCCTGACGGACGTGACCCGGACGCTCTGCAGCGCGCCGATCGAACGTGATCATGCCGATCATCGCTCCGTCGAGATCGATCACGAAAAGGCCAGGGCGCCGCCCGGGCACCTCAGGCACCGCGCGATCGAGCTCATCACTCGGTCGAGGGCCACCGATGTAGGTGCCCACCTCTGGCGATGCGAACAACTCGATGAACGCCGCACGGTCTCGGGCCTCGGACTCACGGAGCACGACCCGTTCGGTCCTTATCGGGGCAGGTGGCCAGGCGACGGGTCCGAGTCCAGTCATGGCGGGCAACCTATCGCACGCCTGTGAGAGTGATCCGAAAGAGAAGGCACAGGTTTGCGCGAGTGCGGCGGAGACCGACGGGTCAGTCCGTGCCAGTCCGGCCGCGGTTCGGGAATCCCGATGGAGCGCGGGTAGCCCTGGCCCTGCGCCTGTCAGCGGCCTGCCGTGAAGTCGCCCGCATCCGGAATCCGATTGCTCCTCAGCGGCCAGCTGCGCATCCTGCTGGGATGCGCTTCTCCATCAACATCCCCAACTTTGGCGCCTTCGCCGATCCCCGCAACGTCGCGACGGTGGCAGCTGCCGCCGAACAGGCAGGCTGGGACGGGCTCTTCGTCTGGGACCACGTACTGCACCGACAGCACCAGGGGCGTCCTTTCGGAGATCCCTGGATGCTGCTGACCGCGGCCGCGCTGGCGACCTCCCGGATCCGACTCGGCACCCTGCTGACGCCGGTCCCCCGCTACCGTCCGCAACAACTCGCCCGCCAAGTGGCCACACTGGACCACCTCAGCGGCGGCCGGGTGATCTTCTCCGCCGGCCTGGGCGGTCCGATCGAGGACGAATACCACAGTTTCGGCGACGCCGCCCAGCCACGCCTCCTCGCCGAGCGGCTGGACGAGGGACTGGAACTGTTGAGGCGCTTCTGGTCCGGCGAGCCGGTGAACCACCACGGCCAGCACTACGAGGTCCGGAACGTGACGCTGCTGCCCGCCACCGCGCAGCGGCCCGGTCCGCCGGTGTGGATCGGCGGGTTCTGGCCGCGTCGAGCGCCCATGCGGCGGGCAGCGCGGTGGGACGGCGCGGTGCCGCTCTTCGAGACGGCTCGGCATGGGCATGTGCCGGATGTGGCGGAGGTACGGGATCTGGTCGGCTATATCCGCAAGCACCGTGCGGCCGGGGCCGAGCGCTCCTTCGAATTCGTGCTCGGCGGTGCCACGTCCCCGGACGCGGCCAAAGCCAGGGACGTGATCGGTCCGCTGTACGACGCCGGCGCCACCTGGTGGGACGAGCGACAGGTCCAGACCGGACCCGACCTGGACAGCCTGCACCCAGTGCTGCGCCGCATCGAGGCAGGGCCGCCGGTGGTCTGATTGGCCGTTCGACGGTGTGCCAGATGCGGTCGACATCCCCTTGGCCATCGTGACCCGAGGGTGGGGAAACAGGTGAGGTTGATCATTCAGATCGTGGGAAATACGTGCCCGCCGACCGCCGGAGTGTCGATGGGGCGTTCGTGGGCGGTGGTTCAGGCCTCGGGCTTCTCGTGGTCCCGGCGTTGTCGGGGGGCACGACGGCGGGCCAAACAGGCGGCGGAGTCGACGTCGCGCGTAGCCAGACCTGTGGCGATCGCGTCCTCGTAACCGCAGGGAAGGCCATCGCGGCGGCCGCAGTCCGTCGGAGCTGCTCAGTGTGGAGGACTGGATGACAGTGATCTCCACCGGCGATCGCATGACGGCATACGGCTCCGCCGGTTTCGCTGTGCCTCCCCCGCAAGGAGCGACACGAGAGGTGAAGGGACAAATAACATGACGACGTGGGGGCTGGTCATCGAAACGACCGTGGGCGTTGGGGAACGCAAGCACACCGAGGCACACGTGGTGGCTCACATCACCGGACTGCGTGAGGAGGCACTCGCAGAGCTGGAACGGCGGGCACGAAGCCACTCACCCGAGCACCCGAGAAGCCCCAAGCGCCGTCGGCTCCTGCGACAGAACGACGGGTTCCTTCTCGTCATCGACGGGGCATGGCAGTCGTTCGTCACTCGGTTCAAGGTGGCGGAGCTGCTGGAGGACTCTGACGCGCCCGCCGTCCCAGAACCTGTGGCGGAGGCATCGACCGTGCCTGATGCTGCACCGGCCCAGCCGGTGGAGCAACAAATCGAGCGGTACCCGGACGGGGTGCCTGTCAGGCCGGCGTGGCTGGGACGAGACGACCTGCCATGAGTACGTACGCCGACGGCGCGAGGCATCAACGTCCCCTGGATAACGGAAGTCACCGCCGCGACACCAACAGGATGGGCAGGCAATCAGCGGCTGAGCAACGTATCACCACGTCGTTGCCGTTGCGCCGGTCACGGACCACCGGCGCAACCAGTCTCCGGTCTCTCCCATCGCTACAGAAGCGCAGCGGAAGCCGCGCGACCCCTTCTCGGTGATCATCAGGGCGTGCTCGACGAGGTGGAAGAGGCAGAGCGCCGCTCCCCCGAGGGGCACGCCGCGTGATGGAGCTGTACATCGACGTCCCCTGGATCCTGCGGGTCGCCGAGCTCGCGGGTGCTGGGGACGCCACCTCGGCGACTACGGAGTGCCTGTAGCAGCAGTCGCCTGCCACCGGGCCACTTCGACCGCCGACAGGCCCCCTGCCCCAGGGCCAGGTCAGCAAGGGACGGCACTGCCCCTACCCGACCTCCTCGCCCCACGACGGCGTCGCTGATCGTGGCGAGGTTCACCAAGGGCCATTGCAGCCGTGTCCGGTCCGCACTAGGTGCACAACCTCCCGTGAAAATGCCCGGAACGGAGGCTTTCCCCCGCGGGAACTCCGCGACCTGCAAGTTCGTGTCCGCGCCGAGCAGCAGACGCCCGATTGGCAGGCCCGGTGTGCGGTCGGCTCCGGAGTGAGGGCACCGTCAACGAGTTTGCTCACGGACATGGCATGCGCCGCTGCCGCTACCGCGGCCGACCCAAAGTGCACCTGCAGCACATCTTCACGGCCATCGCCGTGAACATCGAGCACCTCAGCGGCCTGCCGCCGACCGGAGAATTGCCGCGTCCCCGGCCGCCAACCACCTTCCAGAATTTCCTGGACCAGCACGAGATCCTCCGGCTCGGTCCTGGCGGGCCGTCAGCGATTGACAAGATCCCCGACAGAGTCAAGCGCGCTTGTTTCTGATGTGGCCATGTCGCGGCGGCAGGCGGAGGCCCTCGCGGACTGTGCACCGGCCGTCGGGCGGCTCACTGCTGACCGGCACCTGGGCTGGGCACGGTCAGTCTGTCTTCCTCGCAGGGGGTGTACCGGTCTGTGTGGGCACGCTGGTCGGACTAGGGGCTTCGGGAGGGGTACCAGACGGCTCGCCTCGATAGCACGACCGGTCGCTCTTGTCCGCGGGGTTTGCCGGCCAGTCTTTCCGGATTGGCAGGAAGTAGCCGGGGTAGGCCTTGATCTGCGCGACGCCCTTGGCAGTCAGAGTGAGACACCAGCGGACCGTCAGCGGTCGAGAGTCCGTCGCCCGACGCACTGTCAGGGTTGCGCGGTAGGTGCCGGGCGTGAACAACCAGTTGTCCGCGCGGAAGGACATGTTGGACACCGACGGCTTGTCCCTGGTCACCAGGAATGGTGAGGAGTCGTTCTCCTCGATGAAGCCGTACTGGTCCGTGGTCACGTCCCCCTGCCAGCGTCCGCTTGCGTACCACAGGAAGTCGGCCTGTCCGCCGGGCTGCTTTGCCGACCCCTCGCGCCGCATCTGCATGGCGAGCCCGGTGACCGTCTCTGCCCGCTGGCTCTCGCCCAGGACAGCGATGACCGGCTGCATGAGGATCTTCGAGTAGGTGCCCTTGCTGTCGACAGCGAGGCGGGTCATGTCCGGCATCACCACGGTGATGCCCGGGGCGGAACGCACGGCGATGAAGCTGTACACGGAGATGACCAGGGCGGTCAGAGAAGCCACCAGGGGCACCCACGTGACGGCAGTCTCCACGTACTTGCCCGTTCTTCGCCTTGTGCGTGGTCCCGCCTCCTCAGCCTGTGACCGGGGGACGTGTGCGTGCTGCTCGTCCGACACCGAGACCTCCCGCCCACGCTGCGCCGGCCAGAACAATCAAATGATCAACCCGCCACGAAGAAGGCCGCCACGCAGGTGGTCCGACCCGCTGCTCCATTTGGCTGCGGCCCTGGCCGTGTGAACAGGCAGGCGGAGGCGCCGCGTGCGAGTGTCGTTGCGTAATCGCGCCCCCTAGCCAAGCACTTCTGAGGGGCAAGTACGGCGAGGGCCTGAGGAGGGTTCCCGATGGAGATGCCTGTCGTGCGGGAATGCGCGGTAGAGGACTGCGCGTACAACAGGGATCACGCTTGCCATGCGCTGGCCATTACCGTGGGGGATGTTCACCACGCGCACTGCGACACCTTCTTCACCGCCTCCACGAAGGGCGGAGACCCGGCGGCGACCGGACGTGTCGGCGCCTGCAAGGTGTCCGACTGCACGCACAACCAGCAGTTCGAGTGTCGTGCTCCCGGGATCACCGTGGGCTACGTCGAGAACGAGGTGGACTGCATGACCTATGAGCCTGCCTGAGCCTGCCGTCATGACACGGTGCCTGCGCTACGGTCGGCGTGGATCAAGGGACGGTCCCGCACCGCGGACGAGACCTCGCCCGAGGATGCGGCGGAGAGCCGGGAGGAGATCTCGCCCGAGGAACGTGCGGCTCTGCTCGTCGAAGTCCTCGATGACCCTGCGGCGCGGGAGGACGAGAGGTCCGACGCGGCGATGGATTTGGAGTTCTATTCCGGCCCGCTCGTCGAAACGTGCCTGATCCGTATCATCCGCGCCGAGGACTTCACCAGCGTGCTGGCCCAGCAATGTGCGGAGTCCCTCGGCGGGATCTGGGCCAGGACCGGCCGAGTGGACCCGGCCTTATGGCGGAGCTGCGGGGTCTGGCGAAGGACGAGGTCTTCGGCATCCTCGGCATCCGCGCCCCGCACCTGCTGCCCCCCGCCCTCTAGAGATCTTTACGGGGGCGGGTTACGGGCTGTGCTGACGGCTGAGGAGCGGGCTCCTCGTGGCCGGCGTGGTCGGTGCCGTCCAACGCGAAGGAGCGGAGGGCGGTGAACTGGGCCTCGATGCGGTGCAGTCAGGAGCTGTTGGTCGGCGTGTAGGTGAACTCGACGTTGTTGGCAGCGGCCCCGTCACCGACCCGGGTGTCCTTCTCTGCCGTCAGGTGCGGGAAGACGTTGCCGAGCGGAGTTGGACGCCGATCCGGGAGCAAGAGTTGGCCTTGGTCCGAAGCTTCACGGTCGAGAAGGTCGACTCGATGGGGTTCGTGGTCCGCGGGCGGATCCAGTGCCCGGCCGGGAAGTCGTAGAACGCCAGCAGTCCCTCCGCATCGTCGGTGAACTTCGCGACCGCTTTGGGTCGCTTCGTCCCGTAGGTCTTCGTAAACGCTTCGATCGCCTGTGACTGCTTTCATCGCGGCCCACTCGGTGTCGCACTCAGGCCGCACCTCCGGGAGCCATCCGCACCGCACGGCGGCGCAGCTCGACGGGATCCTCGCCGGATGTGCCCTGGCCTGAGGGAATCAAGCCTGCCTGATGTTGACGGCCGAAGCCTTGGCCATTGCCACGGGGTTCAAGAAACGCAGTGCGGGCGTACACCATGAGCGAACTGTTGAGGTTCGCCCCGACCGGTTGCGGCCGGGGCGACCGCCTCTGCCAGGCGGCAGCGCGCGATGAGTCGATGGCGCGGCACATGTGTCTGTTTGCCTCCCGGGCGCGGCCACCAGTATCTGGCCGCCGACTACGCCAACGCGTGGACGCCGTCGCACGAGCTCAGTTGGTGAGTGGGGGCGGGCATGTCCTGCTGTCAGACCCACGTGACAGGATCCATTGCATGGATCTTGCAGCCGTGTATGCAGACCTTGACCGGGTTGCCTGGCCGGAACTTGGCCATGCCTATGGTCCCGCCGATGATGTGCCCGGTTTGCTGCGCGCGATGACAGGCGCAGACGAGGAGGCCGCGGCAGAGGCCGAACAGGAACTGTGGAGCAGCATCGTGACTGCCAACGGGGCACGACGCATCGTGGGCTCGGGCATCCAGACCGAGATCATTCACAACGCCTCGGAGTTCCGCGTCGTCGCCCGGCGCGTGCTGGCGGACCTGGCGCACTGAAAGGCGCGCGCCGACCTCGATGGCATCCTGATGCGGAGCCTCCTGACACATTCCGGCGACCGTCACTGGTCTCCAGGGTTGCCGTCCGACGGTCGGCAACCCCTCGTGCTCACACTTTCCAACGTCCCCACACCCTTCAATACCGGATCGGCTGAGCAGCAAGAGCAAATCTGACTCGAATTCAGGAAGTCTCATCACGATCCACGAGGACGGCCTCTGGTCGGATCCTGGGCGGCGGAGACGACGCGGGTCTCACCTTCGCCTGCCGGTTCGTTCCGCTTCCCCTGAAGCAACCGCTGGCAGACGATCAAGACACATGGCTGAGCCACATCAATCCGCGTTGGAGCACCGTCGGCCAGTAACCGGCCGCCGAACCCGCACAACGAAATCGGAGCCACTGCCTTGAGGAACCAGCGGAACCTGCGGAACCGGAAGACCTACGGAATCACCAGCCCCGGCCCGTTGTCCCCGCCCAGATTTCTCCCGAACTGCGCTCGCGTGGCCGGTGCTCCCAGATCCACCGGGTTCTCCGCGAAGGCTTTCGACGCCGTCAGACCGGAAGCCGTGCCGCGCAGCAGCCACACCGCGCCGCCGTTCGCGACCGTGCCCAGGTCCTCCCCCGGCGCGCCTGCCGCCAGGTCCGCCTTCCCGTCCCCCGTCACGTCCAGCAGCCGCACCGAGCCGCCGAACAGGTCGCCCTTCTCCACGCTTCCCGGCACACCCGGTGTGCCCTGGTGGAAGGCCTGCGCGCCCGTGCCGGAGAGCCCGCTCCTGCCTCCCTTGAGCAGCACCACCGAGCCGGCCCTCGCCACCGAACCGATCGCCTCGCCCGGGTCGCCCACGGCCAGGTCCGCGTATCCGTCGCCGTTCACGTCGCCCGCGCTCAGCCGCGCCCCGAACTGGTCGCCCTTCTCACTCACGCCGGGCACGCCTGCGGTCTCCTGCGTGATCGTCTTCGTACGGGTCGTGCTGGGCCCGGCCGGCGAGCCGTAGTAGATCTTGATCGTTCCCGGGTCGTATTGCAGATCCGTCTCGCCGTTCGGGTAGACCCGGGTGGCGAGATCGGCGTAGCCGTCCTTGTCGAAGTCGCCGACGGCGGTGGTGTTCGCGGAGGGCAGCCGTTGAGGGACGGTGGACAGGCCCTGTCGCGTGCCGAGCCACAGCTTGCCGCCCTCGGCCTGGTCCTCGTAGACGTAGAAGGTCGCGAGGTCGTCGATGCCGTCGCCGTTGAAGTCGCCTGCCGCGGTGGAGCAGATCGTGTTGTCGGTGCTGAACACGGTCAGCTGCTGCTCGCGCGCCGGTGCCCCGTTCCGGCCGAACGGACCGTAGAGCACCGCGCGGAAGTCGAAGTCTTCGGCGTTGCGCATGAACAGGTCCGTGTGCCCGTCGCCGTCGAAGTCGCCCGCGGTGATGTCCTCGCCGACGAACGCGTTCACCGGTGCGGGAATGCGGACCGCGCCCTTGCCGGAGATTCCGGTTCCGCGGCCCCACAGGACGATCACGGAGCCGCTGATGTTGTTCGTCGGCTGGTGCTCGTTCGTCACCACGGCCAGGTCGGTCAGGCCGTCGCCGTCCAGGTCGCGGGGGATCAGCTCGTAGCCGAAGCCCTGGTTGTCGCCGGAGGCGCCGGGCACACCCGGGGTGTCCTGGGTGATGATCGTGGTACGAGCCGGGCCGAGGCCCTTCGCCGAGCCGTAGCTGACCGCGACGTAGCCCGCCCAGGAGTGGCCGCCCACCGCGGCGGCGGGGGCGGCAACGGCGAGGTCCTGGTAGCCGTCGCCGTTGAAGTCCTCGCGCACGGTGGCGTTGGCCTCGGCGGCGGACGCCGTGTCCCCGGTGAGCGGCACGGTGAACGCCCCGATCAGCGCGGCGGCTGCTGTGGCTGTGACGGCCGGTCTGCGGATGCCCACGATTCCTCCTTGAAGCGCGAGCGGTGCCGAAGCGCGAGCGCACGCGGGTGAGATTCGACTGTGAGACACGCGGCGACGGCAGATGGTTGTGCGGTGAACGGCATGTGAACGGCCTGGGCTCGTAAGCAGTCGCGCCCCTGCTCTCACTCCAACGCGAGCGTCGGGACGATCAAAGAAGTGTGACGGCCGGTGGGGTCCACCGGTGGGTGCGAGGCGTCGCGCCGGGTACCACCTCCTCGTAGCGGTCGATGAGTTGCCGGGTCAGGTGGGCGCCCTCCTCGGAGGGGCCCATGTGCCGGATCATGTACCGGTCTAGGAAGTGGCGGGCCTCGTCGAGGGGCTTGGGGACGGTGTCCTGGTCGACGCCGAGCATGGCGCCGACGACACGCCAGGCGTAGTAGTAGGCTTCCGTGCCTTCCTGTGACATGTGGATGCCGAGGCGGTGCACAGACTGTCCAGCACGAGCAGTGAGAAGAACATCTGCCCGCCGATCATGTTCTCCTGGTTGATCGGCGTGCCGAGTACGTCGGTGTCCCACCGGTTCTCGCGCCTGAGGTGGTGGTGGATGGAGGCGTGCCGGAGGCGGACCTTCTGTGCGGCGGGGATGCAGCGGCTGCCGGCTTCGAAGGCGTCGGGCTGCATCAGGTAGACGGTGAACTGGCCCGTCCCTCCGCCATCCGCTTGGACGGGTGGTTCAGCCCGTGGCTGCGGTCGCCGACGCGCCCGGGCCACCCAGCGCACCTGCGGCTGCTCCCGCACACGGGGCCGGCCCGGCCGCCGTACGCGCGGGCAGCGCGCCGTCGGCGTGCTTACGCGGCCGCGCTGAGCGCCCGGGAGCGGCGGCGCGATCTGGGAATGCTCAAGTCGATCGGCATGACGCCACGGCAGGTCACGGTGATGATGGTGGTGTCCATGGCCGGGCTGGGGCTGGTCGGCGGGGTCCTGGGACTGCCGCTGGGTGTCGCGGCGTACCGCGTGGTGATCCCGAGGACCGAACACAGCGCCCAACTCACCTTCCCCGCACGAATGCTGGACGTGTGGCACTCATGGACCACGGCGCTGCCGGCGCTGGCCGGGGTGGCGATCGCCGCGCTGGGCGCGGTGATACCAGCGCGTGCGGCGGCCCGGCAGACCATCGCCCGGGCGTTGCGTACCGAGTGACGGCCGCGCGCTGCGACGGGGGCAGTGCTCCGCCAGGGCCCTGGCGGCTCAGCGGGCGCCCGCGGTGGCGCCCGCCCCGACCCTGTTCGCCGCTACGCCACGATCACGACCGAGCAGACAGCGAGGGCGGCCATCGCCAACTGGCACGACGGCCAGGTCCTCGACGTACTCCCAAGAGAGGAGGCATCTCGTCACGATGATCGCTGTTGGGACCCGGTTCACCGGGGCTCTGACAGCAGAGGCCGTCCGGCGAACCACCGGTGAGCTCCTCACCACACTGGAGGGGTGTACGCGGGGAGTTCCCCCGTCTTCGGACTGAGGTCGCCCCGCCAGGACATGACCACCTGGCCCAGCTCGCCGAGGTCTTCGTTCGCCCCCGCGAGCACCGTCTCGTCGGCGAGCGCCATGCGGATGGCTTCGGCGGCCTGTTGCGGGTCGGCGGCCGTCGGGGACTGCCTTTGACCGGGCCGGAACGATGCGCGTCCGGATGTCGTCGACGACTGTGCCGTCGGTGCTGAGCGCAGTCACGTGACCGCCCGGACAAGTCCCAGGCGGTGTCTCTTCGATCAGTGACTCGTTGTTCTGGCCATGCTCAGTGGAGGAGATCTCAGTGACGACGAGTGGGCGGCGCTGGAGCCACTGTTGCCGACGAGCAACCATGACCGAGGAGGCAGAGCACTCACCCCTCGAGCTTGAGGTCCTCCAAACCAGACGCGACCAGCAAGGGTACGAACTCCACGACGCTGTGCGAGGCAACACCGTTGAGCACGTAGGGATCGGTGGCGAGGATCTGGTCGAGGTCCTCGACAGGCATCTCGGCAGCAAGGTAGACGCCACCCACCAAAGGAACTTGGCGCCCAGCTGCCAGAAGCAGTCGCCGTGAAATGAGGTCGTTCAGCCAGTCGCCGTGGGCTGGTCTCCACGGGGCTACTTCCTCCAGCGGTGCCGTATAAGTCACTGTGACAACGAACATCTTCGGACCGTAGCCGAACCCGAGGTACTCCAGCGACCCCATTCCATGATCCGGGCAAACAGGCCCTAGTTCGTCCTGGCGGAAGTACCGACGACGTAGAGCCCGCCCGAACCGGTGGCTGCAGTTCACGACCACGATCGACCGCGCCGGCATCCGGGCGGTGGTGGTGAAGAACTCGGTCTCCCGTTTCGCCGCCGACAGCCTGCGCCCCGAGCAGGCTCGCGAGGTGATCACGGAGGCCGCCGGTGCCGCGGTGCGGCGGCCGGCTGACGCCCGACTGCCCGCGATCCCCCTGCCCGCCACCCTGACCGTCCGCTTCCGCAACGCCGACCTGGCCGAGATGGTGACCTGGATCGACGGCGTGGTCCGTGCGGACGAAGTCACCGTCCACCTACGCGACGACGACCCCGTCCGCCTGTACCACACTTTCGTCACTTCCTTGCGGACAGCGGGACTTCAGATCTGGCAGATCCCCCGTTCGTAGTCGACCGTGGCGGACTCCTTGGAGTAGGTCCACTGCGGGCTCAGCAGCCGGGTGTCGAGCTGCTGGGCGGCGCGGGGGCTCTCGACGATGTACCCGAAGTCCTGCAACCACGCCGGGTAGAGGTTCTTCGAGCCGATGTAGAACGCGGAGCCGTCGACCGAGACCAGCTTGTGGTGCTGGGCGTAGGGGTGTCCGTCGGCCCACTTCGCGCTCGGGGAGCTGCGGAAGGACGCGAGCTGCAGGTTGGAGCAGAGCGCCGCCGTGGCGCTGCGGTCGTCGCCGGTGACCCGGGTGAGCCGGCTGCGCAGTACGTCGCTGATCTCGGAGAGGGACTTGATCTGCGAGTAGCCTCCGCTGCCGACAGCGCCGCGGTTTGCAGGGTCGCTGACGACGATGCGCACCTTGACGCCGGCGGCGAGCTTCGCGGCGAGGGCGTCGTAGACGCGGGTGTCGTAGCGGGGCAGCGGCGGGCAGGTCGCGTTGAGGTCCTGCTGCGAGATCTCGATGTGGCTGGTCGCGCTGGAGATCAGTGAACGCAGGGCGCTCTCTTCGGGGTTGACCGTGTCGTAGTCACGGTCGGCGTTGGTGTTGTCGTGCAACCCGATCACGCACCGGGTGCCGGACGTGGCCGGCGGGGTCGGACGCCAGGTGGAGGTGGGATCGGTGTCCTGGATGCCCACGCCGAGCCCGCCGACGGCGATCACCGGTACGTCGCCGGTGGCGGGGACGGCACGGGGGTTCGTGTCCCGCTCCATGGTCGCCATGCAGTCCCCTCCGCCGGAGGCGGCGTACCAGACGCTGGCGACGTTGTTCTGGTTGCGGCAGGTCCAGGTCCACAGCTGGTCCAGGTACCGGCCGGCCGTGCCGGCGGCGGGGCCGGTCAGGGCGAGGTCGACGTCGGTGACCGGGTGGGCGGTGTCGAGGTAGTCGCCCTTCCAGTCGTTGATGCCGCCGGTGATCGCGGACTCCCCGTCGACGACCAGGAGCTTGGAGTGGTTCCACGAGAAGGCGGTCTTCGACGTGGTCATCGAGGCGACGTCGAGCGTGACGGCATCGGCCGCCGAACCGAGCTTGCTGCGCAGGTCGTCCCGGTACTTCGAGGGCAGCACGTTCAGGTGGTAGAGGGGCGCGGCCCCGACGAGGACGCGGACCTTGAGCTTGTGGCCGGAGTCCACGGAGGACTTCAGGCCCGCGACGATGGCGTCCTGGAAGGCACCGTCCGGGAAGGGCGCGAGAGTCGAGATGTCGACGGTCCGTGTCGCCCGGGAGATGTTCTCGGTCATCTTCGCCAGCAGCCGCTCGGTGCCGACGCGGTCCGTGCAGTCGGCGTCGCCCCAGCAGCCGGGCGTCTGGAGCAGCCAGTCGGCGGGGTCGCCGTCCGCGGTGTCGAGCCGGTTGCCGCTCGTCCGCTCCCACACGTTCCCTTCGAGGCCGGGCGAGACCTCGCGCAAGGTGCCTTCCACGGCGTCGAGATGGGGGGTCGCCGAGTCGGCGGCGGTGGCGGGCGCGGCGGGCAGCGCGGCCAGGGAGAGGGCGGATATCAGCGTGACGCGTGCCAGGCGGTTTAAGCGGGAGGAAATGATCACCCAGAGAAGTTACCAGGCAGTACATCTCACGTACTGCGGGGACCGCGCCCCTGTCGGACGGGAGACACGTACGTCGGATCGCGTGGCCACGCATGACATGGCCGGGGCTCCCGACGACTTCGCCCACCGGGTCCGAACAGCCCCGGTCAGCAGGGCGACGCGGACATCCTGGGGGCATGTCAGATACGCATCAGGCCGACGTCAGTGAGCCCTGCCAATGTTGTTCACGTGAACGGCGCGGGACACCGGAAGCCGGTCACGGGGAGAGGTGCCCGGAGTGGCTGATCGGGGACCAGCGAGCACGCCTCGAGGTCGGGCCCCTCAGGGGGCCCACGCAGGTTCGAATCCTGCCCTCTCCGCCAGTACGTTTCCGGATACGTCGCTCATGCTGTGCCGGCCGGCGTCCACGGCTTCTCGGGAGGCGGCGGTCCGTCCCAGGCGCTGCGGAACTTCTCCTTCAGGCTTTTGGGCGGGGCTTCCTTCTCTTCCCGTGAATGCATGAGCCGCGCCGTGGTCACTCGTACATGGCACTCCCGGTGCCGCTGCCTCACAAGCACCACCCACGCACCGTCCGGGGCGAGGAAGGCATACCGCGCCGGCTCGTCTCCCGGGCGGGCATGCCGTGCGAGAACCTGTGGCACGTAGTGCAGGGCTGCGTCCTCGGCCACTGCTGCAGCCTGTGCCTCATCCCCCTCGATGCGGTGAGTACCCACCAGCATCCAGTGATGCAGCTTCAGTTCCGCGCCTTGGACGCGCTCTGTCAGTCGAGTGTCCTCTTCGATGAGGACGTACCACTCATCACTCACGGGCGGTGCCTACCTGTCTTGCCGGGCCGGACGGGCCGACGAGCGGTCGTACAAGCCTCACCGAGGTGACCAGCGCAGACGCTCTTCGACCAGCACGAAGATCGTGCTGGTTGTTCAGCCCCGCGAATCCTGTCATGTGGATCATCAGGAGCGGATATCAGGGCCCCTGGAAGGGGACGAAGCCGACGAGCGACTGAGGCTTCTCCGCGGCGCAGGGGCGGTGGGCCCCTTCCACGTTCTCCACTTCGAATGATCTGCTGTGTCACCCAGGATCATCGGTCGCGGGGGGGGATGCATGGCCGACGAGAAGCAGCGGGACCACGGCGAGGGAGACGTCGCGGGGCTCCGGGCCTGGGCCGCTGTCGCCGTTCGTCAGGCGCATGAGTTGTGGCCCCAGGCGCAGAAGAATCCGCAGCTGGCCACGTTACGGATCGTGACCGAGCATCTGGCCACGGTCGAGAGGCTGTTACCGGCGGAGGACCCGGCCCGGGCGGCCGTCGTGCCCTGGCTCGGGCTGCTGATGCAGGCGCGGCTCAAGGGCCGGCCGGACGCCGATCCGCGGGAGCGGGCGGCCGCCTTGAGCCATCTCCGGTGGACCGACCGTGCCAGGCCGCTGAACGACCGGCTCGCCATGATGGCCCGGAGCAACCTGGCCGGGCTGCTCATCCCGCCGGGCGTTCCTCCGCAGGCGCGCGACGGCTCCGGGCCGCCCGGCCTGGTCGAATCCCTGCGGGAGCAGTTGACCGAGGCCCTGAACGTTCTCGCCCGCATCGTCGCCGGGGACCTGACGACGCGGGAGAGTGTGCTGGCCGTCATGGAGCACGTCGCGACGCTGCTGTCCTCGCTGCCCGGCCAGCCCGGGGGAGGTTCGCCGTCTCCGCCCCGGGAGGGCAACGATGGCGAGGAGGTGGCGGGGCCGGCCGGTACGGTGACCCGAGGGGAACCCGTGGAGGATGCGCTGGCCGACGCTGTCCAGGGGGTGGTGGACTGGGCCTTCCGGGACGCGGTGCGGTTCACGCGTCTGCTGGAGTGGCTGTGCGTCACCGTGAACGATCCCTGGGTCTCCATGGCGGACGCCGGCCGGGAGCTGGCGGATCTGGGCCTGGACCAGCCCGAGTTCGCGCCGCTGCGTGAGCTGCTCGCCGCGCTCAGATCGGGCGGGCAGGATCCCCGGTCGCTCGTCGAACGCGTCCACAGCGCCGCTCAGGCGGCCAGGGAGGTGCTGCTCGCCTTGCCTACGGATGCACCCGAGCGGATCCGCGTCGCCAAGTTCCACGCGTCCCTCCTGGTGGCGGGGAACCGCCGGATGCCCGAGACGCTGGACTTCGGCGAGGTGGACGCGGCCGCGATGCGGCCGGACCCCGACCCGGCGGCGCGTTCGGCCTGGCGGCGAGAGCTGAGCCTGGAACTGATCCTGTCCACCTCGATCGACAGCCTGTGGGTATCGAACGGCGAGATCGCGCGCGTGGAGCGGAGCGCGGCATGGCTGCGGGAGTGGATCGACGCCCTTCCGGCGGACGGGGCGAACGCCGCGGCCGCCCGGCGGTACCTGTCCGTCCTCCTCGCCCATCGCGTCGCCACCGCCGCCAGGCTCGGAGGCAGCCTCCAGGACGGCGTCGCCGCCCGGGCGATGGCCGAGGGGCTGTCTGCCGCGGATGAAGACGACGATGTCCAGGCGCTGTTCAGCCTCTTCACCGGGTTCCAACTGGCCCGCCGCAGCCGGGACCAGGCCGCGCTGGCCCGCGCGGCGGAGGACCTGATCCAGACGTTGAGCGACCGGTACACCTCCCCTGCGCCCGACGGGGGCACACGCTTCATCATCACCGGCACGCTGGGCCTGGCCCACGGCGAACGTGCCGCCCGCACCGGAGACCAGGCCGACCTCCGCGCCGCCGCCCGGTACCTGCGGGAGGCCGTGGAGATCGATCCGGCCACGGTCCCGCCGCTGTTCGCACCGTACTTCCCCACCACACGGGCCCAGCTGATGACCGCGCTGGCCATGGCCGACCCCCGCCGGGAGGTCATCGACCGCGCCATCGCGGAGGTCCACCGGGTGATCGAGGAATCGCGGACGTCGCCCTGGGACGAAGCCCAGCTCCGGCTCGCCCTCGGCCGGGCCATGCTCCGCGCGACCACCCACCGCAGTGACCTCAGCCTGCTCGACCCGTGCATCGCCGAACTGAGCCGGGTCCGCGCCCTGGCCGCCGAAGGCCACGGCCTGCCGTTGAACGTCGAGGTTCTGACGGAGCTGTCCACGGCCCACTGGATGAGCGCGGTTACCGGTGGCCCGCGCGCGAGTGAGGACCGGAAGGCGAGCCTGAACACCCGCCGCGAGGCACTGGAGCTGATGGCCGCCGATGTCCTCCTTCAACTCGGCGCCGAGCACGCCCTGTCGGTGGCCCGGGCCGCGACCGGCCACGTGCTGTGGCTGGCCCTGCGGTGCGCCGAGGACCGCCGCCCCGCCGAGGCCGTGGAGGCGCTGGAGCTGGGCCGGGCCCTGGTGCTGCAGACGGCCGCGGCCGCACACGGCGTGCCCCGGCTGCTGGCGGACCGGGGTCACTCCGACCTGGCCGAGCGGTGGCAGGCGCAGGCACCGCGGCATCCACTCCGGCGGGGTCCGCGCGAGGGGGATGAGGTTGAGGGGGACGCGGGCGAGGGGCATCCGGCTGAGGGGAATCCGCTGCGGCCGAGGACGGCGGCCGTGGTGGCGGCCCCAACCCCCGGCGCCGAGCTGCCGAGCAGCCTGCGGCGCAAGGCGCTCGCCGCGCTGGGCGCGGGCAACGGCACCGGCGCGCGGGAGTTGCTCGGCACTCCGGACGCCGCCGCACTGACCGCCGCGCTGGCCGCCTCAGGGGCCGATGCGCTGGTCTACCTGGTCCCCGGCGAGGGCTTCCGCCCCCACATCCCGGGACGCGCGCTGATCCTGCGCCCCGGCGGCGCCGAGCCCTCCGTGCTCGCCCTGCCCCTGCTGCTCTCCCCCGGCAGCCACCAGCTGGAGCGTTACCTCGCCGCCGCCGCCGACCGTTCCCGCAAGGCGGCCGACCCGGACGCGTCACGTGCGTCGCGGGAGGCCGCCGAGACGGAATGGCGGGCGGCACTGAGCGAGCTGTGCGACTGGGCCTGGCCCGCTGCCGTAGGGCCGGTCCTCGACTCCCTGGAACCCCTGGGCCGGCCGCCGCGGATCGTGCTGATCCCCTGTGGGCCCCTCGGTGTCGTCCCCTGGCATGCGGCGCGCAAGCACATCCCGCTGGGCGGCTACCGGTACGCCTGCCAGGACGCGGTGTTCAGCTACGCCCCGTCCGGGGCGCAGTTCCTGCGGGCCGCCGCCCGCGACCGGCTGCCGGCCACCGGGCGCCGGGTGCTGGTCACCGACCCGCGGCTCAGCCTGGTGTGGGCCGAGATCGAGACGGAGGCGCTGCGTTCCGCCTGCTACCCGGACGCACGGCGCTACGGCGAGTTCGTGGCGGCCGAGGGTGTGCCGGATGCGCCGGGGAGCTGCGAGGACCTGCTGGCCGTCCTGCCGGGCGGCGGTCAGCCGGCGGCGGTCTTGCACGTGTCCTGCCACGGCGTGGCCGGTCCGAGTCCTGCACGGTCGGCGCTGTCGCTGGCCGACGGCGAGCTGACCGTCGCCCGGATCCTGGACCATGCCGCGGCCGCGGCGCCCGGCCCGGACGGCCCGCTGGTCGTGCTCAGCGCCTGCGAGACCGACCTGAGCACGGGCGACCACGACGAGGCACTGACCCTCTCCACCGCCCTGGTCGCCCGGGGTGCGGCCGACGTGGTCGGCTCCCGCTGGGCCGTCAACGACAGCGCGACCGCGCTGATGATGGCCCTCTTCCACCACTTCCTCACCCGTCAGGACCTCGCTCCCGCCGACGCGTTGCGCGCCGCCCAGCTGTGGATGCTCGACCCGGACCGTCGGCCCCCGCCCGGCCTGGGCGACCCGCTGCACCGCGAGGCCGCCCGCGCCGACCTGCACGAGATCCACCTGTGGGCCGCCTTCACCCACCAGGGCAACCCCGCGGCACGCTGAGCACCGCCTGCGCTGCTACTTCTCCTGAACATCCACGGACCTCCCGATCCGCACCTGCTGCCCGGACTGGCGGACAAACGCTGCCCCTGGAAGGGTTCTGGCTCAACTTCTGGGGTGGGCTCACCGGCCTTGATGCGGTGGCAGGCGGTGGGACGGCCGCACTCTGTGGGCCGCTTGTGGGAGTTGAGCCAGAACCGTCACTCGTGAACAAAGCCAGAATTGATTCTGCGTGAGCAGGATCTGACCGTGGTCAATTTCGCGGCAGCGGGCAGGACGGCAGGCGGCGAGGCCGGGGGTTCCTCCCGCCTCATGCGGCGCGGCGGCGCGAGCAAGCGGAATTCGATGCCGGAACCGCAGCCGGGCGTGGTGCCGCATCAGAGGCCACATTCCATCTGGTTTGGTCAATATTTACTTTTCCGGAATCCGTCTGCATAGTGGCGCCTCGAATATTGGCGGGTTGAACAGGGGGCCATTTCTTGTCGCAGATCAACGATGGTGCCGCGCGCGAGGTGGAGCTTGAGCGAGCTCAGGTGTCCGTCATGGGCGAGCTGTTGGACGAGCGGCTGGCCGGGGCGCGGGCGCAGCTGGCGCGCGTGCTCGCGACGCCGTCCGATGGCGCGGGCGAGGCGTACGAGCGGGAGGTGGTGGCCGGGCGGCTGGCGAGGGAGGTTCGTCGGCTGGAGGGGGCCGAGGACGGGTTGGTCTTCGGCCGGATCGACCTGGCGGACGGAACCGCCCTGCGGATCGGGCGGCTGGGGCTGCACAGAGACTCGGACGAGCTGCCACTGCTGGTGGATTGGCGGGCCGAGGCCGCGCGGCCCTTCTATGAGGCGACACAGGTTCATCCCATGGGGCTGCGGCGGCGTCGCCATCTGCGCCTGGCGGGCCGCACGGTGGTGGGGGTGAGCGATGAGCTGCTTGACGGCTCCGCACCCACCGGACAGGACGTGGTCGGAGACGGCCCGTTGACGGCGGCGCTCCAGGAGAGGCGCACGGGGCGGATGGGTGCGGCGGTTGCCACGCTCCAGGCCGAGCAGGACGCGATCGTCCGGTCGCCGCACCGCGGGGTGACGGTGGTGCAGGGTGGTCCGGGCACCGGAAAGACGGTTGTGGCGCTGCACCGCGCCGCGTATGTGCTGTACGCGTTCCCGAAGGCATCAGAGCGCGGCGTGCTCGTAGTGGGGCCGAACGCGCGGTTCCTGGACTACATCTGCCAGGTCCTGCCCTCGCTCGGGGAGAACGATGTCGTCTTGGCGACGTGCGAGGAACTTGCCGGTGTCGTGCCGGCCGCCGCGGACCCTTTCGAGGCGGCGCGCCTGAAGGGGAGTGCCGTACTGGCCGACGCGCTGGCCGCTGTGGTCCGCTCACGACAGGCCCCGGGCGGCGATTTCGACGTCCGGGTCGGGCAGGAGTGGATTCGTCTGCAGGACAGGGATGTCGCACAAGCGCGGGCATCGGCACAGACCAGTGGGCTCGCGCACAACCGGGCACGTCGGCTGTTCAAGGAGCTGCTCGTCGACGCCCTCGTCCGTGAGCTTGCCCGCAGTGGCGCCGAGACGCTTGAACGTATCGACGCCGAGGTCGCGCAACTGACCGGCCTCGACCTGGACCGGGCCGCGGCAGCGGACCTGCGCCGCCTCGGTGTTGACGACGCGCCCGCCACAGGTGCCGACGAGTTCGACACCGAGCGGGTGCGCGCCGACCTCCTGGACGATGCCCTGCTCGATCAGGCCGTCGAGGACCTGTGGCCGCGGCTCACGCCCGGCGACGTGGTCCGCGCCCTGCTGACGGATACTGACGCGCAGGCCGCGTACCTGCGGCAGTTCACCGACGACCAGCGGGCCCTGCTGCGGCGAACGCCCGGTGCGCCCTGGACGGACGCTGATGGGCCGCTTCTCGACGAGGCGGCGAGCCTGGTCGACGGCCCGCCTGAGCACGTCTTCGGACACGTCGTCGTCGACGAGGCACAAGAGCTCACCGCCATGCAGTGGCGGATGATCGTGCGCCGTTGCCCGGGCAGGTCCATGACGCTGGTCGGAGATTTCGCCCAGGCGGGCCCGGCGGCGGTGGCCCGGGACTGGAGGGAGGCACTCGGCCCGGACCTCGGACGGCGCTTCGACCTGCGCACCCTGACCGTCAGCTACCGGACCACGCAGGAGATCCTCGCCACCACAGGGGACTTGCTCGCGCGGATCGCCCCGGGCCGGCCGGAGATCCGGTCGATCCGGCGCGGCGAGGTGCCTCGAACCCTCGCCGCGGCCCCGGAGTCGCTCGTCACCGCCCTCGTGCGGGAGCTGCGGGAGCAGGGCGCCGCGCACCCGGGCGAGTTGGTCGGGGTGATCTGCGCCGATGGCAGGACGGAGCAGCTCACGGCTGCGGGGATCGAGCAGCATGCCCGACTGGTGCCGGCCTCACAGGCGCGCGGTCTGGAGTTCGACGCCGCGGTCGTGGTCGACCCGGACGGGATCACCGCCGCCCGCCCTGGGGGCGAGCGCGACCTGTACGTCGCCCTGACCCGGGCCACCAAGCGACTGTGCACCATCACCGTCCCGCCTACCGTGAAGATCACACGCGAGATTCAGCCTCCGGCGGAAGTCGGCCTCCATTCGTACACGCCTTTCCAACGAAGGTAGGTCAGCAGGCAGTGCCATGCCCCAGCGCCCTGGCCCACTCCTGCAATTCGGGCTCGGCCAGGCTGGTGCCCAGCCAGTCGTGGTCGAGGGCGACGCCTGGAAGGGAGGGTACGACCGCGACGTAGAGCCCGGCAGCACGCGCCGAGGCGATGCCTGTGGCCGAGTCCTCGAAGGCGACGGAACGCTTCGGGGCCACACCGAGTGCTTCGCATGCCGTGAGGTAGAGCTCTGGTGCGGGTTTGGGCGAACGTACCTCGTCAGCGGCGAACGAGTGGGTGAAGCAGTCGGCGAGGCCGGCCGACCACAGTGCCGCGTCCAGCAGTTCCCGGGGGCTGTTGCTGGCTACGGCGATGGGCACGGCTGCACGGCAGGCGCGCACCAGTGCCGCCGCCCCGGGGAGGGCTGTGGCGCCTTGGGAAAGCTCCTTGCGGACTCCTTCGAGGAGCTCGGCGGCGAGCTCGGCCCCGGCGCCGGGGCATCCGAGGTACTGGGCCATGGCTTCTCCAGCGGCCTCCACGGTTCGGCCGATGACGAGGGCTTTCTGTTCGGGACCGAAGGGATGGCCGTGCGCGGCGAAGATGGCCGTTTCCGCAACGGTCCAGCATGCTTCGGTGTCGACCAGCAAGCCGTCGCAGTCGAAGACGACCGCGTCGGTGCTGGTGGGGAGCGTGTACATGAAGGGTCCTTTCGCTTCGGGTGATGCGGGGTTGCCCGTGCAGCGGCCTCCGGTGGTCTTGCGGTGCGCCGACAGCTGCCTCACTGCCCGAGCGCGAGCCGGATGCCGAAGGCAGCGATGACCGTGCCGGTGATGCGGTCGAGGTAGCGGCGGGCCGAAGGCCGTTGCAGACGGACTCGGAGCACGTGCGCGAATGCGATCAGCACGCAGGACCAGACGACGGCCAGGAGGATGTGCACACCGGCCAGGAGGACGCCTGCAGCAACGTGCGAGGCGCCGGTGGGGACGAACTGCGGGAGCACGGCAACGTAGGAGGCACCCATCTTCGGGTTGGGAAGATTGGTCGTGACCCCTTGGCGCCAGGTGGCCCGCAGCAGCCTGCCGCCCATCCACACCAGATACGCGGCTCCGCTCCAACGAACACTGTCGTATGCGAGGTGAGATGCCGTCAGAAGTGCGGTGACACCGAGCGAAGTGAGCGTGCCCCAGACCAGCGTGCCGCTCTGGATGCCGAGGACCACGCCCCAGGCGCGACGCCGGTGCCCGAGCGCCGCGGTGCGCAGGATGAGGGCGGTATCCAGTCCGGGAGTGAGCGTGAGAAGCCCCACTATCAGGGTGAACGTCTCTATCGCGTCCAGGGTGATCATGGCCGGTAACCCTAGGCCGGAGACCAGAGAACGTCTATGATCCTGCCCGAAATCGGGCAGGATTGGCGGCATTCAGTGATGAGGTCAGCCCCGTCGGCTTGGGATCCTCTGGCACGAGGGCGGCTACGGGCTGCCGACGGATCGCTCGGATCCGTCGCCTCCGCAGGTATTGCCGGTTTCGGCGCGAGCTGTAGCCCTTATCGCCGCACAGGTAATCCGGACGCGTCCGGGGGAAGGCCATGGCCGAGGGGCCGGTACCGGAGCTGGTACTTGTCGCCGTCGTTGCACTCGTGCATGTAAACGGAGTTGCCGTTGCTGTCGAGGTACTCCCCGGTCTGCCGGTTGCGCCGCTTCCAGTTGCCGCCCCCGACGCTGATCTCGTCCCAGCGCTGCCAGTTGTTGCCGCTGCACGGCTCCATGCAGGCGTCGTGGTCGGTGTAGGCCGTCAGGCAGTAGCCGGTGTCCGCCGAGCTCTTCTCGAGCCAGCTGCCGTCGCCCAGGTGCACGTCGTGCCACTGGGCCCAGACGTCCGAGCTGTAGGCCAACGTACGTCGTCCGGGTGGTTGTTGGCCCACGTCACCATCAGGGCCTTGCCCGAGTTGCGGTGCACCCAGTGCACGTCGCCGCCGGCGTGCGCCGCCGTGGTCATGGTCAGCGCCAGGGCCGGTGCGAGCGCGGCGGTTCCGAGAACCTTGGCCATGCGGGCGGTGTTGATGCGCATGGGAAATCCCCCTGTGTGTCGTTGTCCGTGGTCGGAAGGGTGTATCGGAAGGAGCCGACGGCTCAGTACCAGAGCCGGTACTTGTTGTCGTTGTTCCAGCCGCCCGGGCCGAGGTAGACGCTCCTGCCGTTGCTGTGATCGTTTCGGTGGCAAGCGCAGCGAGCCGTTCGCCTTCCGCAGGGCGCCCCGGAGCGTCCCGCGCCGTCTCGGGACAGCGCGTCCCGCGCCCCGGGACGGCACGGGACGGAACCTTCGCTCGGCGGCGGACGCCAGTTCGGTGACCTCGTCCAAGCCCTCTCCACCGCACAGACCGCCGGGCCCCTGACCGCGGCCGGCCCTGCGGTGCCCGCCGTGAATGATCACGAACAGTCCCAGGTCTTCGCCTCGGCAAGCTGATGACCGCGTTACGAGGCGCGGGTGCGGGCACGGTTCGCAGGTTCGGCCATGGAGCCTGCCGTTGGAGGCCGCGGGCCGGTCGGGCGGAGACGCGTCGGGCTCTGCCGAGACCAAAGCCCCGACGCCGTGATCCCGACTCGCGGTCCGGTCTCGGCCTCCTCGTCGGTCAGCTCGCCGAGGAAGCCGTACTTGCGCGGGGACGGCCCGTCGGAGCGGCGGTCGGATGCCCGGGCGAGTACGAAGAACTCGACGCCGGGCGCCAGGCTCTGGTGCACGTTGCCGCGCATTCCCTCCATGGCGGCGACGTCCTGCGCGTAGTTGAGCAGCCGGACTGCCGTGGCGACGTCGAAGCGCCCACCGGTGGGCCGCAGTTCGGACCCGTCACCCACCTCGTAGCGCACACCCGGCGGTTTGCACTCCTGTCGAGGACCGACGTGCCGAGCGCGTCCCCGACCATGGCCAGAAAGGTGCAATTCACCGAGCCGCTGATTTCGACGTACATGATCCGGCCATCCACGACGTCCAGGCACAGCATGCCTCGCGAAGGGAGGAGCGGCACGCACCGGCGGCCGGCGCCGTAGGGCTGCCCCTGCGGATGAGGTGTGATCTGGAAGCTCTGGCAGAACTCGTCGCCGCAGCCGCACTCCTCGACCAGGATCACCTCTGCGACGAGATCCGGGAAGACATCACGGACGAGGGGGTGGTCCTGCTCCGTCAGCGGACGGTAGCTGGAGCCGTCATCCAGTACGCCAGCGATACTTGCAGGACAGCCCTGAGTCAGCTGCCCGCTGCTGCACCCACTCGGTGTCAGTGCCCCGGGATACGCTTGCGGCTTTGACGGCCCGCGCACGTCGGGTCGCTCGTGACGAGGGGTGCCATGAGCTTCCACATGCATCTGCGCGCCGTCCGGAGCTCCGAGGTTCAGCTCGATTTCGGCTGGCTGCAGGAGTTCATGGGAGCTGCCTGGGACTGGGACGTCCATCAAGCGGAGTCCGACGCGGGGATTGCGGAGTCCATCGAGAAGGACTTCAGTTCGCTGCACCAACTCTATGAAGCTGGCAGTGGTCTTTCCGAGGGGCGAGGGGGAACGTGGGAACTGCCCATCTTCGGCGGTGACATCGTCTACCACCCTGACGACGACCAACCCCCCCTTCGTCCACCTGACCCCGGACACGGTGCGGCAGGCATCAGCCTTTCTCTCGGACGTCTCGTTCGACGTCCTCTGGGAGTCGGCGGGCCCCAAGTTGCACGCAACGTTCGGTCCCGGCTGGGCTGAGGAGGACGTCAGGGACATCTGTCTCCGTCACCATGCTGACCTCCGCGGCTTCTACCAGCGCACCGCCACGGCCGGAAAGGCAGTCGTCAAAGCATTCTGGTACTGAGGTCCGTCTTCGCGCCGATCTCGCCTTGGCGCGCTGGATGATGTCCCATACGAAGGCGCCCTTCGCTTTCCTGGAAGCAGCGCTTGGTCCGTTCGGCATTGTCCGTTCGGCCCACGAGGCCCATGCCAGTCAGCGGGCCCAGGAACGCGTCCGTCGGCGCTTCCACCCGGACACCACGCCCGGGTACTTTTCTGCATGAATGGGCGGTATCCACCCCCGTCCGTCGCTAGGGTCGTCGCACCGGCCACCGTCGTGCCGTCCCAGTGACCGGGACGGCCGGCCGACAGCCTTGAGGAGCTCGTATGCAGTACTACGACCTCGGCAGCCACGGCCGGCGCGTGACAACGTCGTCCTCCGAGGCGCAGACGTGGTTCGACCGCGGGCTGAACTGGACGTACGCCTTCAACCACGAGGAGGCCGTCCGCTGCTTCGAGGCGGCCGCCGCGGCGGATCCCGACTGTGCCATGGCGGACTGGGGCCTGGCCTACGCACTCGGCCCCAACTACAACAAGCCCTGGGACTCCTTCGACGAGCAGGACCTGAGCCAGTCCGTGGAGCGTGCGCACGCCGCCGTACAGCGCGCCCGTGCGAAGGCCGCCGGCGCCACCCCCGTCGAGCAGGCACTCATCGACGCATTGCACGCTCGCTATCCACGGGCCCAGTCCCCCGACGCCGAGGACTGTTCCGTGTGGAGCGCCGCCTACGCCGACAGCATGCGCTCCGTCCACCGAGTGGCGCCCGACGACCTCGACGTCGCCACCCTCTACGCCGACGCCCTGATGAACCTCACACCCTGGCAGCTGTGGGACATCCGCACGGGCAGGCCGGCCCCGGGCTCACGCACCACCGAGGCCAAGGCGGTGCTCGATCGGGCGATGGCCACAGAGGCGGGCGCACGGCACCCGGGCCTGCTGCACATGTACATCCACCTGATGGAGATGTCCCCGACTCCCGAGGCCGCCCTGCCGGTGGGTGACCGGTTGCGCGGCCTGGTGCCGGACGCGGGACATCTCCAGCACATGCCGTCCCACCTGGAAGTGCTCTGCGGCGACTACCGCCGTGTGATCGCCGACAACCAGGCCGCGATCACGGCCGACGAGAAGTTCCACGCCAGGGCCGGGGCGATGAACTTCTACACCCTGTACCGGTGTCACAACTACCACTTCAAGATCTACGGCGCGATGTTCCTCGGCCGCTTCCAGGACGCGATCGACACGGCGGACCGGCTCGAAGCGGCCGTGCCCGAGGAACTGTTGCGTGTGGACAGCCCGCCCATGGCCGACTGGCTGGAGGGATTCCTCGCGATGCGGGTGCACGTGCTCATCCGCTTCGGCCGCTGGGACGACATCCTGAGCCTTCCGATGCCCGCCGACGCCCAGCTGTACTGCGTGAGCACGGCCATGCTGCGGTACGCGCGCGGAGTCGCACTCTCCGCCACGGGCCGGGTCGACGAGGCCGACACGGAGCGCGAGCTCTTCCGCGAGGCGGTGGCCCGGGTCCCGCAGACACGGATGTTGTTCAACAACACGTGCACGGACATCCTGGCGATCGCCGCGCAGATGCTGGACGGAGAGCTGGCCTACCGCAAGGGGAAGCACGAAACGGCGTTCGCGGCACTGCGCCGGTCGATCGAACTGGACGACGGCCTTCCGTACGACGAGCCGTGGGGGTGGATGCAACCCACCCGGCACGCATACGGCGCACTGCTTCTCGAACAGGGCCTGGTCGCGGAGGCCGAGGCCGTCTACCGCGCCGACCTCGGACTCGACGACACGCTGCCGCGCCCGCTGCAGCACCCGGGCAACGTCTGGGCCCTGCACGGCCTCCACGAATGCCTCCTGCGGCTCGGCAAGGAGGGTGAGGCGCACATCGTGGCCCAGCAGCTGAAGATCGCCGCGGCGATGGCGGACGTACCGATCGAGGCGTCCTGCTTCTGCCGCCTGGAAACCGCCACCGCGGGTTCCGCATCCGGGGACGGTTGCTGTACCGGTGAGCGGTGAACGACAAGGACCGTGACCCCACCCCCTCCCGCCGCTGCGGGCATGGTCCGTCACGAACTCGTGGCGCCGGTCGGGGAAGATCACGGACCTCTGGGCATCGGTGGGCTCGTACACCTTCGGCCGTCTGCCGACCTTGCGGATCCCGCCGGGCATTTCGTAGCGGGCGCGCAGCAGACCGGCGGCGACGGGTTTGTCGAGGTGGAAGGCGGCGAGTTTGCGGGAGATCCCGGCGCCGGCGGCGGCCTCGTCGCAGGTGACGGCGCGGCGGGCACGCCGGATGAAGGTGAACATGCGCCGCCGCGCAAATAAGGCCAACAATTGTTAGTGAACCTAGTGGGAGGTTGCGATGGTCACCGAGTCGCGGCTTCAGGCGAAGCATCCGGTCAGCGCCACGCTCGCCGGCCCCTACGGCCACCCGTTCCACCCGATCCTGGTGACGGTGCCGATCGGCGCCTGGGTGACCAGCCTGGTGTTCGACATCGCTTCCCATGTCGTGCACCGTCCCGGATTCCTGACCCAGGGCTCGGAGTGGTTGATCGCCATAGGCGTGCTCGGAGCCCTGCTGGCTGCCATCGTCGGATTCCTCGACCTGTTCGCGATTCCGACCGGCACCCCGGCCTATCGCACCGCCTTGGTCCACATGACGTTGAACCTGGTGGTGACCGCCGCCTACGCCGTCAACTTCCTGTGGCGCCACAGCACGTACACCGACGGCGGGAGTGTCGGCCCCGGCAGTCTCATCCTGTCCGCACTCAGCATGGCGGTCCTGGGCGTCTCGGGTTTTCTGGGCGGCAAGCTCGCCTACCGCTACGGCGTACGGGTCGCCGACGAGAGCACCCAGGCCGAGGGGTTCATGCCTGACCACAGCGCGCGAAAGGCAGGCTCCGCCATGTGACCGGCCCGCGCACCGGCCACGGCGGCCGGTGTCGTCCGGCTGTCCTCGACACGGTCATCACCAGGGAGTTCCCCATGGACATCGCCGCACTGATCACCTGGGTGGCCACCGCCCTCGGCGGGTTCTTCATGCTCGGCACCTGGATCCAACGGGGCGGAATCCGACAACAGCAATCCGGTACCAGCCGCCTGCCCGCACCGGCCGTCTTCGGACACTTCGCCCTGGCCACGATCGGGCTGGTGGTGTGGATCATCTATGTCGTGGCTGACAAGACCGCCCTGGCCTGGACTTCGTTCGGTCTGCTGCTGCCGGTCGCCCTGCTGGGATTCGTGATGCTGGCCCGCTGGATCCCCGTCTACCGGGACCGCGCCGCCGCCGGGCCGACACCGGCTGCCGCGACGGTTCAGGGAGCCGAAGGGGCCGTACCCGCCGAAAGCCACTTCCCGCTGCCGGTCGTGATGGCCCACGGCCTGTTCGCCGTGGCCACCCTCGTCCTGGTCCTGCTCACCGCCCTGGGCATCGGCGGAAGCTGACCAGCCGAGCATGCACGCGAGTGCGTCGCCTGAGCGACCGCCACGTACAGGACGAAGCACAAGAGCGGGCAGCACGTGAGCGTGCAGCAGTACGACGAGATCGACGAGGCGTTCGAGGGGTTCCCGTCGCTGCCGCTGATGCGTTACGGGGAGATGCCGAGCTTCCTGGGCATGGTCGGCGACGTGAGCGGCAAGTCGGTTCTCGACCTGGCGTGCGGCACCGGCTTCTACAGCAGGGAGCCGACACCCGCGCCGCCCGCCTGCGCAAGGGCTCACGCGGCGGGCGCCCATCAGGCGCTACGTCTTCCTCGGCACCGTCACCACCGCAGCACTCAACATCTGGCTCCGCGCATGACCGGTCGGCCTCAGTGGCCTTGGACCCGGGCGTGCGAGTGCATGTCGTGTCGGCCGTCGTCATGCAAGGCGGCGCTGCGCTTGGTGCCTTCCAGGGCATAGCCGCATTTTGCGGCGACCCCGCAAGAGGCTTGGTTCCGCGTCGAGTGGTCCAGCTCCAGACGGCAGAAGCCGATCTCGTCCAGGGCCCAGGCGCTCAGCGTCGTGAGGGCATGGGAGGCCACGCCGATGCCGCGCACGGACGGAAGCACCCAGTAGGCGACGTCAGCGATTCCGTCGTCGAAGTCCAGGCCGCGCAGGGCGATCCGGCCGAGCACATCGCCGCTGTTGCTGGTGATCGCCCAGTGGCCACCTTTCTCTTCTTGCCAATCTTGCCGGTAGGCGTCGAACCATTCCCGGACCTGGCTCTCGGTCGAGGGCCGACGCGTATGCCAGCGCCGGATCTCGCCGTCCTGGTAGGCAGAAAGGAACACTGGCGCGTCGGCACGTTCCCAGGGACGCAAGAACAAGCCCTGGGCCGTGTGGAGCACCGGTTGAGGCGAGCCGGCAAGTGAACCAGAGGGAATGACGGGCGGCGTCGACAGAGCACGGGTCATGGGTCATGATCACCTGACCGTGGCCGCGTACGTCAAGGTCACCGGCACGGCCGAGGAATGTCCGGTCTACCTGCCTCACAGAGGGAGCCGCAGATCCGAAGAGCCGCTCCGCCAAGCGCGTCGCGTATCCGCTCGGCTGCTTGACGAGCCGTCACGCCGCGCGGATGTACGGCAAAGCCTGCTCCTCAAGCGCCGCCAAGGCCGCGTCAAGACTTCACCCCCCGTCACTCCCGGCCGGACAAACGTTCAGCCAAAGAAGCCCTCGGTCGGGCAAAGAGGTCTACTCGCATAGATGATCCCGGTGCTGTCATGCTCACGATCGCCCGGAATCCTGCCGGGCACCGCACCGGGAGACCCCCACATGTCCCGAATACCCCGCCCCCTGGTGACCGTCCTCTCCACCCTCGCCCTCGCCGCCGCGGGCCTCACCCTCACCACCGGCTCCGCCCACGCCGCGAGCTGCAGCCAGGCCTACCTCCCCCTGCCCGACGCGGTTTGTACGCCCGGCGCCCTCAACCCGGACGTCACCCAGGACACCATCGATTCGACCATCTGCGTATCCGGCTGGACCGCGACCGTACGACCCTCCACCTCGTACACCAACGCGCTGAAGAAGAAGCAGATCGCCGAGTACGGCTACTCCGACACCAGCCTCTCGGACTACGAGGAGGACCACTTCGTCCCCCTCGAGCTCGGGGGCGCCCCCAAGAGCGAGGAGAACCTCTGGCCCGAGCCGCACTACGGCGACGGCACCTCCGCCGAGAAGGACGCCGTCGAGAACAAGCTGAAGAAGGCCGTCTGCGCCGGTGAGGTCGGCCTCGACGACGCGCAGAACGCCATCATGACCGACTGGACGACGGCGCTCTCCAGCCTCGGCCTGGGCTGAGCCGTCACTCCCCGTAGGGACCGGCTCCTCCCCCGGGAGCGGTCGGCCCCCTCACCGCTCCTGACACAGAGGCAGGTCAGGTGCCTCCGCAGGCACGATGTGCCGCCACTCCCCGCGACGACACGATCGACCGCAGGACCCCCTCGGGGCAACTGCTGCCGTACTGGGGCCTGTTGCGAAAGTGCATCTTTTGGCACGGGGTGGTCCGGGCAAGAGCCGTGGCCGATGTTGTCAGACCTGCCTGGCATCCTCCGGGTATGGAGATGACGCTGCAACTGGTGATCGACTGTGCTGACCCGCGGAGGCTGGTGAGCTTCTGGGCCGAGGCTCTGGGGTACGTTCCAGAGCCTCCGCCCGGTGGGCACTCCACGTGGCGGGAGTATTGGGCGGGCATGGGGGTGCCCGAGGAGGAGTTGCCCACCGGTGCCGGGGAGACGCCGGAGTCCATCATCGATCCTGCGGGACAGGGGCCACGGGTGTGGTTCCAGCAGGTCCCCGAGCCGAAGGTCACCAAGAACCGGTTGCATCTTGACCTGAAGGTGGGCGGAGGGCGTGAGGTCCCGTTGGCGGTCCGCGCTCAGCGGGTCACCGCCATGGTGGAACGGCTCACCAAGGCCGGCGCCACCGTGCTACGGATCATGGATGAGCCGGACATGGAGCACTACGCCGTCGTTCTGCAGGACCCCGAGGGAAACGAATTCTGCGTCGTTTAGAACCCCGTCGGGCGGTACTGGTCACAGCCACTCGTTGATGACCGCGACCAGCGAATGTCGGCGGCCGCGGCCTCCGCGTGAGCGAAGCTTCCCGCGGTTGCGGACAGGGCCCTTCTTCTCCGGGACCGTGCACCCTTAATCCGGGACCGTGTCCGGCCAGAGCACCGAAACACTCCCGCCCCGGCCCCGGACGACCATCAGTCAACCACGTCGAAACCGCGCCGCACAGGTTGAAGATCAAGCCAGGTGTGTTGACCTGAAGCAGTGGGTCCTGGGTCACAATGCGCCATGACCGATGATCAGTCCCGGATTCCTGCCCGTCCGCTGCTGCGCAGCCCCCAGGAAGGTGAACTCATAGACGTCGCCGGTGTCGCGCACTTCTTCCGGCTCACCGGCGAGCACACGGGCG
The DNA here is from genome assembly GCF_053597295.1 of Streptomyces sp. NPDC001450. Taxonomy (NCBI): domain Bacteria; kingdom Bacillati; phylum Actinomycetota; class Actinomycetes; order Kitasatosporales; family Streptomycetaceae; genus Streptomyces; species Streptomyces sp. NPDC001450. Next base: position 118,222 of record NZ_JBSFHY010000033.1, read on the forward strand.
GGCACTTCGCCTTCGAGGAGTTCAGCCTCGCCCCTGGCACCATCGGTGCCAGGCCGCACGTGCATGAAGGGCACGACGAGTACTTCTACGTCCTCGAGGGCGAGTTGACGCTCCATACCGGGGACGGCGAGGTGACCGCCAGTCCTGGGCATCTGCTCGCCGCGACCCGCGGCACCCCGCACGGCTTCCGCAATGCAGGGTCGGTCCTCGCTCGTGCCCTGTGCCTCTACACCCCGGCCGGTTACGAGAAATACTTCCGTGACGTCCACGCCGCCGTGAGCGCCGGGGCCGAGGCGACCGATGAGTTGCTGGCCGAGTTCCGCAGCCGTTACCGGACCAGCTCGTACCAGGCTCCTCCCGCGAACAGGCCCTGAGGCGTGGCTCTTTGACGCGGCGCCGGCACGGCGGTCGGCCACCGGCGTGGGCAGAACCGACGCCCGGCCCTACGTGACCGCTCCGGCGAGGGCCAGGCGCGGCGAACACCGACCCGTCCGCCGGAACCTTCCGGGGAGAGGCTGCATCTACCTGTCCGCAGAGGCAGGGGGCCTCTCCACGGGGGATGTTTTGATAGCACGGCGAAAAGCAACAGTCCTGATACTCAGCCTGGCGGTGCTGCTGGGGTTGACCGCCTGCGGTTGGGGCCACACCCGGCCCGCCGCCTGCGGATCACCGCAGCTGCGCTGGAAATGGACCCGCTCGGCGGACAAGCCGGCCGGCGCAGCGGCGGCCATGCTGAGTGCCAGGAACAGAAGTGCAAAGCCCTGCGCCTTCGACGGCTACCCGCAGTTGCACGTCTGGGTCGGCAAGGCGCAGGACGTGGAGTCGGAGCCGACGAAGACGGCCACGCCGGTCCGGCTGGTGCTGGACCCGGGCCGGACGGTCGACTTCCCGCTCTACTACCAACCGCACGTCGTCCCGCGCGAGAGCTGCTGGATCGCGGGGAACTACAACGCCTCCAGCGACGTGGTGGCGCCCCACCCCGCCAAGCACGACTACGGCCGCTTCGTGCACGTGACCAACGCGAAGGGACACCGGCTGCCCACCCAGGTGTGCAGCGACACCATCCGGATCGGCCCGCCTCACCTGCGCTAGCCGACCCTGCCCGCCAGGTTCTTGGAAGTCGTTTCCCTTCGTGTCCGGGCCTCTCGGATTCTCCGTTCAACCGGCGGAGCTCGCCTCGAGGAGTGGGGCGAGGCCGCCGAGGAGGCTCTGGAGGCCGAACTCGAAGAGGGCGTCGAGGTCGAGATCGTAACCGGTCGTGGCGAGGCGGGAGAGCGCGGGGAACCGGCCGGTGGCCAGGAGCGCCAGGAGCGCGGGTTCCTGGGTGTCCACCCAGGGGGCGACGCACCGGGAGGGGGCCGTACCGGTACGAAGCGTGAAGCCGTCCACGAGCCTGGGCAGGATCAGCTGTCGGGGACGCCCTCGGACAGTCCCTCGGCGAACTCCCACCAGGCGAGGGGGAGCCAGTCGCCGTCCACGAAAGCGTCGACGGACGAGCCGCGTCCGCTGATGGCGACGGGCGTTCCCGGCGGGTACATGGTGCCCGAGACGCCGGGCACCGGGACGAGCAAGGTCCCGAAACGCTGAGCCACTTTCCTCGTCCTCCCATTCGGCGCGAAGTTGAAATCGGAATTTGATTGACAATAGCCGACTTGTTTCACGCTCTCCATAGGTGGACCATGAGAGTTAGGTCACGTGAGGCGAACGGCCGCGACCTTTCCACTGCCCGTTCGCACCAGGCTACGTTCGGTTGACGGCCGTTTGTCCTCCGGCAGCGAGCACATATCGCTAATCGGAGGTGTCGTATGAGGGCTGTCGTGTACAAGGGACCGTTCGAGGTAGCGGTGGAAGAGGTGCAGAAGCCTCGGCTCCAGCACCCGAACGAGGTGATCGTACGGGTGACGTCCACCGCCATATGCGGCTCTGACCTGCACATGTACGAGGGTCGTACTGCCGCCGAACCTGGCATCGTCTTCGGCCACGAGAACATGGGCATCGTCGAGGAGCTCGGCGAGGGGGTCACCTCTCTCAAGAAGGGCGACCGCGTGGTCATGCCCTTCAATGTCGCCTGCGGTTTCTGCAAGAACTGTGTGGCCGACTACACCGGATTCTGCCTCACCGTGAATCCGGGCTTCGCCGGTGGCGCGTACGGCTATGTCGCGATGGGGCCGTGGACCGGGGGCCAGGCCGAATACCTGCGCGTACCGTATGCCGACTTCAACTGTCTGAAGTTGCCGGAAGGCACCGCGAACGAGACCGATTTCATTCTGCTCGCCGACATCTTCCCGACCGGCTACCACGGCAACGAACTCGCCCAGGTCTCCCCGGGTGAGAGTGTCGTGGTGTACGGCGGCGGGCCCGTCGGACTCATGGCCGCCTACTCGGCCATGATCCGCGGTGCGTCGAGGGTGTTCGTCGTCGACCGGGTGCTCGAGCGGCTGCAGAAGGCCGAGGAGATCGGTGCGATCCCGATCAACTTCGCCGAGGGCAACCCGGTGGAGCAGATCAAGGAGCAGACGAACGGCGAAGGCACGGACAAGGGCATCGACGCGGTCGGCTATCAGGCCGTGGCCAGGACCGAGAACCGCGAGGAGCCCGCGGCCGTGCTGAACTCGATCATCGAGACCGTCCGGCCGACCGGAGCGCTCGGCATACCCGGCCTGTACGTGCCGGCCGACCCAGGGGGACCGGACGAGCAGGCCAAGCAGGGCCGGCTCATGGTCTCGATCGGCAAGCTCTTCGAGAAGGGGCTGCGCCTGGGCACCGGGCAGTGCAACGTGAAGCGCTACAACCGGCAGCTGCGCGACCTCATCATCTCGGGGCGTGCGCGGCCGAGTTTCGTCGTCTCCCATGAGCTGCCCCTGGCTGAGGCGCCCACGGCGTACGAGAAGTTCGACAAGCGCGTCGAGGGCTACACCAAGGTGGTTCTGCACCTCGACCTGGGGCTCGCGCACCGGGCGGTGGTCAGCGTCGAGGACAGCGGCCGGTGCCGGGCCGCCCTGGCCCA
>NZ_JBSFHY010000034.1:0-115358 GCF_053597295.1 Streptomyces sp. NPDC001450
CCGGACACACCCGCCCCGGGGGCCGGGGCCCCCCCGGGGCCGGGCCCCCTCCCAGGTGCCCCGCGCCCTCGGGGGGGGGGGGGCGGCCCCGGGGGGGGGGGCCCCCCCCTTGGTATGAACGCGGCGTGCGCCGTACGGCTGCCGTACGGCGCACGCCGCGTACATACGGCTGTCGTACGGCTTACGGCTCGAACTTGTAGCCCAAGCCCCGCACCGTCACCAGGTACCGCGGCGCCCCCGGGTCCGGCTCGATCTTGGCGCGCAGGCGCTTGACGTGGACGTCGAGGGTCTTGGTGTCGCCCACGTAGTCGGCGCCCCAGACCCGGTCGATGAGCTGCATGCGGGTCAGGACGCGGCCGGCGTTGCGCAGGAGCATCTCCAGGAGGTCGAACTCCTTCAGCGGGAGGTCGACCTTCGAGCCCGACACCGTCACCACGTGGCGGTCGACGTCCATGCGGACCGGGCCCGCCTCCAGAGCGGCCGGGGTGACCTCCTCCGGCTCGCCGCGGCGGCGCAGCACGGCGCGGATCCGGGCCACCAGCTCGCGCGAGGAGAACGGCTTGGTGACGTAGTCGTCGGCTCCTATTTCGAGGCCCACGACCTTGTCGATCTCGCTGTCCTTGGCGGTCACCATGATCACGGGGACGTTGGAGCGGCCACGCAGCTGGCGGCACACCTCCGTGCCGGGCAGACCAGGCAGCATCAGGTCGAGGAGGACGAGGTCGGCGCCGTTGCGCTCGAACTCGTCGAGTCCGTCGGGGCCGGTCGCCGCCACGGCGACCTCGAAGCCCTCCTTGCGGAGCATGTACGACAGGGCGTCGGAGAAGGACTCCTCGTCCTCGACGACGAGCACTCGGGTCACGGAAGGACCTCCGGGGCGGGAAGCGGTTCGTACGGGGTTGAGTCGGCGGTGCCGCCGGCCTCGTCGTCGAGGTCGGGGTGCTGCTGTGCACGGTCGCGGGCCGCACCCGCCTCCGGCAGCCTGAGGGTGAAGGTGGAGCCCTGGTTCTCGGCGCTCCAGACCGTGACCTCCCCGCCGTGCGAGGCGACCACGTGCTTCACGATCGCGAGACCCAGACCGGTGCCTCCGGTCTGCCGGGAGCGGGCCGGGTCGACGCGGTAGAAGCGCTCGAAGATGCGCTCCTTGTCCTTGTCGGAGATGCCGATGCCCTGGTCCGTGACGGCGAGTTCGATCATGTCGCCGCCCGGGGCGTTGACCCGGCGGGCGGCTATGCCGACACGGGTGCGGGCCGGGGAGTAGTTCACGGCGTTCTCGACGAGGTTGCCGAGGGCGGCGGCGAGCTGGCCGCGGTTGCCCCAGACGTGCAGGTCGGCGGTGCCGCCGGCGGCCATCGTGATCTGCTTGGTGCCCGCCTGGTGGCGGCAGCGGTCGATGGCCTCGGCGACGAGGTCGTCCACGCGGACGGGCTCGGCGTCCTCGAGAGGGTCGTCGTTCTGGACCCGCGACAGGTCGATCAGCTCCTGCACCAGGTTGGTCAGCCGGGTCGCCTCGATCTGCATGCGGCCCGCGAAGCGCTGTACCGCCTCGGGGTCGTCCGAGGCGTCCATGACGGCCTCGGAGAGCAGGGAGAGCGCGCCGACGGGTGTCTTCAGCTCGTGGCTCACGTTGGCCACGAAGTCGCGTCGCACGGCCTCGATCCGGCGGGCCTCGGTGAGGTCCTCGACCAGCAGCAGGACCAGGCGGGAGCCGAGCGGGGCCACGCGCGCGGAGACGGCGAGGGCCTCACCGCGTCCGGTGCCGCGCCGGGGCAGGTCCAGCTCGACCTGTCGTATCTCCCCGTCCCGGCGCGTGTCCCGGGCCATCTGGAGCATCGGCTCGACGGAGAGCTTGCCGCCGCGGACCAGCCCGAGGGCGTACGCGGCGGAGCTGGCCTTGACGACGGCGTCGGCCTCGTCGAGGACGACGGCCGAGGAGCGGAGCACGGACAGAACGGTGTCCACGCCGGGCGGGAGTACGGGATCGGTGTGCAAAGAAGTCCTGGTCGGTCGCTTCTGGTCGCGTTCACTCCAGCGGAACGCCAGCATGGCGATGACGCCGGTGAGCACCCCGGCGATCGCTGCCGCTGCGGCGACCGCCGCGTTCACGTCCATGCATCCAGGTTAGGCATGGGGTACGACATGACCACAGCCGTCGGAGTGCGACCTCGGACACTCGTCGCCCAGAGTTCACCTTGGAGCCAGTAGTGGTTCATTTGGGGTGGCAGAAACGGACGCGTGCGGGGCGGAACGTGGGAGCGTGGGGTTCACACCGCCGGTTTCGCCACGGGGCGCGTGGTGTCACGGCCCCCGGAAGCCCCGAAAGAGAACATACGAGAGGGAACCCTGATGCGGGACGCGTACCACGAGGAACTTGACTCGATCGGCGACGGTCTGGTGGAGATGGCCCGGCTGGTCGGGTCGGCGATCGGGCGCGCCACGACGGCCATCCTCGACGCCGACCTGAAGCTGGCCGAGAGTGTGATCGAGGCCGACCAGAAGGTGGACGAGCTCCAGCACGACCTGGAGGCACGGGCGATAGCCCTGCTCGCCCGCCAGCAGCCGGTGGCGACCGACCTCCGGATCGTCGTCACGTCGCTGCGCATGTCCGCCGACCTGGAGCGCTCCGGCGACCTCGCCCAGCACGTGGCGAAGCTGGCCCGGCTGCGCTTCCCGGAGCGCGCGGTCCCGCACGACCTGCACGCCACCATCCTGGAGATGGGCCAGCTCGCGCAGCGCCTGATGGCGAAGGCGGCCGAGGTGCTCGTGACGAAGGACGTCGACCTCGCCCTCCAGCTGGAGCAGGACGACGACGAGATGGACCAGCTGCACCGCACCCTCTTCCAGCACCTGATCGACGAGCGCTGGAAGCACGGCATCGAGACGGCCGTCGACGTGACCCTGCTGGGCCGCTACTACGAGCGGTACGCCGACCACGCGGTGGCCGTCGCCAAGCGCGTCGTCTTCCTGGTCACGGGTGAGCACGCGGACGAGCTGCAGCCCGACATCCAGCCCGTCACCGGGGTCGACGAAGCCTGACACCGGCGCTGCCCGGGGGGCTCGAAGGCCATCGGGCGGGGCGCGCGGGCGCCTCTGTGCGCCGTTGATGCGCCCAGAGAAACGGGCATGGAATGGGCGAGGGCATCTGCCCCAGTGTCGAGGAGGGACCCATGGCCGAATCCCCCAGCACCACGCCCGACCCCACCCAGGAGCGCGAGACCGACCAGCCCGCCGAGATGAGGAGCCTGCCGCTCGTGGCCGCGTGCGGCTGCGGTTCCGGCTGCGGCTGCGGCTGCCAGTCGGGCGCTCCCTGCCAGTGCGGCTGACGGCGTACGACCTGTGAGGGGCCCTGGAGACTCCGGGGCCCCTCACTTCGTCCACCGGCCACCGGCTACGGGAAGCGGAGTCTGCGGGCCAGGACCTTCCGGGCGACCTGGCTGACCGTACGGCCCTCGGCGAAGGCGCGGGCGCGTATCCGGTCCAGGGCCTGCTCGGGGTCCAGGTCGAGCTGCACCATCACCATGCCGACCGCCTGCTGCACCTCGGTGTGATCGGCCTGCGAGGCGCACACCCAGGACGCCGCCCCTCCCTCCTCGCCCTCCTCGTCCCTCTCGCCCCTGGGCCGCAGCCCCGTCAGGGCGTCCGTCATCGCGTCCCGCGCCCACAGCGCGGTCCGCAGATCCGGCTCGGACAGTCCGCCGGGCCGGTCGCAGTACAGGTCGAGGGTGCCGATGGCGGTACCCGTGACGCCGAGCGGCAGGGAGAACACGGCGGCCACGCCGAGCCCGACGGCCTCGTGCGCGAAGATCGGCCAGCGGCAGGTGTCGCGCCGCCCGGCGAGGTCGGCCGCGAAGACCGGGGCGCCCTGGTCCAGGGCGGTCTGGCAGGGCCCGTCCCCCACGGTGTACTGCAACTCGGCGAGCCGTGCGGCGAGGCGGTCACTGGCGCACCAGGTCACCCGGATCCCACGCCCGCCGGAGATGGACACGGAGGCACCGGTGACGGGCAGCAGCCGTACACACGCCGCGCAGAGCGCGCCGGGAACCCGGCGCGGATCCCCGGCCCCCCGCGCGGCAGCGGTGAGCACCGCGCCGACCCGCGACCACCCCTCCACCTCCGGCGGCACACCGTCCCCGGCCGACTGCTGGGACTGCCCGGACTGCATGGTCATCACCCCCGGCATGGCGTGCGTGCGCGGGTCCAGTGCCTGCCGGGTTCCCCGGTTACGGGGAGCTAGTGCACGACGCGTCGTGTCGGCCGGGCCGCAATCCGAAAAGGCGCCTCGGACGTATTGAAAACAGGGCCGCAACCTGGGGATACCCCTTGGTCGGCTCGTTCCGGAAGGAAGAGTGCATCCATCATGCGAGCACACGACACGGGGCGTCTCCTCGTGGCGTCCGCGGCCTGCGTTCTGCTGGCCGGCGGCGCCGCGATCGGCACGGCGGGCACGGCCGCGGCGGCAGCCCCTGCTGTGCACACCCAAGTGACCACCGACTCGTGCTTCGGCCACGACGACTGGCGCTGCTTCGACCACGGTGGATTCCGCTTCGACCACCGCGGCTTCTGCTTCAACCACCCGGGGTTCTGCTTCGGCCACAACCGCTTCGATCACCGCTTCGATCACCGCTTCGATCACCGCTTCGACAACGGATCCGTCGTGATCGTCCTCGTCGGGTAGCGGCGGGCCGGCCCGGGACGACCCCGAAAGACGGACAACTCGTTCGGCCAGCAAGAAGGCCCGGGTCACGACCCGGGCCTTCTCCCCGACAAAGGGGCTTGAGCAGTTCGGCCTACTTCTTCTTGCCCTGGGTCTTGTCGGGGATCTTGGTGAGCTGGGTTCTTGCTGGTCAGGGCCGCGCTCCGGTACACCCGAGTGGTCGTCATTGGTCGTCATTGGCCACTGCCGAGCGGCCTCGGACGGCCCACAGACGGCCCGAGCTTCACTCAGGATTCGCTGCCCCAGACATGATCGTCCACGGGTTGCGCTCCCCACCGAGGCGCGTGTCCCGTGCCACTGGATCTTGACCGTTTGCCATCGGACTTTGACGGACGCGAGTTTGTGTCATCGGAGTTTGATCACCTCAGGTCAGCGACTCAGCGCACCTTCCGTGCGCGCCGGGGGCGTGGTAGAACCCGTGGCGCGCTGGAGGTGCTTCTGTCTGCCCTGACGGCCATCTGCACGGGTGCAGCCTGTCGTCACCGTTCCGTCACAAGTAGTCGCCGCACGGAACCCTGCCGCTCTCCCGCCCCGTCTGCACTCACGTACCACGACCACGCGTACCGCGGGGCAACAACCGACGACCGAAACCCGCGGACGAGACGACTCAGGGGGACGACAGCATGCGGCACAGCAACGGCATTCGCAGGGCGGCTCTGGCGACGACGGCGGTCACGGCCGTCGCGGCGGCGGTGACCGGCATCCTGCCCGGCACCGCCATGGCGGCGAGCACCACCACCTCCACCCCGCCGCCCGCCTGCCCGGCCTCCGCCCTCCAGGTCAGCGCCTGGCAGGCCGTCCACCGGCCCGTCGGGACCGGGACCGGGGCGGCGGTCGTGCAGTTCACCAACGTCTCCCGGAGGACGTGCGTCCTGAAGGGCCATCCGACGGTCGCGGGCGCCGGCAACGGCTCCCCCGCCCACAACACCCCGCTCAAGGTCACCCCCACCGGCAGGGCGGCCACCGTGACGGTCCGGCCGCACGGCAAGGCGTGGGTGAAGCTGACCTTCGTCCAGGTCCAGGGGGAGGCCGACGGCTACTGCGTGTCGGGCAAGGACCCGGTGACGTATCCGACGATGGTCATCGGGCTGCCGCACTCCGGGAAGCACCAGGTCGCCCTGAACGACGGGGTGTGGGCCGAGTGCGACAACAAGGTGACCGTCACCCCGGTCTCGGCGATCAAGCCTTCCTGACCCCACCGTCCCCACAAATCGAGCAGCCTGCACGACGATCGCAACGCTCTGACCTGCACGTTTACGAGGCGCTGCACATAAGTGCAGGTCAGCGACTCAGCGCACCTTCGGTGCGCTGAGTCGCTGACCTGCGGTGATCAAACTCCGATGACACAAACTCGCGTCCGTCAAAGTCCGATGACAAACGGTCAAGATCCAGTGGCACGGGACAGCGTGCCGCGACAACGTCGCCCGGCAGCACCTTCAATGGACCTACAAATCGAACACGTGCTTGAATTTGGCCATGCGATCGTTCCCCGACGACCTCGCCCAGGCGCAGCAGGAGTGGAGTGCCGCGTACCGGCAGCTCGCCGAGCGGCCCGGTCGTACCGAGCTGCGCCGGCGTCTGTACCGGCTGTCGGCTCAGCTGTACTTCCATCCCTACTGGCAGCAACGGCGCCCAAGTCCCGCAGCATGGTGGGAACTGCGTGACCTGGGACGGCCAGACGGACACATGAGTGAGCGGCTTCATCCATGACGCGCTGGAATGCGAGGCCGCATGTTCCAGATAATCCTGAAGGCATGTCCGGTCCGATCCGCGTGATCGTCCATCCACCGTCACCCACAGGCGGCCGACGAGTGCGCGTGGACGGCGAGATCCTCGGCCTGGCCCACAACGTGGCCGACGTCGCAGAGTTCCTCCGCCGAGCCGGGCTGGAGATCGACCCGGCGGAGGTAGCGGAGTCACCGTGGATCGATTGGCGCGGAGTGGGGCCTGAGCGCTGGGGCCCGGAGACGAGCAGCTGACATACCGAAGGCAACGCACCCTAGAAACAGGGGTTATGTGGCCGCTCGGTGCGTAGCGACCCGCCACGCGCTCAGCTTGGGAAGCTAAGGGTATCTAGGGCTTGCTCCCGGCCTGACCTGCGGCGGAGGGACGCGAGCACGCGGTAGACGGTCGATTGGTTCCCCGCTGTTCCCCGTGGTTCCCCGCACGATCTGGCACGCGTCTGGCACGCGTCATTCGTCGTCGCACCTTCCAAGACCAGCCCTACGGAGCCTTGTTCGAGCCCGTTGTTCTCCTCCAGGTGGAGGTGAGCGCCGTCCGGCGTGCCGTCCTGAGCGAGAGTGAGGAGGTGGCCGGCCAGAGTCTCCTGGGCAGCATCCCGTGGGACCTGCGGAAACTTGCGCGGATGTGCCGTGCAACCCTGAAGGGGCTCCAGAGGTCTTGTGGGCATCTTGTCTTCCTAGTGGGGGTTGCATCACTGTGCGTGTGCGCAGCATTTCGGCCGTGACGGCGCTCGCGGTCGCTCTCAGTTCTGTCGCCCTGATCGGGTCGGCAGCGGGCGCTGCCGTCGCCGACAGCAGCGCCGCGCTGCCCATCACGTCCAGCGGCGACATCATCGTGGACGGCGTTCACCGGCGGGTCTTCATCAGTGACCCGTCGGGAGGCAAGGTCGTTGCCACCGACTACAACGGCACCGTCATCGGGACGATCACCTCGCTGCCGCAGGCTGACGGCCTGGAGCTTTCCGCCGACTCGGCAACGGTCTACGTCGCCGTGCCGGGAGCCGATGAGATCGTGGCCATCGACACGGCGACGCTCACCGAGGCCGGGCGGTACGCGACGGGTGACGGCACAGATCCGCAGCACCTGGCGCTCGCGGGCGGCAAACTCTGGTTCGGCTATGGCAGCGTCGGCCACGGCAACATCGGCTCTCTCGACCTGTCCGGCGGGCAGCCGCAGGTTTCCCTCGCCCAGGAGGCCGAGGGAACGTGGAACGACGCTCCCCTGCTGGACTCGGCACCCGGCGCTCCCGACACCCTGGCGGCCGGCTCGCGCCAGTACTACTTCACCCTCGGCATCTATGACGTGTCGTCCGGCACGGCCAGCCGGACCGCGTTCCTCGGCGGGCAGGACGCCGCCATCGGCAACACCGCGGAGGACCTGGCGCTCACCCCGGACGGCACAGAGCTCGTGGTGGCCACCACAGCAGGCGACTTCCAGCAGGTCTTCCGGACCTCGGACCTGTCGGAGACCATCAGGTATCCGAGCAGCTACTGGCAACAACGGTCGGTGGATGTCGCGCCGGACGGCCTCGTCGCGGTGGGCACCGACACTTACGCCTCCTTCCAACTCCCCCACGTGTCCATCTACAAGCCGGGCGGCACGGCCCCGAGGCGGACCGCCAATTTCACCGACGAAACGGGTGGAGTCGCCCAAGAGGCCCTGCTCGACCACGGCGACCTCGCTTTCGCACCCGACAGCAGCCGGCTCTTCGCGGTCACACACGGTCTCTCCAGCAGGTACAGCCTGCGCGTCGTCACCGACCCCGGCAAGGCCGTCACCACCGTCACGGCGAACGCCCCGGCGACCGCCGACCGTGCCAAGTCGCTGACCGTCTCCGGCAAGGTCACGAACACGCTCGGGCTGCCCGCGGGGACCACCGTCGCGGTGACCCGGACGGACCTGGAGTCCCCGAACGGCAAGGCGCTCCCGGCCGCGTCGGTGAAGGCGGACGGGACCTTCTCCTTCACCGACATCCCGCCCGCGGGCGGCAAGGTCACGTACAAGGTCTCGTATGCCGGCGGCGCCGATCGCACGGCTGCCTCCGCCTCGGACACGGTCGAGGTCTCCCGGAACTCCCCGACCCTGACCGTGAACAAGAACGGCACGGTCTACGACTACGCCAGTAACGTGACGTTCACCGCCCACCTCGGCACGACGTACAAGAACCGGACGCTCTCGCTCTACGCGGACACCGCGGGCGACGGCAAGGGCAAGTACCTGGTCAAGACCGGCACGGTCAACAGCGAGGGCAACCTGTCGGTGACCTTGCCCCTGAAGCGCGACACCACGGTGAGCGCGTCCTTCTCCGGCGACGCGCGGACCGCCCCGAAGACGGCCACGAGCTGGGTGGGCGCGAAGGTCAAGGTGTCGCTGAGTCTTAGCCGCTACTACAAGACGGCCACGGTCAGCGGGCACACCAAGTACTACTTCCGGAAGACGACCAATCCGCTCCTCACGACCACGATGACGGCCTACCCCGGCCGCTCGCAGAGGTTGGAGTTCCAGATCTACTCCGCCGGCGCCTGGCGGTCGGCGGGGTACGAGTACTTCAAGCTCGACTCCACGGGCAAGTCGGTGGTGGAACTGGGCGGCACGCACCAGACCGGCTACTCGATGCGCGTGCGGTCGTCCTACATCAACAACTCCTCGGGCGACACCGTGAACTCGACCACGCACGGCTCCTGGAAGTACTTCACCTTCACCAGCTGAGGCCGCCCGCCCCCAAGGCCCGGCGCATCCGATGACGCGCCGGGCCTTGGGATACATCTTCCTCAGGGGATGCGATAGAGCCGAGTGCCACGCTCAAGGACACGATGGCGCGCCCCGACCACTCCTCGGAGCGGGCCGCGCTGATGTATCAGCACTCGGATCTTGAGTGGCAGAGGAAAGTGGCGGTCGGGCTGGATCGGATGTCCGGGGCCGGCTGGTCAGCCGTCACGTTGCGCTGCCGGTGCGGCAGCTTCAGGAGAGCGGTGTACGTGGGTGGGTCGTACGCCCGGACGATCTACTCCAACGTTCGCGCCGCCTTGAGCGCGGCCGTGGATGACGGGCACCTTCGTCGGAACCCATGCGCTGCTCGCTCGGTCCGGCCGCCGACCGTGGACGACAAGCGCATCGCCCCCTGGACTCCGGAACGGGTCTTCGCCGTCCGGACCGGCATGCCCGAGAGGTACCAGGCCATGGTCGACCTGGGCGGCGGCTGCGGCCTGCGGCAGGGCGAAATCCTCGGCGTCGCCGTGGACGCGATCGACTTCGACTCCGAAGCGCTGATCAAGCACCTGACGGCCCACATCGAAAAGCCCCCCACCCGCAGCGAAACTGCAGGTGGGGGGCTTGATCGTTCGTGCTTACTTCTTCTTGCCCTGGTTCTTGACCGCCTCGATCGCCGCCGCGGCCGCCTCGGGGTCGAGGTACCTGCCGCCCTGGGTCGCCGGCTTGAAGTCGGCGTCCAGCTCGTAATAGAGGGGGATGCCGGTCGGGATGTTCAGGCCCGCGATGTCCGCGTCGGAGATGCCGTCCAGGTGCTTGACCAGGGCGCGGAGGCTGTTGCCGTGGGCCGCGACCAGGACGGTGTGGCCGTCGAGCAGGTCGGGGACGATGCCGTCGTACCAGTACGGGAGCATGCGGACGACGACGTCCTTCAGGCACTCCGTCTTCGGGCGCAGCTCCGGCGGGATGGAGGCGTAGCGCGCGTCGCTGGCCTGGGAGAACTCGGAGTCGTCCGCGAGCGGGGGCGGCGGGGTGTCGTACGAGCGGCGCCAGAGCATGAACTGCTCCTCGCCGAACTCGGCGAGCGTCTGTGCCTTGTCCTTGCCCTGCAGCGCGCCGTAGTGGCGCTCGTTCAGGCGCCAGGAGCGGTGGACCGGGATCCAGTGGCGGTCCGCGGACTCCAGCGCCAGCTGGGCCGTGCGGATCGCGCGCTTCTGGAGGGACGTGTGGACCACGTCGGGGAGCAGGCCGGCGTCCTTGAGCAGCTCACCGCCGCGGACCGCCTCCTTCTCGCCCTTCTCGTTGAGGTTGACGTCCACCCAGCCGGTGAACAGGTTCTTCGCGTTCCACTCGCTCTCGCCGTGGCGGAGGAGGATCAGCTTGTACGGTGCGTCGGCCATGCCTCAGAGCGTAATCCACGCATTCGACCCCCAGTGCGGACGCCCAGCAGCCGGACAGTTGACGGCATCTGTTAATTGAGTGGCCGGGATCCGGCCCCCACTTGTAAGTTGCGACTTCCGCTCCAGCCGCTTACATCACCGTGCATCGTGGGGGTTCCGTCATGTCCGTCGCCCATCTGAGACGAGCCGCCCGGGAGACCGTCTCCGGACTCCCCCGCGAGTTCTGGTGGCTGTGGACCAGCACCCTCGTCAACCGGCTGGGCGCCTTCGTCGCCACCTTCATGGCGCTCTATCTGACCCTCGACCGCGGGTACTCGGCCTCGTACGCCGGTCTCGTCGCCTCGCTGCACGGGCTCGGCGGGGTCGTCTCCTCACTGGGGGGCGGGGTGATGGCCGACCGGCTCGGCAGGCGGCCCACCCTGCTGATCGCGCAGACCGCCACCGCCGGGTCCGTCGCGCTGCTCGGGTTCATGCGGGACCCCGTCGCCATCGCCGCCGTCGCCTTCCTCGTCGGCATGACCTCCAACGCCTCCCGGCCCGCGGTGCAGGCGATGATGGCCGACATCGTGCGGCCCGGGGACCGGGTGCGGGCCTTCTCGCTCAACTACTGGGCCATCAACCTCGGCTTCGCCGTCTCCTCCATGGGCGCGGGGTTCATCGCCGAGTTCAGTTATCTCGCCGGGTTCCTGATCGAGGCCGGGATGACCCTGGCGTGCGCGGTCGTCGTGTTCCTGAAGGTGCCCGAGTCCCGGCCCACCGCCACGGCCAAGCAGGCCGACGCCGACGTCAGCCTCATGACCGTGCTGCGCGACGGGCGGTACATGGCCGTCGTCGGGCTGTCCTTCCTCGTCGCCCTCGTCTTCCAGCAGGGCTCGGTCGGGCTGCCGGTGGCCATGGGGCGGGCCGGGTTCTCGCCCGCCGACTACGGCCTGGCCATCGCCGTCAACGGCATCCTGATCGTCGCCCTGCAGATCCCGGTCACACGCTTCATCGAGCACCGCGATCCGCGCACGCTGCTGGTCGTCTCCTCGGTCCTCGCCGGGTACGGCTTCGGACTCACCGCCTTCGCCGGGTCGGTCGGGGTCTTCGCCCTCACCGTGTGCGTGTGGACGCTCGCCGAGATCGTCAACGCGCCGACCCAGACCGGGCTCGTCGTCCGGCTGTCGCCCGTGCACGGCCGTGGGCGCTACCAGGGCATGTACACGCTCTCGTGGTCCGTCGCCGCCCTGATCGCGCCGCTCATGTCCGGCGCCGTCATCGACCGGTTCGGCGCGGAGTGGCTGTGGGCCATGTGCGCGGTCGTCGGGACGGTGGCGGGGGTGGGGTACGGCGTGCTCATGCGGCGGCTTCCCACGGAGGGGGACACGGCGACGCCCGGGCGACAGCAGCGGCCGCAGGCGTCCGAGCAGGCCGTCTGACCCCCGCCGATCGAGTGACGCAGGTCACATTCGGTCCTGTCACATCTCGCCGGGTCGTTCCGTCAAGCAGGTGTAGCCAACAGCAACGACACAGGAGCCCACGATGGAAGCTCGCCTGAACCTCTTCGCCAACCCGGTCGCCGGCAAGTTCATGCGGTACATCAACTCCGCGGGCAAGGCGATCTCGGACTCGACCCTGCCGGCCGCCACCCAGGAGCTGGTGAAGATCCGCGCCAGTCAGATCAACGGCTGCGGCTTCTGCACCGACATGCACACCAAGGACGCCGCGCACGCCGGGGAGACCGCACAGCGCCTCCACCTGGTGGCGGCCTGGCGGGAGGCCAAGGTCTTCACCGAGGCCGAGCGTGCGGCCCTGGAGCTGGTCGAGCAGGGCACCCGGATCGCCGACGCGGCCGGTGGCGTCACGGACGAGGCCTGGGCCGACGCCGCCAAGCACTACGACGAGGACCAGCTGGCCGCCCTGGTCTCCCTCATCGCCCTGATCAACGCCTACAACCGCCTGAACGTCGTCGTCCAGCAGCCCGCGGGCGACTACGAGCCCGGCATGTTCGGCTGAGCGACCAGCGCCTCGCGCGCCTCGCGACCCCGCGCCCCCTTCGGCAGCCCCGCCGGAGGGGGCGCGCGCGTAGGCCTCCTTCAAGCCCCCCCCGGCCGGCACCGAGCATTTAATTCCAGTACTCACGGAATGTAATTGCCTGGGTATTAACATTTCCTTCAACCATATATTGGCAGGCGCTCAAAAACTCCCCTTTCGGGCGACCCGCGTCCCCCGAATGCCTCACAACCCCACCTCCAGTGACCGTCGTTAGGTGACCGTGACGCGATTGAACTGGTACCCAAGTGACGATCATCCGACGAGCATGTTCCGCTGGGACGGGGATGCGGGCCTCAAGTCCTGCTCGGACCTGCTCGATGATTTCCTGAACAATATCAACAGAATGGAAACCGAATATCTGCGGGCGATGGCGGCTCTGTACGGAGCAGCCTGAGGCGGGGTCCGGAGGACTATCGATGGACAGGATTCACGACGAAGCCGGTCTCTACGACGCCTGGAGCGTCCCGGAACCGGACATCGACATCGCACCGAACGACTGGGACCCGGTCGAGGAGCTGGCTCAGATGCTGTCCACGACGGCCGGCATGCCCACTGCTCCCACCGCGCCGCTGAACATCCCGTCCCCCCGCAGGAGCAGCCGGCGACGCCCCCGCCACGAATCCCATTTCCTGGACGGCGGCCGGCGCGTCACCCACATCACGTTCCTGATCGCGACGGTCTCGCTGTGCGCGGTGGCCATGCTGGGCTGGTCCGTCGCCTATTCGTACGGCCAACTGCGCGGGATCGCCTCGTCGGTTCTGCCGACGGGAGTGGCGCAATGCTGGCCGCTGACGGTGTACGGGCCGTGGTTCGTGGCAGCCCTTTCGGTTCTTCGGGCCACCGCTCAACGGCGCACTGCGCGGCGGTCCTGGTGTGTCGTGGTGGCTGCCTCCGCGATGGCCGTGGCGCTGTGTGTCAGTCACTCGTCACATGCGCTGCTCTCATTAGTGATCTTCGGAATTCCGCCGGTCACCGCTCTGGTGTGCTTCTGGGAACTCGTCGGCCAGATCTCGTCCAGGAGCCGGCCCCGGCACTCCACACACGCCGGCCGGCCGGCGTCCAAGCCGTGAAGGGGTGCGCGGCCGTCGCCCTCACGGGTGCATCCGCGCCCCCTTCAGCACCTTGTCCACGCCGTTCCGCGGGCCGTACACCGCCAGGCCGACCAGGTCCAGATCCGCTGTCCGGACGGCCCGGACCGCCGCGCGGTTGTCACGGTCGTTGCCCGTCGTGAAGAGGTCGGCCGTGAACACCGCGCACGGCAGGGCCCGCGCGAGAGCCCGGGCGTGCGCCGCCCGCAGGGTCTCCTTGCCGCCCTCGAAGACCAGCACCGGCTGGCGGAACATCGGCAGGTACGAGACCCCGTCCGCGTCCTCGTACGGGTCCCCGATCACCTCGGGGACCCGGCTGCCCAGGCCGCTGACCAGGAACGCGGTGACGTTCAGACGCTGCCAGGGCTCCAGGTCCGCACGGAGCAGCACGGCGATCTTGGTGTCGAAGCGGATCGGCTCGGCGGGGGCGTCGGGACGCTGTTCGGTGTTCATGGGGTGAGACTGCCGATCCTCGTACGGCATCGTCTTGTACGTTTTTTGCGTGGCCGCCGCAGCCCAGCCCGAGGTCTCCGCCTGGCGCCCCCGCATCCCGGGTGTCGTGGAGGTCTTCCACGCCCACTTCACCGAGTACGCCTACCCGATGCACGTCCACGACGCCTGGACGCTGCTCATCGTGGACGACGGGGCCGTCCGGTACGACCTCGACCGGCATGAGCACGGCACCCCGCACGACACCGTCTCGCTGCTGCCGCCGCACGTTCCGCACAACGGCTCCCCGGCCACCCCGCACGGCTTCCGGAAGCGGGTTCTCTACCTGGACGGCAGCCACCTCGGGGACGAGCTGATCGGTGCGGCCGTCGACGGTCCCGATCTCAGGGATCCCGTGCTGCGACTGCGGGTCGGGCAGTTGCACGGCGCGCTCGGGCGGGCCGGTGACGAACTGGAGGCGGAGAGCAGGCTGGCGCTCGTCGGCGAGCGGTTGCGGGACCATCTGCGGCGGCGGGGGAGCGGCGCCGGCCGTCCCGACCCCGCTCTCGCCCGTTCGCTGCGGGAACTGCTCGACGAGCACGTGGTCGAGGGGCTCGCCCTCGCCGGGGCCGCGCGGGTCCTGCACGCCCATCCCGCCCACCTCGTACGGGCGTTCAGCACCGCTTACGGCATCCCCCCGCACCAGTACCTGATGTCACGCCGCGTCGGCCGCGCCCGCCGGCTGCTGCTGGACGGGCTGGCACCGGGTGAGGTGGCGGTGGCGACCGGGTTCTGCGACCAGGCCCATCTCACGCGGCACTTCAAGAAGCTGGTGGGGGTCACCCCGGGGCGTTACCGGCTCAGTTCGCGCTGAGCCTCGTACAGGTTGCGCGGTCGCACCGCGTCCGTGGTGCCGTACAGCTCCAGGCGGGAGTGCAGGTCGCCGGTGAAGTCGGGGACGTCGATCTGGTCGAACTCCGTGACGGTGTCGAGGCCGGCCGTCGCCGAGTACGGTGCCAGGCCGTCGATCTTCATCAGGCCCGCGCGGCCGTTGGTGACCCGGATGTTCCAATGGGTGAAGCGGGCGCCGAAGAGCGGGCCGGCGCTGGCGTCCCCGCCGTGGCGGCCGTTGTTGTTCACCGTGATGTCGGTGCGCACGTCGGCGAAGGGCAGGCCGCGGTGCGAGTCGAAAGTGCCCATCTGCATGTCGCCGCGCGACCAGACGTTGTGGGAGGACAGGCCCTCGACGTTGATGCCGTGGAGCTGGGTGTTGGCGGGCGCGGGCACGGTCCGCTGTTCGATCGTGAAGTCCTCGATCAGGTTGTCGTGGGAGCCCTCCCGGCAGAAGTACGGGTGGTGGGAGCCGCGGCCCGCGACGCGGGTACGGCGCAGGGTGCAGGCCGAGGCGGCGACCAGGCCGAAGCCGTTGTCCACGTGCCGGACCGTGACGTCGTCCACGAAGCAGTCGTAGGCGCACTGCAGGACGACCCCGTTGTAGCCCTTGTCGAGGAGGTGCGGGGACTGCGGGGTCTGCACCGCCTCCAGGGTCACGCCCACCACGCCCGAGCCGGTCAACTCCTGGACGTGCGTGGTCAGTCGGGGGTCCCACTCCGGGCGCAGGTCGAGCGGGAGCGGGCGTTCGAGGGTGACGCGGCGCCCGTGGACGCGGGTGATGCGGACGGGCCACTCGTAGGGGACGTAGGAGGTCAGCTTGGTCTTGTCGTCCCAGGAGTAGGCGGCGGGGCCCGGGCCGCCGCCCGCCATGTGCTGCAGGAGGGTGTGGGCCGGGTCGTCGGCCAGGCGGAGGAGGACCAACTGGCCCGGCACCAGGCGGTCCATGTCGGCGACCGTCACCGTCCATGAGCCCCGGAGGGCCGGTTCGACCGTCGTGAGGGTCGTCCACTCGTCCCGCCGGTTGCCGGTCCAGCCCTCGAAGGGCCAGGCCCGCGCCCGGATCGCCGCCACCAGGGAGTCCCAACGGGCCCGCGGGGCCAGCCAGATCAGGCCTCCCGCCCAGGACCAGGAGGACTTGTCGCCGCCGTAGCGCGAGCCGTAGACGCCGATCAGTTCGGTGAGGTTCTTCGTGGCGTACAGGGTCGTACGGCCGCTGCCGGCCCCGCGCAGGACCACGTCCGGGTCGGCGATGCGGATCACGTCGTCGATGCGGAAGGTGCCGGGCGGGATGGTGACCGTGCCCCCGCCGGCCCTCCCGGCTGCGGCGAGGGCACGGTTGATCGCGGGGGCGCAGTCCGTGGTGCCGTCGGGTACGGCGCCGTAGTCGGTGACGTCGGCGAAGGTGCTGGGGCGGGGGAAGCGGCGCGATCCGGCGCGGTGGCCCGCCCGGCCGACGTACGGGATCTGCGGGTGGGTGAAGGGGGTTCGGGTGAACTCCCGCCAGAGGGCGGGGACCTGCGTCGGTGCGGCGGTCGCCGTGCCGGTTGCCGCGCCCAGGGCCACGGCGGTGGCACCGGCGAGGAATGTCCGTCTGCTGACGTGCCCGTGGTTCATGTCCGGCTACCCCTTCATATTCATGGATATGAACGACGTTCAGGAATGCGTCGGCGGTGAGCATGCCACGGAGCCCCGGCGTGGGGAAGGGGTCGTACGGGCGGAGCTTCTGCCGAAGGGTGGTCAGTCGGCCGGGCGCTCGATCAGATGCTTGAACGCGTCCAGGTTGCGCGTCGGCTCGCCGCGGGACACCCGCCACGCGTACTCCCGGCGGATCGCGGAGGCGAAGCCCAGCTCCAGCAGGGTGTTGAAGGCGCCGTCCGCCGCCTCCAGGACCTGGCCGAGGAGGCGGTCGATCTCCTCGGCGGTGACGGCGGTCAGCGGCAGGCGGGCGGTGACGTAGACGTCGCCGAGCCGGTCGACGGCGTAACTCACGCCGTACAGCTTGAGGTTGCGCTCCAGCAACCAGCGGTGGACGCCCGCCTCGTTCTCGTCGGGGTGGCGGACGACGAAGGCGTTGAGGGAGAGGGTGTGGCGGCCCACCAGGAGGGAGACCGTGGTGGAGAGCTTGCGGGTGCCGGGGAGCTTGACGACGTAGGTGCCGGGCTTCGGGCTCTCCCACTCCAGTTCGGCGTCCTTCAGGACCCCCTCGACGACCTGCGTCGCCTTCTCCACATCACCCATGCTGGGAGCGTACGCGACGGCGGTGGGACTGGGTCGCGGCCATGTACACGTCGGCGGTGGCGGCCGCGGCGGTGTCCCAGCCGAAGGACCGCGCGTGCCGGGCGGCGGCCGCGCCCATCTCGGCGGGCAGGGACGGCTCGTCGGCGAAACGGCGCAGCACGCGCGCGTACTCGGCCGGGTGGTGGCCGTCGACCAGGAAGCCGGTGACGCCGTCGCGCACGGCCACCGGGAGGCCGCCGACCGCGGCCGCGAGCACCGGGGTGCCGGCGGCCTGCGCCTCTATCGCGACCAGACCGAAGGACTCGCTGTAGGACGGCATGACGAGGACGGAGGCGGCCCGGAACCAGTCCGCGAGCTGCTCCTGGCCGACCGGCGGGCGGAACCGTACGACGTCGGCGATGCCGAGCCGGGCGGCGAGCTTCTGCAGCCCCTCGGGCTTGGCCAGACCACTGCCGCTGGGTCCGCCGACGACGGGCACGACGAGCCGGGAGCGCAGCTCCGGGCACTCCTCCAGCAGGACGGCGACCGCCCGGAGCAGCACGTCGGGGGCCTTCAGGGGCTGTATGCGGCCCGCGAAGAGCGGGATCAGCGCGTCCTGGGGCAGGCCGAGGCGGGCGCGGGCGGCGGCCCGGCCGTCGGCGGGGCGGAAACGGTCGAGGTTGACCCCGGGGTGCACGACGGCGACCTTCGCCGGGTCGGCGGCGTAGTGCCGCACCAGCTCGTCGGCCTCCTCGGCGGTGTTGGCGATGAGCCGGTCGGCGGCGGCGACGATCTGGGTCTCGCCGATGACCCGGGCGGCGGGCTCGGGGGTGTCACCGTCGGCCAGGTTGGCGTTCTTGACCTTGGCCATGGTGTGCATGGCGTGCACCAGGGGGACGCCCCAGCGCTGGGCGGCGAGCCAGCCGACGTGGCCGGAGAGCCAGTAGTGGGAGTGGACCAGGTCGTAGTAGCCGGGGCGGTGGCCGGCCCAGGCCTGCATCACGCCGTGTGTGAAGGCGCACAGCTGGGCGGGCAGGTCCTCCTTGGCGAGGCCCTCGTAGGGGCCGGCGTCGATGTGCCGGACGAGGACGCCGGGTGCGAGCTGGACCGTGGGCTCGAGGCCGCCGGCCGTGGCCCGGGTGAAGATCTCGACCTCGATGTTGATCGCGGCGAGGCGCTGGGCCAGCTCCACGATGTAGACGTTCATGCCGCCGGCGTCGCCGGTGCCGGGCTGGTGGAGCGGTGAGGTGTGCACGGAGAGCATGGCGACGCGGCGGGGCCTGCGGTGGAGCCTGAGCCGCGAGGGGGCCGCCGGGGAGCGACGCCCGAGCCTGCTGACGTACTGGCTCACGTGGCGTTCCTCCTTGCTGCGGGCATGCCTGCCGGAGGACCGACCTCGCCCTCCAAGGGGGTGCAACAGCGGCGGGGGCGGCTCGAATTCCCCTGCGGCAGCCTTTACCGAATCATTACCGAGATTCGCTCAACCATTCGACAGGCAGGAGGGTGACGCCGTCCGGCTCGAGCCGCACCACCGGCGGCCCGCCTGCCGGCGGCGGCACCTGGCCCCCCTGGGATCCGCCTACCCTCGTACGTATGACAGCCCGCGCGACGCCCCTCCCCCACTCTCGGCTTCGCTCGAGCGGGGGGACCCCCATCGTGGGAACGGTGACGCGCGGGACGACCAACCCCAACCGGCTGCGGCGCATGGACCGCTGGATAGCGGCCACGCACGGCGTCGAGCTGCGGCGTGCCGCGGATCCGGTGGCGGTCGACCTCGGCTACGGGGCGGCGCCGTGGACCGCCGTCGAGCTGCTCGGCCGGCTGCGGACCGCCGCACCACGAGCCCGCGTGGTCGGCGTCGAGATCGAGCCGGAGCGGGTCGCGGCGGCGAAGCCGTACGAGCGGGAGGGGCTGGTCTTCCGGCACGGCGGCTTCGAGGTCCCGGTGCCCGGGCGGCCGGTGCTCGTGCGGGCCGCCAACGTGCTGCGCCAGTACGACGAGGACCAGGTCGCCGCCGTGTGGGAGCGGCTGTGCGCGCGGCTCGCACCGGCGGGCGGGGGCTCGCGGGGCGGCCTGCTGGTCGAGGGGACCTGCGACGAGATCGGGCGCCGGCACGTGTGGGTGGCGCTCGGCCCCGAGGGCCCGCGGACGGTGACCTTCGCGACCCGGCTCGGCTCCCTGGAGCGCCCCTCGGACCTCGCCGAGCGGCTGCCGAAGGCCCTGATCCACCGCAATGTGCCCGGCGAGGCCGTACACGCCTTCCTGCGCGACTTCGACCGCGCCTGGGCAGCCGCCGCCCCCTATGCCTCCTACGGCGCCCGCCAGCGCTGGATCCGTACAGTCCGGGACCTGCACACCGATTGGCCCATAACGGACTCACCGGCGCGCTGGCGCCAGGGGGAAGTGACGCTGACCTGGAGCGCGTTGGCGCCGCGGGGGTACTGAGCGCCCTCGGGAACGATCTCCCCGCGTCGTTCGTCACATCGGCGCGCCGATCGTCGTATCCGGCGCGGACAGGGGGAAGTGCGCCGGGTGGGCGGGGCGAAAATCCGACTTCCCGTGACCTCTGTCGTTTTGCGCGTCGCCGTGGCACGATCCCTCAGGCGACCGTAAGTTACTGACGGTAAATCAGTTTGGGGGAGCATATGGGTACGGGCAAGCGCAGTCTGCTCACGGCCGCCGTGACGGTGGTCTGCGCGGTGACCGTGCTGGCGGTGCCCGGCACGGCGTTCGCCGCCCCGACCCCCACACCGAGTGCGAGCGCGTCCCCGACCGCGTCCCCGACTCCCCCGCCGAACAAGGACCTTCAGAGGGTCCGCGAGAAGCTCGACAAGCTCTACCACGACGCCGCCGTCGCCACCGACGCCTACAACGCGGCCGAGGAGCGGACGAAGGAGCAGTCCGCCCGCATCGTCGAGCTGGCGAGGAAGATCGTCGAGGGACAGCAGAAACTGGAGCGGCTCAAGAACCAGGCCGGCGCGGCGGCCCGGGCCCAGTACCGCTCCGGCGGACTGCCGCCCACCGCCCAGTTCCTGCTCAGCGACGACCCGCAGGAGTTCATCGACGGGGCCGGCACGGTGCTGAACGGCCAGCGGGCGACCAACAAACTGATCGCCGAAATGACCCGCACCCAGAAGGACTTGCAGGGCTACGCCGACGACGCCTCCGCCCAGTGGCAGAAGCTGGAGGCCAACCGCAAGGCCAAGGCGGCCGCCAAGAAGAAGATCAAGCAGCAGATCTCCGAGGCGGAACAGCTCGAGTCCCGGCTGGAGAAGAAGGAGCGGGAGCGGCTCGCCGAGCTGGAGCAACAGGCCGCCTACCAGGCCCAGACCAAGTGGCTGGACACCGGCGTCCTCGACGAGATCAAGAGCAAGGCCTCCGCACAGGGCAGGAAGGCCGTCGAGTTCGCCACCGCCCAGCTGGGCAAGCCGTACGTGTGGGGCGCCGAGGGCCCCAAGTCCTACGACTGCTCGGGCCTGACCTCCCAGGCCTGGCTGAACGCCGGCCACCCCATCCCGCGCACCTCGCAGGAGCAGTGGAAGCAGCTCAAGCACGTCGACATCGAGGACATGCGCCCCGGCGACCTCATCATCTACTTCGACGACGCCAGCCATGTCGCGATGTACGTCGGCGACGGCGCGATCATCCACGCCCCGCGGCCGGGACGCACGGTGACGGTCGCGGGCGCGGGTTCGATGCCGATCCTGGGAGTCGTACGACCGGACGCGTGAGCACCGTACGACCGGACGCGTGAGCCAGGTCATGTGACGGCCCCCACGCGCCGCCGCGGACCCTCCCGTGTGACCCACCGCACGCCCAACACCCGCCCAAACCCGGGCGATACGTGAGCTTCGTCATCCCCGCCCGTCGGCCGGCCTGTCCAACTGCGATACGGATCGCGGCATATGACAACGGACTGCGCCCGAGCGACGCGGCTCACACCATTCCATCGGGGCGTGCAGTACCGCTATGGTCACCCGACGGTGGGTCGAGGTCCCTCGCCCCGCTGCCCTCGGGGGGAGGGAAGGAAACCAAGACGATGCCCGTACCCGTACCGCGGCAGAGAGCGATCCCGGCCGTGGAGAGTGGTCAGGCGCAGGCCGCCGCCCATGGCGGCCCCCTCAGGGAAGAGGCGCAGCGCAGCGCCACGGCCGGCGGCGCCACCGGCGCCCCTCTCATGCTGCTGCTGATCGAGGACGATCCGGCCGGCTCGCCGATCGTGCCCGAACTGCTGGACGCCTCCGGCAAGCCGGTCCGCGTCCGCACCGCCCGCAACCTCACCGAGGCCGAGCGGCTGCTCACCGACGACGTCCACTGCATCCTGCTGGACCTCGCGCTTCCGGCGCCCGGCCGGGCCGACGACGAGGACGCCGACGAGCTGGCCGTGCTCAAGCACGTGCTGGAGCTGGCGCCCCGGCACGCCGTGCTCGCGCTGACCGCCTCCGGCGACGCCGAGCGCGGCGCCGAGGCCGTGCGCGTCGGCGCCCAGGACTACCTGTTCCGGGACGAACTGGACGGCCGCCTGCTCAGCCGCGCCATCCGTTACGCGGTGGAGCGGAAACGTTCCGACACCGCCGAGCGCCGCCTGGCGGAGGGCCGGCTGCGCGCCCAGGAGAACCGCCGGCTCGAGCGCGGACTGCTGCCCACGCCGCTGCTGGAGGGCTCCTCGCTGCGGTTCGCCGCCCGCTACCGCCCCGGCCGCTCCCGGGCCCTGCTCGGCGGCGACTTCTACGACGCCGTCCGCACCCCCGACGGCACCGTGCACGCCATGATCGGCGACGTCTGCGGCCACGGCCCGGACGAGGCCGCGCTCGGCGTGGAACTGCGCATCGCCTGGCGGGCGCTGACGCTGGCCGGGCTGTGCGGGGACGAGCTGCTGGGCACGCTGCAGCAGGTGCTGGAGCACGAGCGCGCGCACGAGGAGATCTTCGCGACGCTGTGCACGGTGGACATCGCGCCGGACGGCCGATCGGCGGGCCTGTGCCTGGCCGGCCACCCGGCCCCGCTGCTCGCCCGCCCCGGCCGCACCGCGAAGCTGCTGCCGTACGACAAGAACGGCCCCGCCCTCGGCCTGCTCCCCGGCGCCCGATGGCCGCGGATGCAGGTGGAGCTGGGTGCCGAGTGGAGCCTGATGCTCTACACCGACGGTCTGATCGAGGGCCGGGTGGGCACGGGCGGGGAACGCCTGGGCCAGGACGGGATGGTGGACATGATCCGCCGCCAGCTCTCCGAGGGCTTGCGGGGCGAGGGTCTGCTGCGCGCGGCGGTGAGTGAGGTGCGCGATCTCAACGGGGGCGAGCTGACGGACGACGTCGCGGTGGTCCTGCTCGACCGCACCCCGTAAGCCCCCTGCGGGAGGGTCAGCGGCCGCCGTTGTACGGCCCGTACGGACCGTCGCTGCTGCTTCCGCCGCGGCGGCGGTTCCAGCCGCTGCCGCCGGAGGCCTGCTTGAGCGCGGGGCGTACGTCGACGATGTAGACGATGCTGGCCACCAGGCCGGCGATCGGCAGGATGCCGAGGATCGAGAACATCGCGCTCACGACGAGGGCGATACCCAGGATGATCAGCCAGAAGACCTTGTTCTGCTTGTCGGCCGCGCGGAAGGCGTCCTCGCGCCGGAACGCGGCGTCGAAGAGCCCGAACGCGGCGAGGGCCATCAGGATGATCTTCAAGATCCCCATGAACCCCGCGAAGCCCAACATCAGCATGCCGTCCACCGCCCGCCGTCTCCCGATCCGTACCTCGCCACCGTACCCATAGAACGGGCCGGACACCCCCATGGTGCCCGGCCCGTCCACGCCTCGTCGGTCACGCTCACTTCGCCGGCGGGGTCGTCTTCTTCACGGGGGCGGCCTTGCGGGGAGCCGGGGCCTTGCGGGCCGCGGGCTTCTTCGCCGGGGCGGGCTCGGTCTTCGCCTCGGCCGGCTTCGGCTCCTCCTCGGCCGCGGCCGGCTCGGGCCTGCCCTCGACGACGATGGCCAGCTCCTCGATCTCGTCGGCCGCCTCGCCACGCCAGTTCTTCACGGCCTGCTCGCCGTGCTCGGCGACCCGCTCGTAGGTCTCGCGGGCCCTGACGGCGTACTCGGCGGCGACGCCGACACCGCGCAGGGCGAAGTCCTGGGCGCTCTCGCCGAACTTCTTGAGGTCGACGTCGAGGGTGCCGATGAACTCGTTGACCTTGGTCTGCAGGGTCGCCTGCGCCTCCTTGGCCCGAGCGGCGGCCTTCTCCTGCACGGCCTTCGGATCGGTGTTGCGCACGGCCTCGATCCGGGTCGGGGCCTCGGCGCGCAGCTGCTCGACCAGGCCGGGCACCTTCTTGGCCTGCTGGAGGGCGAGGTCGGCGGTGCCGGCGGCGAAGTAGAGCGGGGTCGGGTCGCTGAGGGTCTTGCGCAGGTCGTCGGTGATGGCCATGGTGATGGTCCTCCCGGATTCGCGTTCGGCTGAGGGTTGGTGTGGTCCGCGGTGTGGCGGCCGGACGCCCTGGTCCGGCTCTATCCGGCCGTCCGCCGCGGACCGGCATCACTGCCGCCGGCCGTGCGGGTGCCGCGTACGGCGGTGTCGCTCGGGTCATCGGTGTCGCTGGGCGGTTCCTCCGCTGCCCCCTCACCGAGGTCCTCCGCCGTTTCGCCGACCCCGAATCCGTTCTCCTTGCGGAAGGACTCGTAGATCTGGAGCAGCACCTGCTTCTGCCGCTCGTTGAGCGAGGGATCGGCGAGGATGACCGCGCGGGTCTCCACGTCGTCCCGATCCCGTTCGGCGTCGAGGATGCCGGCGCGGACGTACAGCGTCTCGGCGGAGATGCGCAGCGCCTTGGCGACCTGCTGGAGCACCTCCGCGCTGGGCTTGCGCAACCCGCGCTCGATCTGGCTCAGGTACGGATTGGACACCCCGGCGGCGTCGGCGAGCTGCCGCAGCGAGAGCTGGGCGTTACGCCGCTGCTCGCGCAGATACTCACCGAGATTGCCGACGTTGAGCGATGCCATGCCCCCACCTTGCACCAGTCTCGCTAACTATTGCAAGCACCTGCTTGCAATAGTGTGCCGCGCCACGCCCGGACTTCACCCGGTCGCCGCAAGGACGATGTCCGTTCCCTGTCCATCTGCGGCTCCCGCCGGTCTGCAGCGTGAAGTGAACGGGTCCCGGACGACCTGCGCAGCGAGTTGCCTCACCGTCCCGCGAGGAGGATCGGACCGGTGGCGGTAGCGGGCTGAGGGCTGCGTTCGGTGCAGGCGTCCGTTTGGTGCTGGTGCTCTCGCGCTTGGCAGTCAGGATGGCTGGACTTGGTCGAAGAGGGCGAGGGCTTCGGCGGGGTCCGGGCTCACAAGGCGTTCCAGACCGACCGTCGTGATCTTCGCCCACCTGCCGGCCCGTGTGTACACCTTCACGTGGCCGCCGCTGTTGCGCTGGGCGACGAGGCTTCGGTTCACGCCATACACAGCCAGGGAACCGTCGCCGATCAGCCGGGCGAGGTCAGGGTGGCGGGTGTCGACGTCGTCGAGGGAGGTCTCGATCGAGGTGACGCCGGTGTAGTGCGGCGCCACCGACGAGACCGCCGGGCGGACCCGGGACCAGGCGCCGTCCGCGCCGACCACGAGGTCGAACGTCTCCTGTCGCCCGTCCGCGAAATGGACCAGTACGCCATCCCGGGTCCCCGGCACCACCTGCGTCACGCCCCGGCCCCACTGGACGTCGAGAGGGCCGAGCAGCAGGTCACGGAGTTGCCCTCGGTCGATCTCGGGATTGGCCCGCCTCGACGGGCTCGCCGACATCGACACCGTCATGCGCGCCGTGGAGACTGTCAGCGCCTACTTCATTGGCGCGATCAGGCGTGAGATCGCGAACCTGCGAGCCGAGCGCGCCACGGGCCTGTCCAAGCGCGACTGGCAGCGTGCCTCCGGCCCGCATGTGACGAGGATGTTGGCCACGGGCCGCTTCCCGGCGCTGGCCAAGGCCGTGTACGACGGCACGGACGTGGACGCCGAGGCATCCTTCGCGACCGGCCTGGACTGGGTCCTCGACGCCGTGGCCGCCAGACTCGCCCGGCCGTCGGCGTGACGCTCAGTTCCTGCCGAATGTGAGCGAGGTCGGGGGCGGTGTCCACGGGCCGTGCGGGGCTTGCGCCGCCACCACTTCGTAACACGGCCCAGCGACTGATGTTGGTGACAGCGCCGGACGACTACGACGCCCTACGGGATGAGTCCCACCAGAACTGAAAAACACCAGGCCGCGGCCATGCCGTCAGGCAGAACGAAGTGGGACGCACCAAGCTCGGGCACAAGCAGGCTCACCACCTTCAGATCCACTGGGCCGGCGGCTCCCCAAGCCGTCCCGCCTTCCCCCTTCGAAGTGATCTGACCCACAGCCTGTCACAGCGATCCGGCGCGCGGTGTCTTGAGGTCGCACTCCCGGAACGAAGGAGGACCTCATGACCGAGAACACCGCAGTGCTCGTCATCGGCGGCGGTTACGCCGGAGTCATGGCGGCCAACCGCCTGACGCAGCGCGACGACGTGACCGTGACCCTGGTCAACCCGCGCCCGTCCTTCGTCGAGCGGATCCGCCTGCACCAGCGGGTGGGCGGGTCCCACGACGCGGTCGTCGACTACAGCAGGGTCCTGGCCGAGGGCGTCCGGCTGGTGGTCGACACCGTGACACGGATCGAGGCGGTCGAGCGCCACGTGACGCTGGCGACCGGCGGCACGGTCGGCTACGACTACCTGGTCTACGCCGTGGGCAGTGGCAGCGCCGATCCGCGCGTGCCCGGAGCGGCCGGGTTCGCCTACCCGATCGCGAGCCTGGAGGAGGTGCAGCGGCTGCGGCCGGTCCTCGACGCCGCGTCCGAGACGGCCCCGGTGACCGTGGTCGGAGCCGGCCCGAGCGGCATCGAGACCGCCGCCGAACTGGCGGAGCGGGGCCGCCGGGTGACCCTGGTCTGCGGCGGGGTGCTCGGCCCCTACCTGCACCCCCGGGGCCGGCGCGTGGTCGCCAAGGAGCTGGCCGCACTCGGAGTGACCGTGCTCGAAGGCCCCGACACCAAGGTGACGGCCGTGACACGCGACGCCGTACGGCTCGCCGACGGCCGCGAGGTGCCGAGCGAGGTGACCATCTGGACCGCCGGATTCGGCGTGCCGGACCTGGCCGCGCGCAGCGGGCTGAGCACCGACGCGATGGGCCGGCTGCGCACCGACGAGACCCTGACGAGCGTGGACGACGTCCGCGTCATCGCGGCCGGGGACTCGGCGGCGCCGTCGGACCTGCCGTTCCGGATGGGCTGCCAGTCCGCGGTCCAGCTGGGCCCGCAGGCCGCCGAGACCGTGCTCAGCCGGATCGCCGGTGCGCAGCCGAAGCCCGTCGAGGTGGGCTTCGCCGGCCAGTGCGTCAGCCTGGGCCGTCGCGCCGGCATCTTCCAGTTCTCCCACCGGAACGACACCGCGACACGGCTCCATGTCAGCGGCCGCGCGGGCGCGAGGCTCAAGCAGCTCGTGTGCTGGAGCACCGTCTGGCAGCTGGCGTACGAGGCGCGCAAGCCCGGTGCGCGCAAGTGGTGGACCAAGGACGCCGAGCGCCGGCAGCTGCTGCGGGCGGGGCGCGGCGAGGCGCCGGCCATCGCCGAACAGACGGCCTAGCCAGGCATGTCGCGGCCGGTCCGGGTCGGCTGCCGACGCAACGACCGTGCCGTCGTGCACGCTGGGAAGCCGCCGGCGAACCGGAGCCGGCCGCGAAGCAGGGGGATCGAGACATGAGCGACCGCGCCACGGACCCGGCGACCGAGGCTTTCACCGCCCACCGCAACCTGCTCTTCACCGTCGCCTACGAGATGCTCGGATCGGCGGCCGACGCGGAGGACGTCCTCCAGGAGACCTGGCTGCGCTGGGCCGAGGTCGACCTGGAGCAGGTGCGCGACCAGCGCGCCTACCTGGTCCGGATCACGACCCGGCAGTCGCTCAACCGGCTGCGCACCATGACCCGCCGCAAGGAGGCGTACGTCGGCCCCTGGCTGCCGGAACCGCTGCTCACCGCGCCGGACGTGGCCCAGGACGTCGAACTCGCCGAGAGCGTGTCGATGGCGCTGATGCTCGTCCTCGAGACACTGTCGCCGACGGAACGCGCCGTGTTCGTGCTGCGCGAGGTCTTCGACGTCGGCTACGACGAGATCGCCGCCGCCGTCGACAAGAGCCCTGCGGCCGTCCGCCAGATCGCGCACCGCGCCCGTCGGCACGTCGACGCCCGCCGCCCGCGCGAGGTGGTCTCCGCGAGCCGGACCCGGGCGGCTCTGGAGTCGTTCCGGCACGCCCTCGACACCGGGGACCTGCAGGGCTTCCTCGACGTGCTCGCCCCCGAGGTCGTCCTGATGAGCGACGGCGGCGGCATCAGGCAGGCCGCGGTCCGGCCGATCGTCGGCGCGGACAAGGTGGCCCGCTTCATCGTCGGCGGCGCCGGCAGGGCCGCGGCCACGATCACCAGTGAGCTCACCGTGGTCAACGGCAGCCCGGCACTCGTCCTCCGCCTGGACGGCGAGATCGACGGTGTCATGGCGATCCGCGTCGAGGACGCCCGTATCACCGGCCTCTACTACGTGCGCAACCCGGAGAAGCTGACCCGCGTCGAGTCCGAGACCCCGCTGACCCTGCGCTGACCGAGGCACCGTCGGCCCGCGAGGGGACGGCCCGCCGGACGACGAGGGCGGCGGTGAGGCACACGGCTCCGGCGACCGCAATTCCGGACGCCGGGCCGAGCGCCGCCATCACCCCGCCCGCGGCCGCCAGGGTGAGTGTCTCCAGGCTCATCCGCGTCGTGCTGAACAGCGCGGCTCCCGCCCCTCCGCGCCGGGCGGGCACGTACCTGAGTGCCTGCCCGTCCGGGACGCCCTCGGTCAGCCCGAGGCACAGACCGACCACCGCGGCCGCGACGAGAAGGGCCGCGGGACGGTCGGTCACCTGGAGGACGACCGCGGTGACCGTGCAGGCGAACAGGGCGGTGGTCACCAGCGGCCGGGCCAGTCGGCGCGCGAGCCGCGCGGCGAGCAGCGGAAGGACCGTCGACGGCACGGTCAGCAGGCTGAGCATGACCGCTGCCTCGCCCCGGCCCATGCGCTGGGCGGAGCCGAGCTGAGGGAGCACGGTCAGCCCCACCACGAGCATCCCCATGAAGGCGCCCGTCGCCACGGCGTACGCGCGATAGGCGGGGATCCGCAGCAGGTCCACGGGTATCGCGGGCTCGCAAGCGCGCCGTTCCACACGGACGAGTCCGGTGGCACAGGCCGCCGCGACGAGGACGAGCACCGCCGTGCCCCACCACGGGACGCCGGCCCCGAAGCCCAGCCCGAGCGCGGTCACCGCGGCGGCGACGGTCGCCCCGAACAGGACGGCTCCGGCACGGTCGAAGCTCCCGGCCGGCTCGGGGTCGCGCAGGCCCGGAAGCCCGAGCGTGGCCAGGGCCGCGACGGCGGCGACAGCCCCCGGCACGACGAAGACGAGCCGCCAGCCTCCGACGGCCATGAGGGCCTGGGCGACGACCGGCCCCAGCGCCAGACTGCTGCCCAGCGCGGCGCCCGCGTAGCCGTACACCCGACGCCGCTCCTCGGGCGGGTACACGGCCAGGACCATCGACGATCCGCCGGCGGCACACATCGCCGCCCCGACGCCGCCGACCGCGCGCAGTGCCACCAGGGACGGCAGGTCGGGAGCGAGGGCGGAGAGGAGCCCGGTGGCCGCGACGAGGAGGTTGCCGACGGCGAAGAAGCGGGTGCGGGCGCTGCGATCCGCTGTCGCTCCCGCCAGCAGCAGGGCCGCGGCGAAGAGCCCGTTGTAGGCGAGGACGAGCCACGGCCCCAGGGCGGCCCCGCCCGGCAGTTGGGCCGTCACATCGGGGACAGCGGCTGTCGCTCCGGTGATGGCGAGGGGGAACACGGCCGTGGAGACGAGGTCGGCGACGAGGACACGCCGACGCTGACGAACAGACAAGGGGAACATGGGTGCGCTCCGGAGCAGGGAGATCCGAGCGCCACGAAGGCGCTCCTGGCCAAGGGTCAGGAGCGACGGCGAGAACTGGGGTTGTGCGCCGCCGCTCTCAGCGACGGCGCACCCTGTCTGTCTCCGGCACGGGCCCACGCTAGCAGCGGACTTGGAGAGCGAGACACCCGTCTTCTCCCTCTCAGTGGCTGCGGATCTACAGGCTGCGGGCGGTGATGTCGCCGTAGGCGGTGGTCGCGTGGATGTTCAGGCCGGCGGCGGCGCCGTCGGTGTTCCGGAGCGCGTTGTGGATCCGGCCGTAGCCGGTGCCGGCGTCCAGGGAGGCGGAGACTCCGCGGGCGGCGCCGACCGAGATGTCGCCCTGCTCGACGCGCAGCGTCACCGTGCCGCCCACGGCCTCGGCGATCTGGATGCCGCCCCGCTGGACGCTGATCTCCGCGGGACCGCCCAGGCGGCCGACCGAGATGTCGCCTTCGTGCGCGGTGAGGCGGGCGCTCGCGGCCTCGTCGAGCTTGACCGAGCGGTAGCCACCCGTGAAGGCGACGTCGCCGAGCCGTCCGACACCGCGGAACTCGGCGGCGGCCGCCTTCGCCTCGACGCGGGAGCCGGCGGGCAGCTGGACGGTCACCTCGACGGACCCGGACTGTCCGAGGAGCCGGCTCTTCGCCTCCGGGGCCCCGATCCGCAGGACGCCGTCGCCGTAGGCGACCTCGATCTCCTCCGCCGCCTTCACGTCGCGGCTCTTCGAGGCGTTCGCGGGCAGGACCTCGACCGTGGTGTCGGCCCGGTCGGCGGCGATGAGCTGGATGCGTCCCGCGGGGATGTCGAGAACGGCCAGGACCGGGGCGGCGGTGTCGAACTTCTGCATCGTGCTCTCCTTCAACTTGTTGTTTCCGATGACGGAAAAGCTACGTTGCATTCATAGATTCGGCAACACATTCGTTGCGCGTGATTGCCATTGCTGCAGGTAGATGCAGAGAAATCGTTGCAACGGCTTTGAATCTAACGCAACAGCCTTCACCTGGTTCGTTGCAATGAATTGGGAGTGAACGCTATGCTCGAGACACCAGGAACCAGGAGAGAGCCCGAAGGAGACCGCGATGCCGGGAGGCAGACTCACCCAGTCGGAACGCCAGCAGATCGCGCTGGGACTGGCCGACGGCCTCGCCTACGCGGAGATCGCCCGACGCCTCGACCGCCCCACCTCGACCATCACGCGCGAGGTCATGCGCAACGGCGGCCCCACCGCCTACCGCGCCGACCTCGCCCACCGCGCCACCGAACGCCGCGCCCACCGACGCAGGCAGCCCACGCCCCGGGACCGGGCGACGCCCCCGCAGACCCACGGACGCGACCCCGAGGCGGTACGCGAGTACGAGGAGGCGTTCACCACCCTCCTCATGCAACAAGGCCTGCCCAAGATGATGTCCCGGGTCCTGACCTGCCTCTACATCAGCGACACAGGCAGCCTCACCGCGACCGAACTCGCCCAGCACCTCCAGGTCAGCCCGGCCTCCGTCTCCAAAGCGGTCACGTTCCTCGAAGGCCAGGACCTCCTCCGCCGGGTACGCGACGAACGCCGCCGCGACCGCTACGTCGTCGACAACGAACTCTGGTACCAGGGGACGCTCGCCGCCGCCCGCTCCAACGCCCAACTCGCCGAGACCGCACGGCAGGGCGTCGCCGTCCTCGGCCCCGACACCCCGGCCGCCACCCGCCTCGAGAACATCGCCCGCTTCGTCGACTTCATCGGCGAAACCATGGTCCGTGCCGCCGAGCAGGCCCGCGAGGTGCTCCTCACGAAACCCGAAACGGCCTCGGGCGGCACTGCCGAGCCGGGTTCGGATCGCTGATCGGCATTCAGCTGCTGCCGAGCCACTCCCGTACCGCCTCGAAGTCGGCCTCCGTCAGGCCGTAGCGGTGGTCGACGCGGTGGAGGAGGGCCGGACCGGAGTGGTGGACGGCGACCCAGGAGCGGTCGGCCTCGGTGAGTTCGTCGTCGATCCAGACGAAGGGGCGGCCGGCCGCCCAGGCGACCAGGGGGCGGGTCTTCCAGTGCAGCAGGCCCGGTGGCTCGTCCTCGTCGGGCCACTCCACGACCGGCAGCGGGGGCAGGCCCAGCCAGGGGGCCAGGCAGGTGTTGGCGTCGTCCGTCCAGGTCGTGGCCCACACCAGCTCGCAGCCCAGCGCCGCGAGCCGGCTGCCGAGCGCGGGGTCGACGCGGTTCAGCAGCGGATGCCCGGCTGCGCCCAAAGACGCAGCCCGGCCGCTGTCGTACACCGGGTAGGCGCGGTCGGCCGCCCCGAACGGGATGAGCGGGCCGTCGACGTCGAGGAAGAGCAGCATCACCGACCAGGATCAACCCTCGAAGCCCCGCTCGGCGAGGAGGGCGTCGATCCGGGCGCGGTGCGCCTTCTCCCAGTCGTCCAGGCTCTGCGCCGCCTCCTTGGCCAGCTTGGCCCGCGCGCCCTGAAGGATCTCCGCCCGGCGGGCGGCCGGTACGGCGACCACGCCCTCCTCGTCGGCCACGACCACGTCCCCGGCCTCGATCCGTACGCCCCCGCAGCGCACGGGCTCGTTCAGCGGCCGTACGGCCTTCTTGGCGCCCGGAACCGGGATCACGCCCCGGGCGAAGACCGGGAAGCCCAGCTCGCGCACCTCGGCGAGGTCGCGGATCAGACCGTCGGCGACGAAGGCCGCGACCCCGCGCCGCTGTGCCACCGCGCAGACGTTGCCGCCGGCCAGCGCCCAGTCCAGGTCCCCGGACTCCACCACGATCACCGCGCCCGGCTCCGCACGGTGGATCGCGGCGTGCAGCATCAGGTTGTCACCGGGCGGGCAGCTCACGGTGAACGCCGGTCCGGCGATCCGCGGCACCGGGGCCCACAGCGACCGTATGCCGATGTCCATGACCTGGTCGCGGCCGAGCAGGTCGGCGAGGGTCGTGGTGGGGACGTCCTGGAACTCGGTGGCATCAGTCATGAGAGGGACGGTAGCGTCCCTGCCATGACTGCCGGGTCGGCCTTGTGCCGTGAGCGAGTTGGGTGCCCGGCCTCTGAGTGAGGTCCGCGCGGGCCAGGAGCCCGCCGCTTTCTCTGCGCATTGAGACCAGTTCATCAGCCGCAGAGAAGGAAAACTCGAGTGCCCAACCCTTTCAACCAGAACATCATCGATGAGTTCCGCGCCCACCACGGCCGCATGAGCGGCTACTTCGAAGGCGCCCGGCTCGTCCTGCTCACCACCACCGGCGCCCTCACCGGCACCCCGCACACCACCCCGGTCGGCTACCTCCCCGACGGCGGCGAGCGGATTCTCGTCATCGCCTCGGCCGGGGGCTCGCCCCGGCACCCCGACTGGTACCGCAACCTGCTCGCCCACCCCGAAGCGACCGTCGAGAGCGGGGTGTTCACCTACCAGGCACGTGCCGAGGTGCTCACCGGCGAGGAGCGCGACCGGGCCTTCGCGCGGGCGGTGGAGGCCGACCCGGGCTGGCAGGCGTACCAGGAGAAGGCGGGCGGCCGGGTGATCCCCGTCGTCGCGCTGCACAACATCGCGCAGGGCGGGCCGCCGAACATCGCCGCGGACTCCCCCGGCGAGGCGATCCGGCTCGTCCACGACATGTTCCGACGCGAACTCGACCTGATCCGGAAGGAGATGGCCGCGGGCGACAGCGCCACCCTCGGCGCCCAGCTCCGCGTCAACTGCCTCACCCTGTGCGCGGGCCTGCACAACCACCACACCGGCGAGGACACCGCCCTGTTCCCGTTCCTCGCCGGCCGCCATCCGCACCTCGCCCCTGCGCTGGAGCGGCTGGAGCGGGAGCACGGGCGTATCGCGGACCTCGTGGAGCAGTTGCGCGGGGCGGTCTCCGGCGAGCGTTCCGAACCGGCCGCGGCCCGTGCCGAGGTGGACCGGCTGACGGCCGCGCTGGAGGCGCATCTGGCGTACGAGGAGGAGCAGTTGGTGCCCGTACTGGGCGGCTAGAACGGCAGCGGCCGCGCGTGTACGACGTCGAGCCGGGACACCGCCCGCGTGAGCACGACGTACAGCCGGTGTGCGCCGCGCTCCTCCGCCTCGGCGACGGCGGCCGGTTCGACGGCGACGACGTGGTCGTACTCCAGGCCCTTGACCAGGCTCGCGGGCACCACGGTCACCCGGGCGCCGAGTTCGTCGGGTCCGGCCGGGTCGATGCCGGCCTCGGTGAGCGCGGCGCACAGGCCGGCCACGTCCGCGTCCGCCGCGACGACCCCGACCGATCCCGCGTGGGCAAGGGCCTCGCGTACGGCCGTCACGGTCGTGCCGGGCACGTCGTCGGTCGGCCGGAGGGTCAGCT
Organism: Streptomyces sp. NPDC001450; assembly: GCF_053597295.1. NCBI lineage: Bacteria > Bacillati > Actinomycetota > Actinomycetes > Kitasatosporales > Streptomycetaceae > Streptomyces > Streptomyces sp. NPDC001450. Next base: position 33,533 of record NZ_JBSFHY010000034.1, read on the forward strand.
CGCCGTCCGCGCGCAGCGATCGGGCGGCCGGCACGGCCACGTCCAGCCGGTCCAGCAGCCGGTTGGCCAGCTCGACGACGGCGGCGGGCACCCGGAACCCGGTGGTCAGCGGCATCACGGCGGTGTCCGGCTTGCCGAGGTGGCACAGCTGGACGTCCCAGTCGCGGGCCGCCCACGGGGTGGTGCCCTGGGCCAGGTCGCCGAGGACGGTCAGCGAGCCGAACACGGCCCGGCGGGCGATCGCCCGGCACTCCATCGGCGAGAGGTCCTGCGCCTCGTCCACGACGATGTGGCCGTACACCTCGGGGTGCTCGATCAGCCCGGCCAGCTCGTCCAGGAGGACGAGGTCGGCGGCCGACCAGCGGGCGGACTTGTACGAGCGCGGCGGGCGCGGCCACAGCAGTGCCGCCTGCTCGTCGGGGTCCAGCAGCCCGTCGGCGGCCGCCGCCAGCGCCTCGCCGTCGCTCAGCAGTCCGGCGAGGACCTCCTCGGGCCGGACCTTCGGCCACACCACGTCGAGCCGGGCGGTGAGCGGCCGCATCCGCTCGGCCTGGCGCAGCCAGGCGTTCGGCGGGGGCCCCGAGCGCCGCTCCACCTGCTCCAGCAGCAGACGTACCATCCGGGCGCGGACCCGCTCGCGCCCGATCGCGTACGGCGGCTCCTGCGCGCGCACCTCGTGGACGACGCCGGCCAGCTGCCCGGCGGTGACCCGCAGCCAGTAGGAGCCGTCCCGTACGGCGAGGTCGGTCACCCCCTCGGCCGACACCCGCGCGTACAGCGCCCGGCGCAGCACCTCGGCCATGCGGGGGTCGTGCTTGAGCGCGGCCGTGGGGGTGGGGTCGGTGCCGGTGGCCGGGTGGCGGGCGATCTCGTCCTGGAGGGTGGCCTGCCGGACCCCGGTCTCGCCGAGGGAGGGCAGCACCTCGGCGATGTAGGAGAGGAAGGTGCGGTTGGGGCCGAGGATCAGCAGGCCGGAGCGCTGGACGCGCTTGGCGTGGGTGTAGAGCAGGTAGGCGGCGCGGTGCAGGCCGACGGCGGTCTTGCCGGTGCCCGGGGCGCCCTGGACGCACACGGAGGCGGTGAGGTCGCCGCGCACCAGGTCGTCCTGCTCGGGCTGGATCGTGGCGACGATGTCCCGCATCGGGCCGACGCGGGGCCGCTCGATCTCCCCCGCCACGATGTCGCTGACCCGGGTCTCGCCCCGTCCGAGGTACTCGTCCTCGAGCCCGGTGAGGTCGCCGGAGTCGCCCTGGCTGCCCGGCGCCCAGCCGAACCGGCGCCGGACCTCGACACCCTGCGGCTCGCGCGCGCCGGCCTGGTAGAAGGCGCGGGAGACGGGGGCCCGCCAGTCGACGACGAGGGGCGGGGCGGCCGGGTGCTCGGTGATCCGCAGCCGGCCCACGTGGTAGCTCTGCCCGCCGTGCTCGGGGTCGGTCGCGGCGAAGCACAGCCGGCCGAAGAAGAGCGGGCCCCGGGGCAGTTCGCGCAGCGCCTCGGCCTGGCTGCGCAGCTGGTAACCGAGGACCTCGGCGTCGGCGCCGGAGGCGGAGACGTCCTCGCCGATGACGACCTGTTCGGCGGCGCCGTCGACCATGGCGGCGAGGGCGGCGCGACACGTGTCGTGGTAGGCGCGTTCGCGGTGGAGGGTGGCCTCGATGTCCTCGGGCGCCGGGTGGAGTGACGTCATGACTCCACCGTACCCAGAAAATGTAACCGGGTTAAATATGTGACCGAGTCTCGTCCGGCTGGGCGGTCAGTCCGGGCAGCCCCGCCGCCAGCCGCTCGAAGGCCCGCCCGGCGGCCCGTACCGCGTCCGGCCGTACCTGCTCCACACCCTCCCCGGCCGCGATCCGCCGCCAGTTCTCCAGCGCGAGGATCCGCTGGACGGCGATGATCTGCCCGGCGGCGAGCCGGGCGTCGAGACCGCCCCCGAGCGCCTCGGCGAGCGCCGCCTCCGACCGCTCCTGATAGCCGTACACCCGCGCCACCAGGGCGGGAGTCCCGTACAGCAGCCGGTGGAAGGCGAGCACCGCGGGATGGTCGTTCAGCCCCGTCACCGGATCGGAGCGCTCCAGCCCGTCCAGGAAGTTGCGGCGCAGCGCGTCCAGCGGGTCGGCCGCCCCGGCGACCACCCGCGCGGCCTCCGTCTCGTGGTCCGCGATCCGGTGCAGGACCAGGTCCTCCTTGGCCGGGAAGTACCGGAAGAGGGTCGGTTTGGAGATCCCGGCCGCGGCCGCCACCTCCGCGACCGACACGGCGTCGAAGCCGCGCTCCAGGAACAGCGCCACGGCGGTGTCCGACACGTCCTGGTACATCCGCCGCTTCTTGCGCTCACGCAGGCCCATCTCTTCCATGGGACGAGCCTACGCAGCACCGTCCGGGAGAGTCGGCCAGGCGAGGTGCGGGGCACCGTGCCGGCGGGAGGACAGGCCCAGGGAAGCGGTGGCCGCGGCCAGGGTCATGGCGTACGACTCCACCGCGCGGCGGACGTTGGGGGCGTCCAGGCTCACGCCGGTGACCAGACGGTCCAGGTCGACGTAGGCCGAGCGGACGATCTCGATCCAGCGGTAGACCCGCCAGTCGTCCTGCCAGTTCCGGGTGAACCGCTCGGCCAGCCGGGCCTCCCAGCGGCGGAACAAGCGGTCGCGGATCTCCGGCCGGGTAGGAGTGAGGTGCATGTGCCGGACCAGCTCGTACAGCGGGTCCCCGACCACGGCCATCTCCCAGTCGATGAGGGTGAGGGCCGGGCCGTCGTCCCGGCGCACCAGGTTCCAGGGGTTGAGGTCGCCGTGCAGCAGGGCCGGGTCACGGTCCGTGACGTGGTGCCGGGCGAGGATCTCGCGCAGCCGGGGTGCGTCGGGCAGGCCGAGGAAGCGGGCCAGCTGCTGGGACTCCTTCGGCAGGCCCTCGACCAGCCCGACGAGTTGGTCGCTCAGCCAGCCGTAGAAGCCGGGCCGGCCGGCCACCGGGTCGATCTGGGCGTAGTCGACCTCGGTCAGTGCGGCCAGCTGGTCGACCAGGCAGTCCGCCTCGTGCGGTCGCAGTCCGTGTACCGGGTGCTCGGGTCTGCGGCCGAGGTCGCGGGCGCCCTCGTAGGTGTGGACAGCGAAGCGGTCCCCGCGATAGCGGTGGCCAGGGTCGGTCGCGTGGCTCTCGCCGAGCGCCAGGACGCGGGGGGCGGCCACCGGCACCCCGGACCGCTCGATGGCCCCGAGCACGGCGTGCTCGCTGAGGAAGCTGCGCTCGCGCCGGAGCAGGACGGTCACCTCGCGGCGGACGACGACCGGGAAGTCGGTGCCCGGAACCCGGATCACCGTGCTGAGGTGCGCGGCCCCCTTGAACACCCGCTCGGCCGGGGCGGCACCCTCCAGGAACAGCGCGTCGGCGACGGCCGAGTGCGGGAAATCCCAGCGCTCGGGCACCCGCCGATCCGGCGCCCAGCCGATACTGCGCGGGCGTCGGCCGGGCCGGGACGCCCCCCGCCGGAACAGGATGCGCTCGATCTCGCGCTCACCCGGCACCCGGCCCAGTCGCAGCGGCTCGGTGGCCGCCTGCAGGGCGTCGCGCACGATCTCCGTCGCCCTCTCCAGGCTCGCCCGGTCGAAGGGGTGTTCCAGGGACCGGGCGGCCCGGATGACGTCGGCGTAGAGGGACTGGGCGTGTTCGAAGGCGAGGTAGTGGCGCAGGTCCCGGCCGAGGCCGGCCACGGCGGCGGGCCGCACCCGGCGCACGGCGTCGGCCCATCCGTCGACGACCTCGTTCCACTGGTGGTCCGGGTAGCGCATCCGCACCAGGTGGACGGCGAGGTCGTGCAACGGGTCGCCGTAGCTTGCCAGTTCCCAGTTCACGCAGTGCAACGGCGGCTCACCGGCGGTGGGCACGACGAGGTTGCCGCGGTGCAGGTCGCCGTGGAGCAGCCCGTACGGCCGCCGGGTCAGCGCCGGCACCCGGTCGGCGAACCGCAACAGCGCGTCCTCGGGCACCCCGAGGGCCGTGAACAGGCCGCCGTAGCGGCGCCAGTTGGGGCGGCAGATCTGGCGGTCGGCGAGGTGGGCCAGGGTGCGCAGGAAGCCCTGCGAGTCGGTGTGGTTGCGCGGCCAGTGGGCCGGCAGCGGCGGCAGCGCGCCGCCGCGCACCTGGACGATGGCGGCGAGCAGCTCCGCCAGGTCCTTCAGGAGTGGCCCGTCGACCGGTTTGCCGGGGCCGCAGACGTCGGCCAGCACAGTTCCGTCCACATGGCTGTGGACGGCGTAACCGTCTCCGGCGGCCAGGCACTCCGGCACCTGGCGCAGCACGTGCCGAAGTGCCCGCAGGACCTCCGGCTCGCTCTCCCAGGTTCGGATCACCACCGGCACCACGTCCGCACGCGGCAGCCGTACGGTCACCAGGGTGCCCGGCGCCCGGCCCAGCAGCCCGGCGAGCGGCTCTGTCAGGGGCAGAACATGGTTGCGGTGGTGGAAGCCGGCGCCCGCCTCTCCCGCCGCCACCGCACGGGCCACGAAGGCCCGGACGGCGGCGTCCGTCCGAACTCTGTCGGCGTGTCCTCCGGCCGCGGCACGGGGAACAGGCGGTGCGCCCACTGGCCGCTCCGGGGTCGATCGCGCGAAAAGGAAGGGTTCAGCCGGGCGGGTGGTCCGCCACTCGTCTGTGCCAGGGCCGAGGACCGGCTCGTTGCCGTTCCTCGCGCACGAGTACGCACGGATCCGAGCGGTGGCTCAGACGATGCGGCATCGTAACGCAAGGCAAGGGCCCGGACCGTGCCGAGCGGTGCGCGCCCCCACCCTTGTCATCCGCCGAGAGGCCCCGGCCGGCGGCGCTCCTCGCAGGTCAGCGGTTACGCCGGCGCACCTCGGTGAACGCGGTTTCCGCTGTGGCCCGGAGGTTGCCGATGGCCTCGCCCAGCTGCTGCTGATATCGGGCCTGGTCCCGGCGGTCCCTGGGGGGCTCGACCGCCCACACCGGCGGGAACGGAACCGGAGGCACTGCCCCGACTTTCCTTGGCCGGAGCGCGGAGCAGTGCCGGTGAGGGTTTCGGCCACAGTCCGGTCCCGGGCTGCAGACGCCCGGGCGGAATGCGGACCGCGGTGCTGATGGTCCATCAACACCTGTTGGGGCTCACCGGGCGGCTACCCGCTGTGCGCGCAGCCGGAGTCGGGCGCCGCCCGCCCGATGGTGCCGGCACCCCGCAAAGCCCCCCTCCCTGGGCATGGTCGATACGGCGGCTCGGATGGGGCGGCATGCTATCCGACCCGGCGCCCGCTCCGAAGTAGACCCAGCAGCGGCTCCAGCGACCGTACGACCTGCCCCGCGCCCGCCGCGCGCAGAACCTTCTCCTTCGCCTCGTTACGCGCGTAGCCGAGGAACGGAACGCCTGCCTCACGGGCCGCGAGCAGGTCGGAGGGGGCGTCTCCGATCATCAGGGCCTTGGCGGGCGGGGCGCCCGTCCCGTTCAGGGCGCGGTTGAGGCAGTGCGGGTCCGGCTTGAGGAGGTGCAGGTCCTGGGTGCGGCCGTAGACATGGGGGGCGAAGCAGGCGTGCAGACCGCGCTTGTCGAGGTAGGCCCGGACCACCCGGGGGGAGTTGTTGGTGGTGATGGCCAGGCGCGAGCCGACGGCCGTCCAGGTGCGGATCAGGGGGTCGGCGTAGGCGGTCGGCAGGGCGGAGGCGGCGGCCCGCAGCTCCTCCTGGGTGAGCCGTTCCTCCACTTCGGCGACGAGGTCGCTGCCCGGATGCCGGCGGTCCACGGCGCGCAGCACGACCTGCGGGTCCAGCGTGTCCCGCTCGGTGTCGGTGAGCAGCCCGCGCAGGCCCTGCAGCTCGAGCCACTCCACCAGCTCGGCGGCCACGCGCGCCGCCTTGTGCCTGGCGAACAGGCGGCAGATCGGCCCGTCGAAGTCCCACAGGACGACCCGCGCAGCTGTGATCAGTTCCCGTAGCTTCTCGATCTCGTTCGCATCAGAAGTCGCATCAGAAGTCACTAGGAGAGTGTCAGGTCCGTCGTGATGGTTTCCCAGAGGGCGTCGAACCACTTCTGGGATTGCTCGACGAACGCCGCGTCCCGCTGACCGGCCCGCTTCTCGAAGGAGAAGAGGAGGGACTCGGAGCCGACGGTGTCGTACATCTCCAGCGTTCCGCTGTCCGTCGGCTCCTCGCGGCGCGTGATCATGTAGTACGCGTACAACGCCTCGGACCCGTTGAGCAGGTACAGCTTGGCCGGCGGGGTGAACGGCAGGGCCCGGAAGGTGACGTGTACGTCGATGTCGTGGGTGGAGCGCAGGGCCTGGAGGTTGTACTGCAGGACCTGTCCCTGGGCGTTGCGCATCGCCAGCCAGCGCTGGTGCACGGTGTCGTCGTCGGGGCGGGCGTCGACCGAGACCGGGAAGGCGAGGTTGATGTCCCGGGACGGCAGCAGGATGCGGACGTCGATCCGGTCGGGGCGCAGGCGGCCCTCGTGGATCAGGCGGAGCGGCTCGCCCAGGGCGGGGATCAGGGACTGCGCGGTCAGGCAGGCCGCGTCGATGCGCACGTGCGGCGCGCAGAACGCCTCGGTCAGCCGGGGGGCGAGGCCCACCATCGTCGGCTGGGGTTCGTCGTGGGTGGGGGCCGGCCCGGCGATGCGCGGGGGGCTGCCCTTGCTGACGTTGCTGAGCAGGCCGTCGTCCGCGAGTACCCGAAGGGCCTGGCGTACGGCACCGCGCTCCACCCCGAACTCCTCGGCCAGCTCGGCCTGGGTGGGCAGCCGATCGCCCGCCTTCAGGCCGCCGGTACGGATGCGTTCCCGCAGGATGTCGGCGATCTCGCGGGGCGTGAGCCTTCTGCTGCCGTTCACTGCCACGTTCTCCTGGGTCACAACCAAACGCTACAACCCTGATCCATCTATGGGGAGTTGTTGCGAAGTTGTTTGCGAGTGACGACCAAGTGGGGACAACCTAATCAGAGTTGGTTGCCAACTTGGTCGAGTTGGCAGACCGGAAGGGGGAACCACCATGCCCGTCCTCGCACTCCTCTGCGCCGTCCTCGCCGTCGGCTTCGAGCAGCTCGTCCAGTGGAAGTACGGCGCCGCCGGCATCGTCGGACTGCTCCTGCTCTCCGTCGGCATCAAGGCCAAGAGCCCGGCGGTCAGCTCCGCCGGGGCCGTGCTGCTCGCGGTGCTCCTCGCGGGCCCCGCCCTCTGATCCCGGCCTTTGCTACGTCAGCACCAGCTCCGAACTGATCGTCTCCCACAGCGCGTTGAACCACAGGTGGGACTGCTCCACGAACGTGGTGTCACGCGGGTCGCCGCCCTGTTCGAAGGCGAACAGCAGCGACCGCGTGCCCTCGGCGTCGTACAGCTGCAGGTGCTCGTGGTCGATCTCCCGCTCGCGGCGGCTGAGCGTGTAGTACGCGAACAGCGCCTCGGACCCGTTGAGCAGATACAGCTTGACCGGCGGCGTGAACGGCAGCGCGCGGAAGGAGACGCGCACGTCGATGCGGTGCGTGGTGCGCAGCGCCTCCAGGTTGTGCCGCAGCACCTGGCCCTGGGCGTTGCGCTGGGCCAGCCAGCGCCGGTGCAGCAGGCCGCTGTCGGAGGCCTCCACCGGCGCCGGGAAGGCGAGGTCGATGTCCCGGCTGGGCAGCAGCACCCGGACGTCGATCTTGGCCGGTTTCAACTGTCCGGCGTGGATCTGGCGCAGCGCGACGCCCAGGGCCAGCGTGAGCGAGACCGAGGTCAGACAGAGGGCGTCTATCTCGACGTGCGGGGCGGCGAAGGCGGCCGCGATGCGCGGGGCGAGCCCCACCATGGTGGGCTGCGGCACCGCCGGGACGGCCACGGGGCGGGCCTGCTCCTCGGGCGCGGCCACGGTGGCGGGGCTGCCCTTGGACACGTTGGTGAGCAGGCGCTCCGACTGCAGGATGCGCAGGGCCTCCCGTACGGCCCCGCGCTCCACGCCGAACTCGTCGGCCAGCTTGGCCTGGGTGGGCATGCGCTGGCCCGGTCGCAGCACACCGGAACGGATCCGGGCGCGCAGTTCGTCGGCCACCTCGCGATGTGACGTGCGTGACCGCTGTGGCCTCTTCCGTTCACTGGCGGAGGCGTGTTCCGGGTCCACGAACAAACACTACAACTTCCCGCCATCTTCCGGCAGTTCACGGAAAGGTGGTTATGAGCCGCTTCCAAGCGGAGATAAGTACAGTGAAGTTGGTAGCCAACTTGAACAACATGGTCGAGCTTCCCCAGGGGTTGGCCGATCGGGCTCCCTTCCGGAGGGGAGCCGGGAGCCCGGGCAGGGGGCGGCCACCGGAGCGCACAGTCACAACTGAACAGCCGGCACAGCCACAACTGAACACGGTCATGGCACAGCCACAACTGAACAGTCAGCTACGGATGCACAGTCAGCGTCGGCCGGACGAGGGGAGCCTCAGAAGATGTCCGGGCACCACGGTCGCCCGGGCGTGCGAAACAGGGCGTCGGCCTTCCGGGCGGCGCCCTCTCGTTCTTCCCGGACCCGGCCGAGCGCGGCGAGCCGCACCAGGGACTCGTCCCCGAGCCAGACCGTGGCCAACTCGCCCACCGGCAGCGTGAGATCGACGGCGGCACCGCCCGCCGGAGTGCAGGACGCACCCTCCGGCGAGGCCTCCAGGCGGAACCGGCCCCCGGCCGGTCCACCCTCGTCCAGGACCTCCAGCACCAGCGAGCCCGTGCCCTCGTACGTCCGCGCCTCCAGGGCCCGTACGACGTCCAGGATCCGCACCCACAGCCAGTCCGCGTGGTCGGTGACCCTGGCCGCGCGCGGGTCGGGCAGGAAGAACGGCAGCAGGTCGTCCGGGCCGCGCCAGCCACTCTTGACCTTCGTGATCCAGTCGATCGAGCACAGGTACCGCCACAGGGCACCCTCCGCCGCGGGGGTCGCGGCGATCAGCCAGTTGACGTCGGCGGTGTTGTGCGGCTGCTTGTCGTGCCAGTTGTCGTCGCACTCGTACGACACCAGGCCCTCCACCTCGCCGGAGGCGGAGCGGTGCACGGCGTAGAACGGCTCGGTCCAGTCGCCGCCGAAGCGGACGGCGCCGGTGTTCACCTGCCACCACAGCTCGCCCCGGCTGACCGCGCCGGGCTGGGCGCGGCGGACCCGCTCATGCAGCTCGGGACCGAGCTTGCGGACGTCCTCGGCGTCCACGAGGTCGATCCGGCCGCCGTCCTCCGGACCGGACCAGCGCGGATCGAGGCCCGCGCGGGGGACCTCCACGGTCCACTGGGTCGTCCAGGTCGCCGGGCCGAAGCCGTAGCGGCCGTAGATCGGGTACTCGGCGGCGATCAGGGTCGCGACGACGTCACCACGCTCCTTGGCCGCCGCCAGGTCCCGGCTCATCATGCGGGTCAGCAGGCCGCGGCGGCGGTGCGTGGGGGTCACGGTCACGTTGGAGACGGCGTTCGCGGGGACGGGGGTACCGCCCACCGCGGTGACCTCCTGGGCGAAGGAGCGGTACGTCGCCACACAGCGGCCGTTGTCGAAGGCACCGAGCAGCCGGCCCTCGACGAACTGCCGGCGACGCGCGTCCAACTGCTCGGCCGTCAGCACCGGCGCCCGCAGGAACCCGGTGTTCAGAGCGCGGTGCCAGTCGGCGAAGTCGGCCTCGGTCACGGTGCGGACGTCGTTGGTCATGGGGTCACGGTAGGCGCGCGGCCCGGGCCGTGTCGCACTGTTTTCTCCCACCCGCCCACCCGGCTTCCGCCCCCCTCACACGCGGGTCCCGTCAGGTCAGGAGATCGTCCACCTGTGCCTCGCCCACCCGGTAACGGCGGGCGATCTCCCCGCTGCAGTCGTCGGTGATGCGCTGCAGGCGCTGGCGGCGCCGGGAGACCTCCTGCTCGTAGCGGACCAGGCGGCCCATGGCGGTGGTCAGTTCCAGGTCGGTGCGGGCCTCCAGGTCCGACAGCTCGACCTCGCCGAGCATCTCCGCGGCCAGCAGCCGGTACTCCTCGTTGTGCGGGGTGCCGAGCGTGACATGGCGGGCCGAGGAGCGCTGCCGGGCCGGTGCGTCGGTGAGGATCTCCGGGAGCCGCTCCACCACGGAGGCGTCCGCGGGCGCCGGCACGGACGCCCGGCCGCGCCGGGCCAGTTCCGCGCGCAGGATGTCGATCCGGCCCTGCAGCAGCCGCCGCACATAACTGAGGTCCGCCTCGTCGCGCTGCGCGTCACGGCGCAGGACGCGCAGTTCCGGCAGGCTCAGCCGGGCCAGGTCGTGCTCGGGCGGCTCCGCGGGCAGCGACGGGCCGGACGGACCGTCGGCGCGCTGCGCGGGCGGCCGGTACGTCTCCAGCCGCCCGGTACTCGGTGTGCTCATGTGCGTGTGACCGTCCCCTCGACCCGCGTATGGAAGCATCGTGCCACCCCAAGTGGCAGCTATGTGACCGAGTGCCCCCGAACGGCCCCAGATGGGGGCTTAAGGAGCAATAATGGACCGCCTGTGACCGCGGCCGGGGCACCCGGCATGATGGTCGGCATGCGTGCGGTGGTGCAGAGAGTGGACGGCGCGAGTGTCGTCGTGGACGGCGAGACGGTGGGCGCGATCGAGGGCGAGGGCCTGTGTGTCCTGGTGGGCGTGACCCACGAGGACACCAAGGAGAAGGCGGCCCAACTGGCCCGCAAGCTCTGGTCGATCCGCATGCTGCACGACGAGAAGTCCTGCTCGGACATCGACGCCCCGCTGCTCGTCATCAGCCAGTTCACCCTCTACGGCGACGCCCGCAAGGGCCGCCGCCCCACCTGGAACGCGGCGGCCCCCGGCGATGTCGCCGAGCCCCTGGTCGACGAGGTCGTCGCCCAGTTGCGCGCCTTGGGCGCGACGGTGGCGACGGGCCGGTTCGGGGCCCGGATGCGGGTGTCCCTGACGAACGACGGACCCTTCACGGTGCTGCTGGAGATCTAGGGCTCGGGGACCTCCAGGACTCCTGGAGGTCCGGAGCTCCTGAAGGACCAGCGCTCCTGGAGCCTTACGGCTCGACGACCACTTCCTGGGCCGCCGCAGTCTCCCCCGCCACGAGCCTCGCGTCGGTCGGGACGTTGCGCTTCACCAGGGCCAGGGCGATCGGGCCCAGCTCGTGGTGGCGTACCGACGTCGTCACGAAGCCGATCTTGCGGCCGTCGGGGCCCTCGTCCGCGAGGCGGATCTCGGTGCCGTGGACCGGCAGGTGGACCTCGCTGCCGTCCAGGTGCAGGAAGACCAGGCGACGCGGCGGCTTGCCCAGGTTCTGTACGCGGGCCACCGTCTCCTGGCCGCGGTAGCAGCCCTTCTGGAGATGGACCGCGGTGCCGATCCAGCCCAGCTCGTGCGGGATCGTGCGGTGGTCGGTCTCGAAGCCGACGCGGGGCCGGTGGTGCTCGACGCGCAGCGCCTCGTAGGCGAGCAGACCGGCCGCGGGGCCGAACTCGGCGGCGAAGGACTCCAGGTCGGCACGGGGCAGGAAGAGATCACGGCCGTACGCCGTCTCGCGTACGACGACGCCCTCCGGTGCCTCGGCGATCGACCCGGCCGGCAGGTTGACGACCGCGAAGTCGGCGGTGCGGTCGGCGACCTCGACCCGGTAGAAGAACTTCATCGACTCCAGGTAGGCGAGCAGCGTCTCCTGGGTGCCGGGCTCCACATGGGCCCAGACCGTCGTCCCGTCGTCCACCAGGTACAGCGCGTGCTCGATGTGGCCGTGCGCGGAGAGGATCAGTGCCTCGGTGGCCTCGCCCGCGGGCAGTTCGCTGACGTGCTGGGTGAGCAGCAGATGCAGCCAGGTGAGGCGGTCCTCGCCGGACACGGTGACCACCCCGCGGTGGGAGAGGTCGACGAATCCGGTGCCGTCGGCGAGGGCGCGCTGCTCGCGGAACAGGTCGCCGTAGTGGGCGGCGACGCCTTCGTCCACACCCTCGGCGGGAACGGCGCCGGGCAGGGACAGCAGAGGGCTTTTCATACGGGTAAGCCTACGACTTGGTACTTGAACCCTTGAGCGAACAGTCTTGGCAGCGGCCGAAGATCGCGAAGTGCTTCATGTCGGTGTCGAAGCCGAACTGCCCCCGCAGCTTGGCCGTGAACTCGGCGGCCACGTCCACATCGGCCTCGATGACGTTCTCGCAGTCGCGGCACACCAGGTGCAGATGGTGGTGGCGGTCGGCGAGGTGGTAGGTGGGCGCACCGTGGCCGAGGTGGGCGTGGCTGACCAGGCCCAGCTCCTCCAGCAGCTCCAGCGTGCGGTACACGGTGGAAATGTTGACCCCCGACGCGGTCTTCCTCACTTCACCGAGGATGGCGTCGGGGGTCGCGTGCTCAAGGGTGTCCACGGCTTCGAGCACGAGTTGCCGCTGCGGCGTCAGCCGGTAGCCGCGCTGCCTGAGGTCGCTCTTCCAGTCGGTGCTCACCACACTGGAAAGTCTAGAGCCACCCGGCGGAAGGCCTACTTGAAGAACGCGATGCCGTCGTCGGGCAGGTCGTCCGGAAGGGCCTTGGCCCAGCGCTCGACCTCCTCCGGGGTGACGACCTTCTTCAGGTGTGCCGACATGTAGGGGCGCAGCTCGACCTCGGGGGTCTGCTTCTCGCCGACCCACATGAGGTCGCTCTTGACGTAGCCGTACAGGCGCTTGCCGCCGCTGTAGGGCTGGGCGGCGGCCGTGCGCGCCACCGCGTCCGTGACCAGGTCGATCTGCGGCTTCTTGTCGGCCAGCTCGCCGTACCAGATCTCGATGACGCCGTCGTCGCGGGTCATCGTGACCTCGACCTTGCGGCCGGCGTCGATCCGCCAGAAGCCGGACTCCGACTCCAGCGGACGGACCTTGTTCCCGTCGTTGTCCAGCACCCAGGTGCGGGAGTGGTACTCCAGGAAGTCCCGGCCGTCGTGGGTGAAGGTGACCTCCTGCCCGAAGTTGCACTTCTGCGAGCCGGGGAAGTCGTGGACGCCCGCGCCCGCCCAGTTCCCGAGCAGGAAGGCGAGGGGGACCAGGTCCTTGTGGAGGTCGGACGGGATCTCGATCATGAGCGGCAGTTCCTAGGTCTGGGTCAGCGCTGGCCCTGGTACAGCTTCTTCACGGTCAGCCCGGCGAAGGCGAGGACGCCGACGCAGACCAGGACCAGCAAGGTTTCGAAGAAGATCTCCACGGGTGCTCCTTGAGCGAGGGTGGGCGTACGACAGAGCCGGGCCCCAGCTTACGCGGCCGGGGCCCGGCACTCCTGGCCAGGTGTGCCTCAGCCGAGCAGCTGGCTCTGCAGGGTGACCGTCTGCTGGAAGGGTACGGCGAGGGCACCGCCCTTGCGGGACTGCAGGATCACCGCGAAGACGTCCCCCGCCGAGACGTAGGCCTGTCGGACCTGCTCGGCGCCGTACGGCTTCGACTCGACGTAGGCGACACATTCGGTCCGCGAGACCGCCGCCGCCTTGGGGAAGCCCTCGTCGTAGGCGGACTCTCCGGAGCCGCGCACCTGGCGGGCCGGGGTGCTGTATGCCACGTTGTCGCTCGCGAACTTCGTCTCCACGACGTTCGCCGTGCCGAACTGCAGCAGGTAGATGCGGGTCCGGGTGCCGTCCGGGGTGCTCCAGCCGCGGGCCGCGATGTGCCGCAGACCGGTGTCCACGAGTTTCTGCCGCAGCTCGTCCCGCTCCTCCTTGAGGGCGTAGCCAGCCAGCCGTCCGAGCCGCGCAGCGCCTTGTCCTCCTTGGCGCCCTCGGGCGCGGGCAGGAGCAGGGCGCGCAGGTCGGCGTAGTGGGCGCCGGCCGGGTTCGCGTCGGCGAACGGCCCGGGGCTGCCGGAGGGCAACGGCGGCCTGGTCAGCTCCGGGTAGTCCCAGCGGCCGTCCGAGGCGGTGGCCAGCCCGGGGAGGTCCGTCCGGTCCATCCGGGTGATCCCGTACGCCGTTCCCGCCCCGACCGCCGCGAAGACGGTGACGGCTGCGGTCCAGCGAAGGACGGCCCGCAGGGCTCGGCGGTCCTTGCCGGGGGCGGCGGGCGGCGGGGCCCCGGCCCCGGGGAGCGTCGGCGCCGCGGGCTGCGGATCGGTCGCGGTCGTCGTTTCCTGCGGTGTCTCCCGCGTCGTCTCCTGCTCGCTCATACGGCCTCCCCCGGCTCGTCGATACGGTCGAGTTGGGTGCGCAGGAGCTTCGCGACCCCCTCGGTGTCGAGTGGCTGCCCGCCCGTCGCGGTGGCGGTGACCAGGATGTCGCCGACGTACGCGGAGCAGAGCATCGTGTCGAGGCCCTCGTCGGTGCCCTTGGGCGAGCGGAAGCACCTGGCGTTCTCGTAGCCCTTGATCCTGGGGCCCGCGCGCAGGCTTCCCAGGGCGGCGAGGAACGCGTTCTGGGAGGTCGAGGCGGAGCGGACCGCCGCCCTGTCCTCCATCTGGGCCAGCACGATGCTCACCGAGTAGTCGCCGTCGTTCCACATGTTGGCCTGTGACGCCCCGCTGAAATAGCTGCGCATCGCCATGCCCTTGATGTGCTGCCGGTCGATCTGCTGCTCCAGCCGCTTGCGCAGGGACCGGGGCAGACCGCTCACCGACTCCTTCCGCAGCGCCGTGGCCTGGGCACCGTTGAGTTGCGCGTCGGAGCCGAACTGTCCGATGTCGGGGCCGCGGACCCAGAGACCGGTCCCGTACGGCACGAGCATGCCGGCGAGCCCGGGCCGCGCCGCCACCCTGTCCTTGTCGGCCGTCACCCTGGGCAACTTCCAGACGGGAGCACCCGCGTCGCGGTCGGCGCCCTGCACGGTCACGACGGTGTAGCCCACCCCGGCGACGAGGGCTCCGGCCAGTAGCGCGGAACCGGCGACGGCGGCGACACGGCCCCGGCGGCGGGGCTCGTTCTGCTTCTCGGTCACAGCCGCTCCATCTGCCGCTCGGCCAGGTCCATGATCGTCTTCTTGCTGATCGGCTTGGTGCCGTAGATCCAGATCTCCATCGCGACGTCCCCGCGCCAGGCGTGCGCCTCGGCGCTGTAGAACGGCCCGCGGTTGTCGACATACGCCCTGCCGTCCCCGGTTCCGGGGATGCTCCAGCTGTCGGTCGGGGACGCGGACTCCGCGTCGTCCTGGAGGTTGTGGCTGGTGTCGACGGCCCCCAGGGAGTCCTCCTGCCGGTACTGGACCAGCCGGATGTTCACGGCGTACGCGCTGCCGACCTTCCAGCCGGTGACGCCGCCCGGCGGAACTCGTGTCCCACGAGATCGCTGAACTTCTCGCCCGAGTCGGTGTACTCGTCGGCGTACGCGGCCAGGCCCATCCAGCCGTCGGCGGGCACCCAGTCCGCCTCCCTCGCACCGTTCGGCTTCTTCAGCAGCAGCTTGCGCAGGTCGCCTTCGGTCTTGATCCTGCGGTCCTGCGCAGCCGAGAGCGGCTCGACCTCGCCCTTGGCCTGCTTGATCACCGGCTGGGAGAGCGACGGCAGCCTCGTGGGCTCGCGGTCGGCCTGGACCAGGTACCCGGCACAGGTGCCGGCGACCAGGCCGAGCAGGACGGCGGCGCCGATCAGCCGGGGCGTACGGCCGTGCCGGCGGGGCCGGGACAGGTCGGGCGCATCCGGCACGACCGGTGCGTCCGGAGCGTCGGATCTCTCTTCTGTTGCTTCCAAGACGTCTCCCGGATCAGGGGAAGCGCGGATTCCGTCATCCGCGCGCACAGAAGACTCATGGCATGTGCATGGAGTTGTAGGGGAAAGGATTACGATTCGGCCATGGCGAAGAAGCTCGTGATCAAGGTGACCGCCGGGGCCGACGCACCCGAGCGCTGCTCACAGGCGTTCACGGTGGCGGCGGTGGCCGTGGCCAGCGGGGTCGAGGTCTCGCTGTGGCTGACCGGGGAGTCGTCCTGGTTCGCGCTGCCGGGGCGGGCCGCCGAGTTCGAGCTGCCGCATGCCGCGCCGCTGCCGGACCTGATCGACTCGATCCTCGCGGCCGGCCGCATCACGCTGTGCACGCAGTGCGCCGCCCGGCGCGAGATCACCGAGAAGGACGTCCTGGAGGGCGTCCGGATCGCGGGCGCGCAGGTCTTCGTGCAGGAGGCACTCGGGGACGAGACGCAGGCTCTCGTCTACTGAGCAGCCCGTCTCACGACCTGGGCCGCTTCTTGCCGTCCAGCTCGTCCCACCACTCGTCGGACTGCGGGTCGCCCGAGGGGTCGTCCCACCAGCGGTCGTCGGGACCGCGCCGGTTGGCCACCATCGCGGCCACGGGCGGGATGAGCATGGCGACCACGCACATGCCGACCGCGACGGGGATCGACCAGAGGCGTACGACCGCCCACGCCAGGACGAAGAGACCGATGCAGGTCCCCATCATGGCGAGGTACACATGACGTCGCCTCGCGAGCACAACTCCAGGGTAGGTCCGGACAGGCCGAAGGGCCGCACCCCAGGCGTCCAACCCGGGGGGTGCGGCCCTTCGGCCGGTTCTGAGGTTGCTCAGACCGCGATCGCGACCTCCGCGAGGCCGCCCTGCTGGGCCACGACCGTGCGGTCGGCGGTGGCGCCGGGGACGAGGGCGCGGACGGTCCAGGTGCCCTCGGCCGCGTAGAAGCGGAACTGTCCCGTGGCGGAGGTGGGCACCTCCGCGGTGAACTCGCCGGTCGAGTCCAGCAGGCGGACGTAGCCGGTCACCGGCTCGCCGTCGCGGGTCACCTGACCCTGGATCGTGGTCTCACCGGGCTTGATCGTCGAGGCGTCGGGGCCGCCGGCCTTCGCTCCACACATGTCTTTCTCCAGAGGGGTCTGACCAGAAGGTCGGGTCGGGATGGGTTACTTGTTGGCGCCGAGCTCGATCGGCACGCCGACGAGGGAGCCGTACTCGGTCCAGGAGCCGTCGTAGTTCTTGACGTTCTGGACGCCCAGCAGCTCGTGCAGCACGAACCAGGTCAGGGCCGAGCGCTCACCGATGCGGCAGTAGGCGATCGTGTCCTTGGCGAGGTCCACCTTCTCGTCGGCGTAGAGCTCCTTGAGCGCGTCGTCCGACTTGAAGGTGCCGTCGTCGTTGGCGTTCTTCGACCACGGGATGTTGCGGGCGGTCGGGACGTGGCCCGGACGCTGCGACTGCTCCTGCGGGAGGTGGGCCGGGGCGAGCAGCTTGCCGGAGAACTCGTCGGGCGAGCGGACGTCGACGAGGTTCTGCGAGCCGATGGCCGCCACGACGTCGTCGCGGAAGGCGCGGATCGAGGTGTCCTGGGCCTTGGCCCTGTAGTCGGTCGCGGCGCGCTCGGGCACGTCGGCGCCGTCGACCAGCTCGCGGGCGTCCAGCTCCCACTTCTTGCGGCCGCCGTCGAGGAGCTTGACGTTCTCGTGGCCGTACAGCTTGAAGTACCAGTAGGCGTACGACGCGAACCAGTTGTTGTTGCCGCCGTAGAGGATCACCAGCGTGTCGTTGGCGATGCCCTTCTTCGACAGGAGCTTCTCGAAGCCCTCCTGGTCGATGAAGTCGCGGCGGACCGGGTCCTGCAGGTCCTTGGTCCAGTCGATGCGGATCGCGTTCTTGATGTGGTTCTTCTCGTAGGCGGACGTGTCCTCGTCCACCTCCACGATCGCGATGTTCGGGTTGTCCAGGTTGTCCTGGACCCAGTCGGCGTCGACGAGGACGTCGCTGCGGCTCATGCTCTTCTCTCCTCCGGGGCAGTTGCGGCGAGGCGTGCGAGTGCGTACGGGTACGGCTCCGGTTCGTCCGGAGGCGCACGGGTGCCCTTCCATCAGGGCGGGGGTGAGATGCGGAAGTCAGGGACTTTCGCTCAGAAGGGGCGACAGAGCATGGCGGCAACGCGGCACAGGTCGACTGCCCGCCGCTTCGTGAGATCCGCCTGTCGCTTCATGGCCCCGATCGTAGGGACGTCCGGGCAGGCGTGTCACCGGCGTGTCGGACTGTGAGACGAGATCGTCCGAATAATGGGATACGGAACGCGCCCGGGGCGTCGCGGGACGGCCTCCGGGCGCTTGCGCCGGTCGGTGCATCTGCGGTGCGGACGGCTGCGTCTCGCCTTTCGGACACCCACCGTTTCAGCCGGCTGTCGTACTACCCCGCCAGCTTGACGTTCGAACCCTTCACGCTGATCTCCACACCGTCCTTGGCGGCCTGCACCTTGTCCAGCTTGATGCCGCCGGGGAGCTGGTCGATCTTCACCTCGGAGACGTCGAGCGCCTGGTTGCCGAACTTGGGCAGCCCGTCGGCATGCACCTTCACGGTGTCGCCCTGGACGGTGACCGTGCCGAGCACCGGGACCGGCACACCGGCGACCACGACCGTGGCCCTGACCTTGCCGTTGCCGCCGTAGGAGAGGCCGGTCACCTTGCCGGTGGCACCCAGGGGCAGGGCGACCGGGTCGTCCTTGACCGCGCTCAGCAGCTGGTCGTAGGCGATCGTCGCGGTGCCGGACGCGGCGGCCGCCGTGGCGGAGCTGTAGTCGCCGGAGAAGTCGACGCTCTTCATGTCGGCCTTCAGGTCGTCGATGCGGATGGTCCTGCCGTTGGTGCCGGTGGCCGCCTCGTAGTTCTTGATGCCGACCTCGACGTCGTCCAGGGAGCCGCCCGCGACCTGGGTGAGGAAGGGGAAGCCCTTGATGTCCACGTCCGGGGTCGACGCCAGGTTCTGCGTCGTCCTCAGCTTGTCCGCGGCCTCGCCCTCGGCGAAGTGCACGGCGACGCGGTCGGCGATCACGAAGAGCCCGCCCAGGATCACGACGAGGATCAGGATTATTCGCAGGGCGCGCATGGTGGTGTTTCCCCCGGGTCGGCGGTCGTGTGCGGTGGTGTACCAGTACGCCACGGTAACCGGACGCACCGGACCGCCGGGGGGTTGTGGATCACTTGTGACAAGGCGCAGCGCCGTCGACCGTGTCCGTTCTCGCGGCGCCGCGTGCTTCTGCTGCCGCCGGCACCCCTCGTACAGCAGACCCCGGGCCGGCCCTCATGCGCGGTGCTCCTGTCGCTGGTGCTGGCGAAGCAGGACGTTCGCGTCGGTCTCGGCGCTGCGGTCGTACACCGCCCGCGCGACCTCCCGCCGCTCCGCCAGCTGCAAGCATGCCGGGCACCCCGGCACCGGCCGGGGCGGACGGCTGACGGCGTCGAGCGGCGGAGGCGACGGCAGTGCCGAGGTGCGGTCGTTCGCGGCGCGGACACCGGCGTGGAGCCGTTCCCGGTCCGTGGCCGGGCGCAGGGCGTCGGGGTCGGCCTGCCACTCCCGGCCGCCGCCGACGGGGCGCAGCATCGCGTACGGCCCCGACCGGTCCTGGTACTCACCGATTCTGTCGGTGGCGGGGTCGTAGAGCAGAGTTCCGGGCTCCATGGGTTTGCCTCCTTTTACCCAATATCCATACGGAATGCGACAGTTGAACTACTCTGCGCATTCCTGGGTGTTACGAGCATGGCCCAGGACGGAGGCGGATACGCGCAGAACGGCCGCCAGATCCACAGCGGGCGGCCCAAATTCCACAAATTCCACAGCCAGGAGGGGTGCGGTGCCGCAGCGGAGGGCGATCACGGGGGCGTGGTGCGGTGTCCCGCTGAGTGACTCAGGCGGTGGCTGGTCGCGCCCACGCGGCGGAGCCGCATATCAGACACAGCCCCGCGAACCATCCCCCACGCGCCCGCAGGCGAAGACGGCCCGCAGGTCAACGGCGCTCAGCCCAGGGCGCGCCCCAGTACCCACACCACCGGCGCCGCCGCCGACAAGGGAAGCGCCACGCCCGCCGTGAAGTGGACGAAACGGGACGGGTAGTCGTAGCTGGCGACCCGGTGGCCGATCAGAGCGCAGATCGCGGCCGCCGCTCCCAGGGCGGAGCCCTTCGCGCCGAGGCCCGTCATGCCGCCGACCGCGATACCCGCGCCGGCGGCGGCCAGCACCGAGACCGCGACCGACGCCGGGGTCGGCAACGGCAGCGCGCGGGCCAGGATCGCCACGGCCACCGCCGCCGCGCCCACCGGGACCGCGTGCGGGTCGGCGGCCAGGTAGCCCGTCGCCAGGACCGCGAGGGACGAGGAGGCGACCGTCGCCATCAGGCCGTACATCCGCTCGTCCGGCGAGGCGTGCGAACGCAGCTGGAGGACCAGGGACAGCAGGACCCAGAGGCCGAGGGTGCCGAGGATCGCGGCGGGCGCGTGATCGCGGCCCGCGGCCAGGACGGCCACGTCCGCGGTGAGCGCGCCCAGGAAGGCCAGCGCGATGCCCTGCCGGGCGGGCCACATGCCGTTCAGCCGGAACCAGCCCGCCGCCGTCACGGCCTGGAGCAGCACCAGCGGTACGACGAGGGCGTACGAGGCGACGGGGGCCGTCGCGGCGAGGAGCAGGCCCAGCCCGGCGGTGAGCAGCGCCGGCTGCATGCCGGGCTCGATGATCGGGGAGCGGCCCTCCAGGCGGGCCCGCTGCGCGTCGGTGATGCGGGAGTTGCCGGAGAGGGTGGCGGGGCCGTAGGCGGGATCCCCCTCGGACTCGGCCGCAGGCGCCGACTCGGGCGCGGACTCGGGCGCGGACTCCGGCTGGTGGTGCTGGGGCGCGGGCTGCTGCTGGTACTGCTGGGGCTCGGCGGCCGGTGCCTGCGGGGCGTACGGCTCCCGCGGCGGCAGGTACGCCGTCTCCGCCGCGTGCACCTGCGCGTGCGTCTGCGTCTCCCAGGTCTGGCCCTGCCACTGCTGGGTGTGCTGCGGGTCGTACCCCGCGTGCGGGTACGGGTCGGCGTACTGGCCCTGCCCGCCTCCGTACTGGTCGTACCCGGCCTGGGGCTGCTGCCCGGGCCAGGCCTGCGGCGCCGCCTGGTGCTGCTGGTGTTGCTGCTGGTGCTGCTGGTGCTGCTGGTGCTGCTGGTGCTGTCCGTACGGGTCGTAACCCTCATACCCCTCGTACGGCCCGCCCTGATACGGCTGGTCGCTCATCGCCTTCATCCTCCTGCGAACGGCGGGAGCACCTCGACCGTGCCGCCCTCGGCCAGCCGTACCGTCTCATGTGCGCGGGTCCCCACGGGGTGACCGTCGACGATGAAGGAGCATCGCTGCAGGACGCGCGTGAGTTCACCGGGGTGTCGCTCACGCACCGCGGCGAGCGCGACGGCGAGGGTGGCCGCGTCGTACGGCTCCTCGGCGACCTGGGCCGCGGCCTTGGCAGCGGCCCAGTAGCGGACCGTGACCTTGGGCATCTGGTTCCTCAATCGACGACAGGGACTGAAAACTGAAAAGGGACTGACAAGAGACTAGGGACGGACGGTGTCAGGCTAAGGCACCCTGGCGGTGCCGGAACGCGCGCGGCCGACGGCCCAGTCGCCGATCCGGGCCAGCAGGGCCTCGTCCGCCGCGTGCTCGGCGTGGCCCATGCCTGGCTCCAGCCAGAGTTCGGCGTGGTCACCGGCCGCGTCGGCGAGCATCCGGGGGTGGTCGAGAGGGAAGTAGCCGTCACGGTCGCCGTGCACGATGAGCAGCGGAGTGGGGGCGATCCTCGGGACCGCCTGCACCGGGGAGAGCGGCACCGGGTTCCACTCACGGTGGTGGATGCGGGTGCGCAGACCGTAGCGGCCGACCAGGCGGCCCTCGGGGCGGGTGACCAGCCAGTGCAGCCGGCGCATGGGGGCCGTGCCCCGGTAGTACCAGCGCGCGGGGGCGCTGACCGAGACCACCGCGTCGACCGTGCCCGGGTACAGGGCCGCGTGCCGCAGCACCACCGAGCCGCCCATGGAGAAGCCGACGGTCACCACGCGGGCGTGCCCGAAGCCGCGCGCCCACTCCACCGCGGCGGCCAGGTCCAGCACCTCCTTGTCGCCGACCGTGGACCGGCCGCCCGAGGCGCCGTGGCCGCGGAAGGAGAAGGTGACGACGGCGCCGTAACGGGCGAGCGCGCCGGCCACCCTTCGTACATGCGGCCGGTCGACGTCCCCGGTGAAGCCGTGGGCGATCACGAACACCGGGTCGCGGGAGGGTGGACGGGAGGCGGCCGGCGCTGCTTCGTATACGACCGCTGCCGGGTTGTATACGGAATCGACCGGAACTCCGTCGGCCGTGCGCACAAACGTCCTGATAGGGCCCCGTCTGCCTGTCTCGGGATTCGGACGAACGGTGGAACGTGCCGTATGACCTGCCGGACGGTTGCTCATGTGGGCTATTCTGCTGGGCAGAGGACTCGGGCAGCGTAGCCCCCGGGTCCTTTTGTGCTTTCGGAAGCGTTGTATACGAAGCGGGAAACCTCAGGCGAACGCTCGTGTACGGGGCCTACGGGATCGCACCGCACACGTCCTCGCAGGGACCGAGGAGGAACCAGACGTATGAGTTCTCTGCTGCTCCTGACCAACGCCCTCCAGCCGTCGACGGAGGTGCTGCCCGCACTCGGTCTGCTCCTGCACAACGTGCGGGTCGCCCCGGCCGAAGGCCCCGCCCTGGTCGACACCCCGGGCGCCGACGTCATCCTCATCGACGGCCGCCGCGACCTGCCGCAGGTGCGCAGCCTTTGTCAGCTGCTGCGCTCGACCGGCCCCGGCTGCCCGCTTCTCCTCGTCGTCACCGAGGGCGGCCTGGCCGCCGTCACCGCCGACTGGGGCATCGACGACGTCCTGCTCGACACCGCGGGCCCGGCCGAGGTCGAGGCCCGGCTCCGGCTCGCGATGGGCCGCCAGCAGATCGTCGCCGACGACTCCCCGATGGAGATCCGCAACGGCGACCTGTCCGTGGACGAGGCGACCTACTCGGCCAAGCTCAAGGGCCGGGTCCTGGACCTCACCTTCAAGGAGTTCGAACTCCTCAAGTACCTCGCCCAGCACCCGGGCCGGGTCTTCACCCGCGCCCAGCTGCTGCAGGAGGTGTGGGGCTACGACTACTTCGGCGGCACCCGGACCGTCGACGTGCACGTACGGCGGCTGCGCGCCAAGCTCGGCCCCGAGCACGAGTCGCTGATCGGGACCGTCCGGAACGTCGGTTATCGATTCGTTACGCCCGAAAAAGGCGACCGGTCCGCTGACGACTCCAAGGCCAAGGCGGACCGGGAAAAGGCGGAGGATGCGGGCGCATCGGCCGTCCTGGACGGCTCCGAGGTCCACGCGGACGCATAGCGGAGGCATGGGAACCGCTTGTGCGGGGCATTGCTACCGCACAGTCGGCATGCGATACGCCCTGCCCAGAGCGGGTCCATCCGCGTAGACTCCGCGCGTGGCCAAGGTGACTCGGGATGACGTGGCACGGCTGGCTGGGACTTCCACCGCCGTCGTCAGTTATGTCATCAACAACGGACCCCGGCCGGTCGCCCCGGCCACGCGCGAGCGTGTCCTCGCGGCGATCAAGGAGCTGGGGTACCGGCCCGACCGGGTCGCCCAGGCGATGGCGTCGCGGCGCACGGACCTCATAGGCCTGATCATCCCGGACGCCCGTCAGCCGTTCTTCGGCGAGATGGCCCACGCCGTCGAGCAGGCCGCCTCCGAGCGCGGAAAGATGGTGCTCGTCGGCAACACCGATTACATCGGCGAACGCGAGGTGCACTACCTGCGCGCGTTCCTCGGTATGCGGGTGTCGGGCCTGATCCTGGTCAGCCACGCGCTGAACGACCTCGCGGCCGCCGAGATCGAGGCCTGGGACGCCCGGGTGGTGCTGCTGCACGAGCGCCCGGAGGCCATCGACGACGTCGCCGTCGTCACCGACGACCTGGGCGGCGCCCAGCTCGCCGTACGCCACCTGCTGGAGCACGGCTACGAGTACGTGGCCTGTATGGGCGGCACGGCCGAGACGCCGGCCGTCGGCGACCCGGTCTCCGACCACGTCGAGGGCTGGAAGCGGGCCATGGCCGAGGCGGGCATCTCCACCGAGGGCCGCCTGTTCGAGGCGCCGTACAACCGCTACGACGCCTACCGCGTGGCCCTGGAGGTCCTGTCCGGTCCGAACCGGCCGCCCGCCGTCTTCTGCTCCACCGACGACCAGGCGATCGGCCTGCTGCGGGCCGCGCGCGAGCTGCGCATCGACGTGCCCGGGGAACTGGCGGTGGCCGGGTTCGACGACATCAAGGAGGCGGCGCTCGCCGACCCGCCGCTGACGACGGTCGCCTCGGACCGCTCCGCGATGGCCCGGGCCGCGGTGGACCTGGTCCTGGACGACGGCCTCAGGGTGGCGGGCTCGCGGCGCGAGCGGCTGAAGACGTTCCCGTCCCGGCTGGTGGTCCGCACCAGCTGCGGCTGTGTCTGAGCCCTTCACGAGGCCGAGCCGTTCATGAAGGGCTCGTGAGAGCCCGACCCGAGCCGCGAGGAGCGTCTTTATATCGGGCAAACGAGGTTCTGTCGGGCTTCTCAGGGAGCACTCAGGAAGCTCTCATGGTCGCGGGACATCCTCATGCCATGACCGAGAGCCAGGGCGCTTACAGCCAGCAGCACAGCTACTCCGCTCCCGTGAACCCCCAGTGGCCGGCCCCGCCGCCGTACGAGCCCCCGACGGCCACGATGCCGGCTCCCGAGCCCGGCCCCGCGCCGAGGCGGGGGCGCACCCGCGGCCCGATAGGGCTGCTCGCGGCGGTGGCGATCGTCGCGGCCGCGGTCGGCGGCGGCACGGCCTACGCCTTCCAGGAGCTGACCGGCAAGGACACGGTCGCCTCCACCGGTACGACGACCACGGTGGTCCCCTCCAGCAAGAGGGGCGACGTCGCCGCGATCGCCGCCGCGGTCAGCCCGAGCGTGGTCGAGATCCAGGCGACGCTCAGCAACGGCTCGTCCACCGGCTCCGGCGTGATCATCACCGGTGACGGCGAGATCGTCACCAACAACCACGTCGTCTCCGGCGCCACCTCCGTCAAGGTGCGCACCAGCGACGGCGAGAGCTACACCGCCGAGATCGTCGGCACCGACAGCTCCAAGGACCTCGCGCTGATCAAGCTGAAGGACGCCTCCGGTCTGAAGGCCGCCTCGCTCGGCAACTCCGCGAACGTCCAGGTCGGCGACTCGGTCGTGGCGATCGGCTCTCCCGAGGGCCTGACCGGCACCGTCACCAGCGGCATCGTCTCCGCGCTCGCCCGTGACGTGACCGTATCCACGGACGAGAACCAGGGCCAGAACCAGGGCGGCGACGGGCAGTGGCCGTTCCAGTTCGGCGGCCGCCAGTTCAACGGCGACACAGGCTCGTCCACCACCACCTACAAGGCGATCCAGACCGACGCCTCACTCAACCCCGGCAACTCCGGCGGGGCGCTGATCGACGCGAGCGGCAACATCATCGGCATCAACTCCGCGATGTACTCGTCGAGTTCGCAGTCCTCGTCGTCCTCGGACGCGGGCAGCATCGGCCTGGGCTTCGCGATCCCCGTCAACACCGTCAAGTCCGACCTGGCCAAGCTGCGGGCGGGCTCCACCAGCTGAGCCCCGCGGGGCACGAGGGAGTACGTCATGATCATGCAGGTTTCGCACCAGACCGCCGGCACCGGTCCGGCCGACCTCACCCTGGCCCTCTCGGTCGCGCACGCACTGCACGCGCCGGCTCCGCGCGCACCGGAGGTGCCGCCCGTCCCCCAGCTGATGGGCCTGCGCACCTCGGCCGGCCGCCCGCACCGCCGCAAGGTTCCACTGCACCGGCTCTCCGCGATACGCGAGCTGAGCACCTCGGGCGTCTGAGCCCGGCACACGTGCCCGGCGGCCTCGGCTCGTGCGAGGCTGAGAGACACCCGTCCACGACCCACCGCACCCCGAGGAACGCGAGCGATGAGCCCCGCCGAAGGCGACCGTGACCCCCAGCGCATCCTGATCGTCGACGACGAGCCCGCCGTCCGCGAGGCGCTCCAGCGCAGCCTCGCGTTCGAGGGGTACGACACGCAGGTCGCCGTCGACGGGGCGGACGCGCTGGACAAGGCCCAGGCCTACCGGCCCGACCTGGTCGTCCTGGACATCCAGATGCCCCGCATGGACGGTCTGACCACGGCCCGCCGCATCCGGGGCGCCGGCGACACGACTCCGATCCTCATGCTCACGGCCCGCGACACGGTCGGCGACCGGGTGACGGGCCTGGACGCCGGGGCCGACGACTACCTGGTCAAGCCCTTCGAGCTGGACGAACTCTTCGCCCGCATCCGTGCCCTGCTGCGCCGCAGCACCTACGCGACGGCCCTGTCCGCCGAGGCCCAGGAGGACGAGGCGCTGACCTTCGCCGACCTGCGCATGGACCTCGCGACGCGCGAGGTCAGCCGGGGTGGCCGCCAGGTCGAACTGACCCGCACGGAGTTCACCCTGCTGGAGATGTTCATGGCCCACCCGCGCCAGGTCCTCACCCGGGAGCAGATCCTCAAGGCGGTGTGGGGCTTCGACTTCGAGCCGTCGTCCAACTCCCTGGACGTCTATGTCATGTACCTGCGCCGCAAGACGGAGGCCGGCGGCGAGCCGCGGCTCGTGCACACGGTCCGGGGCGTGGGGTACGTCCTTCGCCAGGGCGGCGCGGAGTGAACAAGCTGGTCCGCAGCTACCGGGCCCTGCCGATCCGGGCGCGACTGGCGATGCTGGTGGCGGCGGCGGTGGCGTTCGCGGTGGCCGCGGTCTCGGTCACGTGCTGGTTCATCGTGGAGCGGAAGCTGTACGACCAGGTCGACAAGGATCTGCAGAAGGCCTCCTCGCCCCAGCGGGTGGAGGACGCGATGACCACGCTGGAGTCGTGCCCGCAGCAGCCGAGCGGGTCGGACCTCGGCGGCTTCCACATCCACAGCAACTACTACCAGCTCATGAAGCGGGACGGCACCGCCTGCGTGTTCGCGAACTCCGCGGGCCGGGTGAAGACCACCGCCTCCGACATGGCCGTCATCGTCGACGCGCCCGCCCACGACGGCCTACTGCGCCAGAAGTTCCTCGTGCGCAACGGCACCGACTCCGAGGGCAACGCCGTACGCGTGCTGACCCAGTCCCTGACCGTCACCGACGGCCTGGGCGCTCCACCGAAGCCGTATCCGGACACGGCTCTCCAGGTCGCCATACCGCTGAAGAACACCCAGAACACGCTCAACGACCTCGCTCTGATCCTCCTCGCCGTCTCCGGCATCGGAGTGGTCGGGGCCGGTGCGGCGGGACTCGCGGTCGCCCGTGCGGGACTGCGGCCGGTCGACAGGCTCACGGAGGCCGTCGAGCACGTCGCACGGACCGAGGACCTGAGCGTCCGCATCCCCGTGGAGGACGACAGCGAGGACGAGGTCGCCCGGCTCTCCCGCTCCTTCAACTCGATGACCACCGCCCTGGCCGGCTCCCGCGACCTGCAGCAGCAGCTCATCGCGGACGCCGGCCATGAACTGCGCACCCCCCTCACCTCCCTGCGCACCAACATCGAACTCCTCACCCGCAGCGAGGAGACGGGCCGCCCGATCCCCCCGGAGGACCGCAAGGCGCTCCTCGCCTCGGTGAAGGCGCAGATGACGGAGCTGGCCGCCCTGATCGGCGACCTGCAGGAGCTGTCCCGCTCGGAAGGCCAGCGCGGCGAACGCGTCCAGATCGTCGCCCTCCAGAACACTGTCGAGGCCGCCCTGCGCCGGGCCCGGCTGCGCGGACCGGAGCTTACGATCACGGCGGACCTGAAGCCCTGGTTCGTACGCGCGGAGCCCTCCGCCCTGGAGCGGGCGATCGTCAACATCCTCGACAACGCGGTGAAGTTCAGCCCCGGGGGCGGCACGATCGACGTCCAGCTGGCCGACGGCGTCCTGACCGTCCGCGACCACGGCCCCGGCATCCCCGCCGACGAACTCCCCCACGTCTTCGACCGCTTCTGGCGCTCGCCGAGTGCGCGTGCGTTGCCGGGCTCGGGCCTGGGTCTGTCCATCGTGGCCCGCACGGTCCAGCAGGCGGGCGGTACCGTCACCCTGTCCCGCGCGGAGGGCGGCGGGGCGGTGGCGACGGTGCGGTTGCCGGGGGCGGCTACGGCTCCGCCGGGGGCTCCGTAGAGGGTTCGGTTCCGAACCAGAAGATCTGTTCCACCACAATCTGCGGATCTTCGGTGCGGGGTACGAAGGTGTACTTCAGCCAGCCGTTTTCGTTGTCGAAGAAGAGGGCACGAGCGCCCTTCGGCTCACTGGATCGGACAGGCATGACCTGCATTCCGTCGGGGAGGCAGGCATCAGTGTCGGTCACTCGCCGGGCTCCAGTCCTTGCACCCGGTGGCGAATCTTCGCCGCCTCTTCGAGAAGGGCGATCGCTTCGGCGATGTCGGTGGACTCTGCGGCCCGGAGTTCGAGATCGTGCACGTGTGCGTCCAGCTCGGGATCCCGGGCCATGGCGTACTCGCCCCACCAGAAGGCCACGAACGCGGGCACAGGGCCTACGTTGTATGCGTCGGCAATCGCCCTCTTCCAGTGCCTGTCGAAGTCAGGCAGGAGCTCAGGCGTGTGCTGGGCGATGGCTTCGCGCAGCGCCTTCGGCGTCCGCTCGGGCATGGGAGGGACGACCGACTCGGATTCCGCAGCGTGAGCAGCCATGACCGATGTCCTCCTTCGACGTGCCGCGTCTACGACCATAACCGCCTCGCACCTTTGTCATCAGTAGTTCGTGATCTGGCCGCCCTCTCGACCGCAAGACCCACGATGGCGGAGGCACAACCCCCCAAAGCTGCACACCTGCCAGCGATCACCCGAACGTGTGCACACCAGCCAACCCACCGTTCAACCCGAGTCGGCAACCTTCCCCTCCCCCGCGGCAACTCCAGGTCACCCCACACGACCAACGGGACTGGAGTCGCCCCATGAGCCCCCATAGGAGGTCACGGACTGGCTGGGTGACTGGACGCCTGCCGCCTCCTGAGCGCCGGAACAGGCCCTGACCTTCACCGTCCCCGACGTCCCGCTCTACGATCCCTCCGCACAGGTGTCCGAGGAGAGGTCGGTGGGCGGGGCGTGGACGCGTACGGCGGCGGGATCGAGCGCGAGTACCGCAAGCGGAAGAAGACACCGCCTCTCATGGCCCTCAGCATGGGGCTGCTGGGTCTGAACGCCCTCTACCAGCTGAACCGGCACCACACCATGCCCGAGTGGGTTCCGGCGTCACTCGCCGCGTGTTACCTCCTGCTGGCCGCGCAGATGGTGGTGTACATGCGGCGCGGCCGCACACTCGTCGGGGCCCGCGGGATCACCGCACGGCGGGCCGTGACCGAACGCAGCCGGGCCTGGCACGAGATCTACGACATCCGGGCCGAGCCGGTGCCGAATGCCGCCAAGTCCGCCCGCACGTGGTTCACGTACCTGTACGACACCGAAGGCCGCCGATTCGTGCTGCCGCACATGGACGACTGGCAGTTGGACGACGTGCCCGCCGAGGTCGCCGCGCTGCGCGAGGCCGCCGCCCGGCACCGCGGCGCGGCCTGGGAGCGGCGGCCGGAGGTGGAGGCACGGATCCGGCGCAGGGCCGGGCACCGCAAGGCGTGGGAGCGGGCGATCACCGGCGGGTTGATCGCCCTCGGGTGTGGCTTCCTGCTGTGGGTGGCGCTCCTGTTCACCATGGACCGTCCGCCCTCGCTCGTGCTGTTCCTGTGGCTTCCGCTGGGCACGTTCGCGGTGCTCGCCGCGCTGCTGAACTGGCGCTGGGAGTCGCAGGTTCCCAAGGCGCTGCAACAGCCCTGAGCAGTGGCTCCCTACCAGTGCAGGATCATCGTCTCCTCCGGTGCCGGTGTCGCGGCCGCCTCCGGCAGCGGTGACGCCAGTCGCGCGTACGCGCCGCCCCGGGCGAGCAGCTCCTCGTGCGTACCCGCCTCCACCAGGCGGCCGTGGTCGACGACCAGGATGCGGTCGGCGTCGGGGGCGAGGCTCAGGTCATGGGTGATCATGATGGTCGTACGGCCGGCCATCAGGCGGCGCAGGGGCTGTACGACCTGACGGGCGGCCACCCCGTCCAGGCCCGCCGTGGGTTCGTCCAGGACCAGGACCGGGGCGGAGCATCGCGCGGGCGATGGCGATGCTCCCCCAGTGCCTTAAGGGCCTGGGGGGACCCCCAGAGCTGACCGCCGGAGAGGGCTGCCGTGCCCGGGGCGATGTGCGTGTCGTAGCCCTCGGGCAGACCGAGGCTCATCCGCCCGGCGGAGATCTCCCACACGCCGAGCCCGATCAAGGCCGGCACGCACACCGTCTCAACGATCTCGACGAAGGCGCCGCCGGCTCCCGCAGCCCGCCCACCCCTCACCCCCGCACCGGTATCGAAGATCCTTTCATCGCACCCAGCGACCCGCTCCCCGCAAAGGTCACGCATTCGATGTGAGAACTTCCGTTCCCTGCGGAGGCCCCGCCGTGCAGCCCGGAGCGTCGGCGGTCACTCATACACGTTGGAACTCCCTTGAAGCCAACTACCCTCGTACGCATGAGCAGCGACGACGCCGTACGACCCTTCCCCTCCCGCTCCATCGAGACCTTCTCCGCACTCGACCCGGACCGGGCCGAGGCCGTGCTCGGGCTGCTCACCGAGGCCGCCCGCGTCGACGGGCAGCAGCCGGTGTCCGAGCAGGGGCGGTTGCAGCTGCGCGGGGGCGCCCGACCCGGCGTGTCACATCTGTTGCTGATCGTCGGGGACGAACTCGTCGGCTACGCCCAGCTGGAGGACACCGATCCGGTGGAGGCGCCGGCCGCCGAACTGGTCGTCCACCCCGCGCATCGCGGGCACGGGCACGGGCGGGCGCTGGGCTCGGCGCTGCTCGCCGCCTCGGGCAAGCGGCTGCGGGTGTGGGCGCACGGCGGGCACTCGGCCGCCCGGCACCTCGCCCAGGTGCTGGGGTTGACCCTGTTCCGTGAACTGCGCCAGATGCGGCGGTCGTTGACCGATCTGGACCTGCCGGAGCCGGTGCTGCCGCAGGGCGTGACCGTGCGCGCCTTCGAGCCGGGCAAGGACGACGCGGCCTGGCTCGCCGTCAACGCGGCCGCGTTCGCGCACCACCCGGAGCAGGGCTCGCTGACGCAGCGCGACCTGGACGACCGCAAGGCCGAACCGTGGTTCGACCCGGCCGGGTTCTTCCTCGCCGAGCGGGCCGGGGAGCTGGTCGGCTTCCACTGGACGAAGGTGCACGCCGAGGACGGGCTCGGCGAGGTGTACGTGCTCGGGGTCCGCCCGGGCGAGCAGGGCGGCGGCCTCGGCAAGGCCCTGACCACGATCGGCCTGCGCCACCTGGCCGCCCAGGGACTGCCGACGGCGATGCTGTACGTCGACGCGGACAACAAGGCGGCGGTGTCGGTGTACGAGCGACTGGGGTTCGGCACGCACGAGACCGACCTGATGTACCGCACCGAAACGTGACATGACCCCACACGAGGGGCGGCCGTCTTGACGGTCGCCCCTCTCTTGCACCACCCTTTCACTACTCAATTAGTGAAAGGGTGGTTCAACGCGTGGTCGAATTCCGCATCGACCGGCACAGCGGTGTCGCCACCTACGTCCAGATCGTCCAGCAGACCAAACAGGCCCTCCGCCTGGGCCTGCTGCAGCCCGGCGACCGGCTGCCGACGGCCCGCGAGGTCGTCGAGGCCACCGCCATCAACCCCAACACCGTCCTCAAGGCCTACCGCGAGCTGGAGCGGGAGGGCCTGGTCGAGGCGCGGCGCGGGCTCGGCACCTTCGTCCGACGGTCCCTGGGCGCCGCCGCGGCCGACTCCCCCCTGCGGGCGGAGCTGGAGGAGTGGGCGGCGCGGGCCGTCGAGGCGGGGCTGGACCGGGACGACGTGGCGGCCCTCTTCACCGCCGTACTCGACAAGCACTTCCAGGGAGAACGTTCATGAGCGACACGGCTCTCGAGGCCACCGGCCTCGGCAAGCGCTTCGGGCGTCGGGGACGCTGGGCACTGCGGGACTTCGCGTTCCGGCTCCCCGCCGGGCGGGTGTGCGCCCTCGTCGGGCCCAACGGCGCCGGCAAGTCGACACTGCTCACGCTCGCCGCCGGGCTGCTCCCGTCCACCGAGGGCCGGTTGACCGTGCTCGGCAGCACGCCCGCCGAGGCCCGCGTCCGGGTCGGCTTCGTCGCCCAGGACAAGCCGCTGTATCCGCAGCTCACCGTCGCCGAGACGCTGCGGATGGGCGCCGACCTCAACCCCGAGCGCTGGAACGCGGCCACCGCCGAGCAGGTCGTGGCCGGCGGCGACCTGAACCCGAGGTCCCGCATACGGTCCCTGTCCGGCGGACAGCGCACCCGCGTCGCCCTCGCCCTCGCGCTCGGCAAACGGCCCGAACTGCTGCTGCTGGACGAGCCGATGGCCGACCTCGACCCGCTGGCCCGGCACGAGCTGATGGGCGCCCTCATGGCCGAGGCCGCGCGGTACGGCACCACCATTGTCATGTCCTCGCACGTGGTGGCCGAGCTGGAGGACTCCTGCGACCACCTGCTGCTGGTCGGCGGCGGCCGGATCCGCCTCGCCGGCGAGATCGACGACCTGCTCGCCGCCCACCTGAGGATCAGCGGGGCCGCCGCGTCCACCGACCTGAGCGCGCACACCGTGGTCGAGTCCCGGGTCACCGGCCGCCAGCTGACCGCGCTGGTCCGTCCGGCCGGACCGCTCCCCGGTGACCTGCGCACCTCGGTGCCCTCGCTGGAGGAACTGGTCCTCGCCCACCTGCGCAACCCCGAGGCCCCCGCGCTCGGTGCCGCACCGGCCGTGACCCAGGAGAGTGCCGCGTGACCGCCGTGACGACACCGGCGGCCGTCCGCCGCCCGCACCTCGCCCGCTGGGTCCTGCGCCTGCACCGGCCGGAGCTGCTCGTCTGGGCGGCCCTGGTCGTCCTCGGCGCCGCCCTGCTGCTGTGGCTCGGGGGACCGCTCACCGACGCGGCGGCGAACGGCTGGCGGCAGTACAACGCCTGCGACTGGTCCGAGAAGTGCGCCTACGACCAGGACGCGATCCTGCGCTACAAGGACGCGTACGACTACCTCACGCTCCCCCTCGCCGCGCTGCCCCTCCTGGTCGCCGCCTGGGCGGGCGCCGCCCTCACCGGCCGCGAGCTGGAGTCCGGCACCGCGCGGCTGGCCTGGGCACAGGGCGTCACCCCGGCCCGCTGGCTGGCGACCAGGCTGGCCCTGCCGGCCGCCGCGGTCACCGCGGGGACGAGCCTGCTGGTGTTCCTGCACCACCGGGCCTGGTCGGCCGCTCGCGGCCGCGTCGACACCGCGAAGAGCTGGTGGGACCCCTGGACCTTCCACACCAACGGCCCCACCACCGTCACCCTGTCCCTGGCCGCCCTCGCCGTGGGCGCCCTCGCGGGCCTGGCCCTGCGCCGCGCCCTGCCCGCGCTGGCCGTCTCCCTCGTCGTCACCGCGGGCGTCTGGGGCCTCGCGCACTGGCTGATGCCGCACCTGTGGCCGGTCGTCACGCGCGTGAACGGTTTCAAGCAGGGAAACGGTGCTCCCTACACCGGCATCACGGTCGACCAGGGCCTGATCACCCGCACCGGCGAGCACATCCCCGAGCCCGACTGCACCGCGGACACCACGGAGGAGTGCCTGCGGATGTTCGAGAAGCGGGGCGCCGTCGGCTTCTTCCACACCTACCACCCCTACGCGCACTACTGGCCGCTCCAGCTGACCACCAGCGCCCTGGCCCTGGCCCTGGCCGGTCTGTTCACGGTGGCCGCGTTCCTCGTGCTCCGCCGCCTCACCGGCACGCTCCGGCTCGCCAAGGGAGCCACGGCATGAGCGCCGCCGTCCAGGGCCTGCCCCGCACCGTGCTGCGGCTGCACCGCACCGCCCTGCTGGTCTGGGCCGCCGTCGTCGCCGGCCTGATCGGCTGGCTGGTGTACCTGAACGAGGTCACCGCGCCCGCCACCCGCAGGGCCGAGCGGGCCTGCGCCCAGGCGGACGTGTGCCTCGACTCCTTCGACAGCTTCGACTACGGCAACACGATCGGCTGGGTCGGCACCCTCATCTGCTACACCTTCCTCGCCGTCGCCGCCTTCGCGGGCGGCGCGCTCGTCGGCCGCGAACTGGAGTCCGGTACGGCGCGGCTGGCCTGGACGCAGGGCGTCACCCCGGTGCGCTGGCTGACCGCCAAGCTGGCCCTGTCGGCCGCGGCCGTCGCCGCCGGGGGACTGGCCCTGGTGCTCGTCTTCCGCTGGGGCTGGTCGGCCAACGAGGACCTGATCCCCCTCACCGACTGGTACCAGAGCGACATCATCGTGGCCCGCGGCCCGCTCACGGTGGCGTACGGCCTGTGCGCCCTCGCCGTCGGCGCGCTCGCCGCGCTGCTGCTGCGCCGCACCATGGCCGCGCTCGGCGCCGCCTTCGCCGCGATGTGGCTGCTCAACTTCCTGCTCACCCGCTACCGCGCCGACCTGTGGCCGGCGGTCACCCGCACCTCGCCGAGCGAGCCGGACCTGGCCCACAACGTCTGGCGCGTGAACTGGGGACGGAACGCCGGCGGCTATTTCACCGTCTACCACCCCGCGTCCCACTTCTGGGCACTCCAGTGGGTGGAGACCGGCATCGTCCTGACCGTGGCGGCGCTGACCACCGCCGCCGCGTACGCGGTACTGCGCCGCCGGGCGGCCTGACACCGGGGCGAGCCGAGGCTCCGTACGCCCCTTCGGTCCCGTACGTCCCTTCCACGGGGGGAGTGACGTACGGGACCGTCGCTTTCCCGGGGTACGGGATCGTCACTTTCGGGCGTACGGGATCGTCACGCGCGCACCGCGGACCCCTTCGGGCCGCCCCCCGATATCCCGCACGTCATGTCTCCGTAACCATCGATTCAGACGGTCTTGCGACGCTCGGTCAATGAACCCCGCCGTGCCAGAGCCTTCGCCGCCCCCCGAGGGGCTCGCGGGAAACGGGACCGTGAAGCTCCCTCCCGCACGTTCCGACGCGCCTGTCTCGCCCTTGGCGCGGAAGAATGGGTTCATGAGTCAGCAAGACACCCAGGCAGAGGTCCAGCACGTCCAGCCCTCCGTGGGCTCCATCGCCGCGCACCGGCAGCACACCGTGGCGGCGAACGTATCCGACCTCGAGCCCGACATCGATGCGGACCTCGACGCGTACGAGGAAGCGCAGGGTGAGGGGGCACCGCTGCCGCAGGGGCGTTTCCTCGACCGGGAGCGCAGCTGGCTCGCGTTCAACGAGCGCGTACTGGAGCTGGCCGAGGACCCGAACACGCCCCTGCTGGAGCGCGCCAACTTCCTGGCGATCTTCGCCAGCAACCTGGACGAGTTCTTCATGGTCCGGGTGGCCGGTCTGAAGCGCCGGATCGCGACGGGCGTCGCCACCCGCTCCGCCTCCGGCCTCCAGCCGCGCGAGGTCCTGGAGATGATCTGGGCCCGCTCCCGTGAGCTGATGGCCCGGCACGCCGCCTGCTACCACGAGGACGTCGCCCCCGCGCTCGCGGAGGAGGGCATCCACCTGGTCCGCTGGAACGAGCTGACCGAGAAGGAGCAGGCGCGCCTCTTCACGCTCTTCAGGCACCAGATCTTCCCGGTCCTCACCCCGCTGGCCGTGGACCCCGCGCACCCGTTCCCGTACATCTCCGGCCTCTCCCTGAACCTGGCCGTCGTCGTACGCAACCCGGTCAGCGGCCACAAGCACTTCGCCCGGGTGAAGGTGCCGCCGCTGTTGTCCCGCTTCCTGGAGGCCGCGCCCGGCCGGTACGTCCCGCTGGAGGACGTCATCGCCGCGCATCTGGAGGAGCTGTTCCCGGGCATGGAGGTGGTGGAGCACCACGCCTTCCGGCTGACCAGGAACGAGGACCTGGAGGTCGAGGAGGACGACGCCGAGAACCTGCTCCAGGCCCTGGAGAAGGAACTCATGCGGCGCCGCTTCGGGCCGCCGGTGCGCCTGGAGGTCGAGGAGTCCATCGACCGCGAGGTGCTCGACCTGCTGGTGCGCGAGCTGAAGATCGGCGAGGCCGAGGTGTACCCGCTGCCGGGTCCCCTGGACCTCACCGGTCTCTTCCGCATCGCCGGCATCGACCGTCCCGAGCTGAAGTACCCGAAGTTCATCGCGGGCACCCACCGCGACCTCGCCGAGGTCGAGTCGGCGTCCGCGCCCGACATCTTCGCGGCGCTGCGCAGCCGGGACGTCCTGCTGCACCACCCGTACGACTCCTTCTCGACGTCCGTGCAGGCCTTCGTCGAGCAGGCGGCCGAGGACCCGGACGTCCTCGCGATCAAGCAGACCCTGTACCGGACCTCCGGCGACTCCCCGATAGTCAACGCGCTCATCGACGCCGCCGAGGCCGGCAAGCAGGTCCTGGTCCTGGTCGAGATCAAGGCCCGTTTCGACGAGCACGCCAACATCAAGTGGGCGAAGCGGCTGGAGGAGGCGGGCTGCCACGTCGTGTACGGCCTGGTCGGCCTGAAGACCCACTGCAAGCTGTCCCTGGTGGTCCGCCAGGAGGGCGAGACGCTGCGGCGCTACAGCCATGTCGGCACGGGCAACTACCACCCGAAGACGGCACGCCTGTACGAGGACCTCGGCCTGCTCACCGCCGACCCGCAGGTCGGCGCCGACCTGTCCGACCTCTTCAACCGCCTCTCCGGCTACTCCCGCCGCGAGACCTACCGCCGTCTCCTGGTCGCCCCCAAGTCCCTGCGGGACGGCCTGATCTCGCGGATCAACAAGGAGGTCCAGCACCACCGTGCGGGCCGCCCGGCCTTCGTCCGCATCAAGGTCAACTCGATAGTCGACGAGGCGCTCATCGACGCCTGCTACCGGGCGTCCCAGGCGGGCGTACCGGTCGACATCTGGGTGCGGGGCATCTGCGCCGTCCGTCCGGGCGTCGCGGGTCTGTCGGAGAACATCCGGGTCCGCTCGATCCTCGGCCGGTTCCTCGAACACTCCCGGGTGTTCGCCTTCGGCAACGGCGGCGAGCCCGAGGTGTGGATCGGCAGCGCCGACATGATGCACCGCAACCTCGACCGCCGGATAGAGGCCCTGGTCCGGGTCACCGACCCCGGCCACCGGGCGGCCCTGAACCGGCTGCTCGACACCGGCATGTCCGACACCACCGCCTCCTGGCACCTCGGCCCCGACGGCGAGTGGACCCGGCACGCGACCGACGCGGACGGACAGCCCCTGCGCAACGTTCAGGAGATGCTCATAGACGCCCGGAGGCGCCGGCGTGGCACAGCAACACCTTGACCCGACGGACCCCACGGCCACGGAGGTGACGGGGGACGCCCTGGCGGGCTACCTGCGCTCCCAGGCCACGGAGTTCCTCCGCGCACTGCGTCTGCACCGGGAGAACGGCGGTGCGGCAAGCGGCGCGGAGGAGTCCGTCGACGCGGCCCGGGCCCTGCGCCGCTCGGCCCGCCGCATCAGCGGCAGCCTGCACACGTTCCGCCCCCTCCTCGACACGGACTGGTCGGAGGAGATGCGCCCGGAACTGGCCTGGCTGTCCGGCACGTTGGGCCTTGAACACGCGTACGAGTCCCGTCTGGAACGACTGCTGCAGGCGCTGCACCGCCTGTCGGGTGCGACGGCGCTCCCGGGACAGACGGTGAGCGACGCGGCGGTCGGCCGGGCCGGCGCAGCCGCCGTGGCTGCGGGCAGTCGTGCCGCTGGGGCGGCACGGGTGGGCGGTGGGGGCGCGGCCGCCCCCGCGCGAGCGAAGTCGAGCGTGGGGGAGGCGCCTTCCAACACCAGTGGCCCCGCCCGCCCGGCGGCCACCGTGGAACGCGGCAACCTCACCGTGGGCGCGGCCAAAGCGGGCGCCCTCCTGGAACGACAGCTGACGTTGGCCCGGACCCGAGCCCATTCCACGGCTCTCCAGGCCCTCGGCTCCTCCCGCTTCCACGC
Source organism: Streptomyces sp. NPDC001450 (assembly GCF_053597295.1). Taxonomy (NCBI): domain Bacteria; kingdom Bacillati; phylum Actinomycetota; class Actinomycetes; order Kitasatosporales; family Streptomycetaceae; genus Streptomyces; species Streptomyces sp. NPDC001450. The sequence continues at coordinate 71,160 of NZ_JBSFHY010000034.1, forward strand.
CGTCGCCGACAAGGTCGCCGTACTCGCCAGCGAAGTCCCCCTCACTCCCGTCGCCCCCACCACCGACCTGCGCCCCCTCGCGGCCGCCGCATCGGAACGCCTCACGGACTCCATCGCCGCCCTCCCCCTGCTCACCGCCGGCCACCCCTACAACGCGGAGGCCCTGGTCCACGGACTGTCCCCGGACCCGTCCCCGCACCCCCAGGACGGCCCCTGGCACCAGGTACGGCTGCTGCTGCGCCTGCACCGCTACGCCCTCGAGGTGCTGTGCGGAGGCAGCACCCCCGTGGACGTACGCCTGCTGGCGGCGGGCCAGGCCCTGAACCGGCACCGGGACGCCTCGGAGGCGGCGGCCGCGGCCGCGCAGGCGGCCCGTACGCCCCGCATCGCACCGGCGACGGCGTACGCGCTCGGCGTGCTCCACGCCGACCAGCGGCACGAGGTGGAGGCGGCCCGGTTCGCCTTCCAGCAGGCATGGCAGAAGCAGACGGTCAGCGCACCCTGAACTCTCCCGAGGAGGCGGTGTGAACGACACCTTGGTCCTGGCGGCGGGCTGCGTACTGTGGCGCCGCTCGCCGGTGGACGGCGAACTGGAGGTCTGCCTGGTCCACCGGCCGAAGTACGACGACTGGTCCCACCCGAAGGGCAAGCTCAAGCGGGGCGAGGACCCGCTCGCCGGTGCTCTGCGCGAGGTCGCCGAGGAGACGGGCTACACCGCCGAGCCCGGCAACGAGCTGCCAAGCCTGCACTACCTGGCCAACGGCCGCCCCAAGCAGGTGCGTTACTGGGCGGCCGAGGCAGTCTCCGGCCGCTTCACCCCGAACAACGAGGTGGACCGCGTCCTGTGGCTCTCCCCCACCGCGGCCCGGGGCCGGCTGACCCAGCCCCGCGACCGCGACCTCGTGGACACCCTCGTGCGGGAGTTCGAGCACAGGTAGCGCCGGGGCCTTCACAGGGTCGCCGAGTGGCCCTCCGCGTCCGTTCTGGCCTGGCTGCGTGCCCGGCGGGCCGGGCCGCGCCAGCCGCAGGTGCAGTGGGCCACACAGAAGCGGCCCTGCTCGGTCGTCGTCGTGAGGTGCTCCTGCCCCTGCCGGAGTCGCTCCGGCCCCTCCTGCTGCGCCACGCCGACAACGTTACCGACACCGCGGTTAAAGCGTTTGTATGCCCTTTCCCAGCCTTCGGCAGCGCGTGACGGCACTCCCTACTCGTCGTTAACCGGAACGACAGGGGGCCCGTGACGGACGTACCGGCTGGGGGTAGGCAGGCGATGGATCGGCGGCAGCACAGGCGCGTGGGCAGGACGGTCGTCGCGGTGGGAATCATGGTCGGGCTCGGGGTGGGCGCCACGGGGTGTTCCAGCAGCGGCGCCGCGGCCGAGGGCGTGAACGGCGCGGGCGGCGACCCCGTGACCACCCTGCAGCACGCCGCGGACACCCTGCGCGGCGCGGGCAGCTCCAAGGCATCCACGTCCATGGAGATGGCGACCGGCGGCACCCGGGTCACCATCCGCGGCAAGGGCGTCTACGACTACCGGCGCCGGCTCGGACAGCTGACCGTCTTCCTGCCGGAGGACCCCACGGGCGCCTCCGAGCACCGGCCCATCACCGAACTCCTCGCCCCCGGCGCCCTGTTCATGAAGAACCGGGGTGCGGGGGTGCCCGCCGACAAGTGGGTCCGGGTGGAGACCGCGAGCCTGTCCGACGGCAACCTCGTCACGGGCGGCGCGACGGACCCGTACGCCGCCGCGGAGGTGCTGCGCGGGACGCGTACGGCGACGTACGTGGGGCGGACGGAGGTCGGCGGCACACAGGTGCGGCACTACCGCGGGACGGCCGATCTGCCCCACGCGTCGAGGCGCGCCTCGGCCGATGACCGGGCGTCCCTGGCAGCGGCAGCGAAAGGGTTCGCCACGGCCGAGGTTCCGTTCGACGCCTACCTGGACGACGCGGGCCGCGTCCGCAAGCTGCGCCAGCACTTCAGCTTCGTCAACGGCCGCGAGAAGACCGCCGTGGCGGTCGCCTCGACGACCCTGCTGTACGACTTCGGCACCCCCGTGGACGTGCGCCTGCCGAGCCCGAAGGACATCTACGCGGGCCGCATCGCCGAGGGCGGGGCCGAAAACCGGTCGGCGCACTAGTCCGGGACGCCACCCGCGAACTAGCCCGTCCGTGCCATGCGCGGTGTGTAGACCGCTCCCTACTCTAGGAAGTCGGTGACGGTTGAGAAGAGGTGATGCACGTGGCTCCGCTCCGCGGTACGGCAGTTCAGGACCACGTGGCCCTCGCCGAGATCGAGATGTGCGGAGAGCTGATCATCGCCGCCTCGGCCGCCGAGGACCGGCTGAGCCTGGAGAGCATCGACGAGGTGCTGCGGGTGGCCGAGGAACGGGAGTCCGCCGAGGTCTGATCAGAACCTGCCGGCTCTGACCAGGCCCTGCCGGCTGTGATCAGGCCCTGTCGGCTGTGACCAGGCCCTGTCGGCTGTGATCAGGCCCTGTCGGCTGTGATCAGGTGCGCAGGAGCCGGCCGATCGCCTTCGTGGCCTCGTCCACCTTCGCTTCGATCTCGTCGCCGCCCTTGAGGGCCGCGTCCGCGACACAGTGCCGCAGGTGCTCCTCCAGCAGTTGCAGGGCGAAGGACTGCAGGGCCTTGGTGGAGGCGGACACCTGGGTGAGTATGTCGATGCAGTAGGTGTCCTCGTCGACCATGCGCTGCAGACCGCGGATCTGCCCCTCGATCCGGCGCAGCCGCTTGAGGTGCTCGTCCTTCTGCTTGTGGTAACCGTGCGTGGCGCCGGCCTCGGTCGTCGTCATCGCGGGCCTCCATCTCGGGACGAACTGCGGATACATACCCCTGGTGGGTATATCGTAACGAATTTTGCTGGGTAGAGGGCCCTTGGTACGCCCCCGTGCTGATCACCATGCCCGATGGGCGACACTGGGGGACGACCCGATAGCCGTGGCCGGATGTTGCGCCTAGCATCAGCCTGACCGAAACCGAAGCACCCCGAGGACCACACGTGCGCTTTCGTCTGACCCCCAGGGAGACGAGCTTCTACGACATGTTCGCCGCATCCGCGGACAACATCGTCACCGGCTCGAAACTCCTGATGGAACTGCTCGGGGCGGACGCGTCTGCCCGGGCCGAGATCGCAGAGCGTATGCGGGCCGCGGAACACGCAGGTGACGACGCCACGCACGCGATCTTCCACCAGCTGAACTCCTCGTTCATCACGCCGTTCGACCGCGAGGACATCTACTCCCTCGCCGGTTCCCTGGACGACATCATGGACTTCATGGAGGAGGCCGTCGACCTGGTCGTCCTCTACAACATCGAGGAGCTGCCGAAGGGTGTCGAGCAGCAGATCGAGGTGCTGGCGCGCGCTGCCGAACTGACGGCCGAAGCGATGCCCCACCTCCGCACGATGGACAACCTCACCGAGTACTGGATCGAGGTGAACCGCCTGGAGAACCAGGCGGACCAGATCCACCGCAAGCTGCTGGCCCACCTCTTCAACGGCAAGTACGACGCGATCGAGGTGCTCAAGCTCAAGCAGATCGTGGACGTCCTCGAAGAGGCCGCGGACGCGTTCGAGCACGTGGCGAACACGGTGGAGACCATCGCCGTCAAGGAGTCCTGAGGCGTCGATGGACACCCTCGCTCTCATCGTGACCATCACGGTCGCGCTCTTCTTCACGTACACGAACGGTTTCCACGACTCCGCGAACGCGATCGCGACGTCGGTGTCGACGCGGGCGCTGACCCCGCGGGCGGCCCTCGCCATGGCTGCGGTGATGAACCTCGCGGGCGCCTTCCTGGGCTCCGGGGTCGCCAAGACGGTCAGCGAGGGACTGATCGAGACACCCCAGGGCTCACACGGGATGGGAATCCTCTTCGCGGCCCTGCTCGGCGCGATCGTCTGGAACCTCGTCACCTGGTACTTCGGCCTGCCCTCCTCTTCCTCCCACGCCCTCTTCGGCGGTCTGGTCGGGGCGGCGCTGGCGGGCGGCACGGAGGTGCTCTGGAACGGCGTCCTCGACAAGGTCGTCATCCCGATGTTCCTGTCGCCGGTCGTCGGTCTGCTCGTCGGCTACCTGGTCATGACGGCAATCCTGTGGCTGTTCCGCAGGTCCAACCCGCACAAGGCCAAGCGGGGCTTCCGTATAGCGCAGACGGTCTCGGCGGCGGGCATGGCACTGGGCCACGGCCTCCAGGACGCCCAGAAGACCATGGGCGTGGTGGTCATGGCCCTGGTGATTTCCGGCCACGAGTCGTTCGGCGACCCGATCCCGGTGTGGGTGAAGATCGTGTCGGCGGTCATGCTGTCGCTGGGCACCTACGCCGGCGGCTGGCGCATCATGCGCACGCTGGGCCGCAAGATCATCGAACTCGACCCCCCGCAGGGTTTCGCCGCCGAGACGACGGGCGCGTCAATCATGTTCACGACGGCGTACCTCTTCAAGGCGCCCATCTCGACCACCCATGTGATCACCTCGGCGATCATGGGCGTGGGCGCGACGAAGCGGGTGAACGCCGTGCGCTGGGGCGTGGCCAAGAACATCGTCCTGGGCTGGTTCGTCACGATGCCGGCGGCCGCACTGGTCGCGGCGCTGGCCTTCGGCCTGCTCAACCTGACAGTGCTGTAGTTCGTTCTTTCCCACCCGCCCACCCTCTCGGCCGGCTGAAAGGCCGGCCGAGAGGGTGGGCGGTCTGGTGTTCGGTGCGCGGCTGCAGCCGGTCGGCTACAGCTGGTCGGCTACAGCTGGTGCGACCCCTCCCAACGGGCCCTCTGGAGCACCTTCGTGTAGTAGTCGTTCGGCGTACGCAAGGTGGCGCTGGGCAGGCGCGAGTCCTTGCGCAGGGTCTCGCTGTACCCCTTGAAGACCGCCATCGACATGTGCAGGCAGTTGTTGCCCTTCCAGTCGTAGCCGCGCCCCCGCACCGCCCCGTACCAGGACTGGGCCCTGTTCACGTCACCGTCCCGGGTGTTCACACACCGGTAGCGGGTGTAGTAGCGGGCGCCGTCGTGGTCCCTGTCGCGTACGGAGCCGAAGTGGGCGCGGGCCTTCTCCCAGGTGCCGCCCTTGATCCAGCCGGCGAGCGGTCCGTCGTTGGTGCTGCCGAACGAGCCGTAGATCCAGTGGTTCGCCTCGCCGCGCACCTTGACGGCGAAGGCCGCGTGCCCGGCGGCGATGTCCGAATTGAGCAGGGAGGCACCGCGGGGCGCCTCGAACATACAGACGCGTCCCAGCGGCGCGGCCTGTGCCTGCACCGGCGCGGCCACCGCCCCCGCGCCGAGGAGGGTGAACGCGCCGATCACCGGCGCCACCGTCCGGGCCATCCGCGTTACGACGATCCCCATGCTGCCGTTCCCTTCGTGACGAACGAGCCCGTCCCCGTGCCGCCCGGCCGGGCGGACGAGCGGCTCGTTGACGGCACTTTTGCCGTCGGCTTGATGACCGGCCACACTTCTGCCTGCCGGTCACTGACCGGTCATCAAAAGGGAAAACTGCCTGACCGAGGAGCGATCGAGTGGCCAGCAAGCAAGGTCGGCAGGAGCGTCCGATCGACCCCGGGGACGGCCCCCTGGCGGCGTTCGCGATCGATCTGCGGCGGCTGCGCGAGCGGTGCGGCCATCCGACCTACCGGCAGCTGGCCACCTGGTCGGCGAAGGTCGGCAGCCCGTACTCCGACACCACCTTCTCCACGGCGGCCCGGGGCCACACGCTTCCCTCGGGCGAGGTCGTCTCGGCCTATGTGCGGGCCTGCCTGGCCTATGCGAAGACCGACGAGCGGCAGACGGAGCGCCTGATCGCCGAGTGGACCACCCGCCGGGACGCCCTGGAGACCGCACTCCAGCCCGGACCCACCCCACAACCCACCCCACAACCCTCGGCACAGCCAGCCGCGAACCCCGCCGGACCGACCGAGCCGGGTCCCACCGGACCGACCGAACCGGGCCCCGCCGGACCACCCCAGCCGGACCCCGCCGGACCAACCGCACCAAGCCCCACCGGACCAGCCCAGCCGGACCCTGTCGGACCGACCGAACCGAGCCCCGCCGAAGCGGCCGCGCCGGACCCCGTCCGATCCCCCGCGCCGGGCCACGTCGTACCGACCGAACCGAGCCCCGGCAGCACGCCCGAACCGGGCCCGGGCAGCGCGCTCAAGCACGCCTCCTCGGCAGTCGCGCAGGTCGGGGCGGTCCGACGGGTGCCGGACGGCAGTGCGGACGGAGCGGCGCGCGCTTTACGGTTTCCACCATTTCCGCATTCGTTCGCTGACCTGAGCCGCCGGGGAAAGCAGGCCCTGGCGGTCGCCGCCGGGCTCGCGGCCGGTTGCGGTCTCGTCCTCGCCGCCCGGTACCTCGCCGCATCCGAATCGGCGGCCGCGGACCCCGCACCCACGGGTCAGGGGGCCGCGACGACGTCCACGGCCGAGACGGACCCGTCGGCCTCCCCGGTCGCGGTGACCCCGTGGGCGCCCTCGGCCGGGCCGCCGCAGCCGTCGCCGATCGCCGGCGGGCTGGGCGGGAACAGCCGGTGCGGCCGCACCCGGTGGATCGACGGCGTGGCCTGGGCTCCGTGCACCCGCGCCGACGGCACCACCCTCGTCTTCGCGGTCCGGGTGGTCAACGCCGGCCCGGACCCCGTCATCGTCAGAGTGAAGCTCGCCTACGTCCGTGCCGCGGTGGCCCACGGCTGCCCGGGGTCCTGGGGCCACGGTGTGCAGCTCTCCCTGGCACCGGGCCAGACGGTGACCAGCCCGCTGACGGAGTGCACGGTGGCGAAACTGCCGGCCACGGCGTTCCAGGCCAAGTCATGGGTGATCACCAGCCAGGAATCCGCTTGGGGCTACCGGGAGATGTCCCCGACCGTCCACATCCAGCCGGACGGTCGCACACCGATCTGGGCCGACGAGGCCTGAGGGCCACATGCGGTGGGCCCAGGGCAGGCTCAGCGCCGCTCAGGCGCGGCGCGTTCTGTTGGCTCCGTAGTTGCTTGGCCGACGTGGGTGAGCCCGGCCGATCGAGTGGGTCCTCAATCCGCGTACTGCGGGTAGTAGGTGTGCTTCGGGGCCGTCTGCCCGGCGGTGAGTGCCGGCACCGCGAGTTTGCTGCCGCAGATGAACGCTCGGGATGCCTGCGAGACGATCCCTCGGCCTTTCTGGCTTCCGTCGCCCCGTCGTTGTGACACGCCCCGGCGGGGTTGGGGGCGAAGCCCCCGGACCAGGGTCGAAGCCGAACGCAGTGGGCCCGCCCCCGGGAACCAGGGGCGGGCCCTCTTGCATCCTCGCGGTGGCACCGCCATGCAGCACCGCGAGGGGACCTGGGCAGGCTCAGCCGAAGCGGCCCGAGATGTAGTCCTCCGTCGCCTGAACCGAGGGGTTCGAGAAGATCCGCTCGGTGTCGTCGATCTCGATGAGACGGCCCGGCTGACCGACCGCGGCGAGGTTGAAGAACGCCGTACGGTCGGACACACGCGCAGCCTGCTGCATGTTGTGCGTCACGATGACGATCGTGAATCGTTCCTTCAGCTCACCGATCAGGTCCTCGATCGCGAGCGTCGAGATCGGGTCCAGCGCCGAGCACGGCTCGTCCATGAGCAGCACCTTCGGCTCGACCGCGATCGCACGGGCGATGCAGAGCCGCTGCTGCTGACCACCGGACAGACCGGAGCCCGGCTTGCTCAGGCGGTCCTTCACCTCGTTCCAGAGGTTCGCGCCCTTGAGGGACTTCTCGACGATCTCGTTCAGCTCGGACTTCTTGTAGCTGCCGTTCAGCCGCAGCCCCGCCGCCACGTTCTCGAAGATCGACATCGTCGGGAACGGGTTCGGGCGCTGGAAGACCATGCCGACCTCGCGGCGCACCGACACCGGGTCGACGCCGGCGCCGTACAGGTCCTCGTCGTCGAGCAGTACCTTGCCCTCGACGCGGCCACCGGGCGTGACCTCGTGCATACGGTTCAGCGTGCGCAGGAACGTCGACTTGCCGCAGCCGGAGGGGCCGATGAACGCCGTCACCGAGCGGGGCTCGACGGTCATCGAGATGTCTTCGATCGCCTTGTGGGAGCCGTAGTAGGCGGTGAGTCCGCTTACGTCGATTCGTTTGGCCATGTCTACTTCACTTCCAGAATTTCAGGCTCGGTCGCTGTATGGCCGCGTCAGCGACCGGTCTTCGGGGCCTTCCAGCGGGCGATCGCCCGGGCCACCAGGTTGAGGATCATCACGAAGGCGATCAGCGTGAGCGATGCCGCCCAAGCCCTGTCGTACGCCGCTCCGGAACCCGCGCTGTTCGCGAACTGCTGGTAGATGTACAGCGGCAGCGAAGCCTGCGCGCCCTCGAAGGGGTTGTTGTTGATGAACGGGTTGCCGAACACCAGCAGCAGCACCGGCGCGGTCTCACCGGCGATACGGGCGACCGCCAGCATGATGCCGGTGGTGATGCCACCGATGGAGGTCGGCAGGACCACCTTCAGGATGGTGCGCCACTTCGGCACGCCGAGCGCCAGGGACGCCTCGCGCAGCTCGTTCGGAACGAGCTTGAGCATCTCCTCGGTGGACCGGACGACGACCGGCATCATCAGGATGGCCAGGGCCAGCGAACCGGCGAAGCCGAACGGCTGCATCTTGAAGATGAGCATCAGGCTGAGGATGAACAGACCCGCGACGATCGACGGGATACCCGTCATGACGTCGACGAAGAAGGTGACCGACTTGGCGAGCCTGCCTCGCCCGTACTCCACGAGGTAGATGGCGGTCATCACGCCGATCGGGGCGCCGATCAGGGTGGCGAGGCCGACCTGCTCCAGGCTGCCGATGATGGCGTGGTAGATGCCGCCGCCGGGCTCGGTGTCGGCGACGACGCCCATCGAGTGGGTCAGGAAGTAGACGTTCAGGACCTTCACACCGCGCGCGACGGTCACCCAGATCAGGGAGACCAGCGGCACCACGGCGACCACGAAGGCGACCCAGACCAGGCTGGTCGCGATGCGGTCCTTGGCCTGCCGGCGGCCCTCGACGCTCGCGGCGATCACGTACGTGCCGAGGACGAACAGGACCGCGGCGATCAGACCCCACTGGATCTTGCTGTCGAGACCGGCGGCCAGCGAGATGCCGATGCCCAGGGCGATGGAGCCCGCGGCGATCGCCCACGGGGACCACTTGGGCAGGCTGGCGGCGCGCAGCGTGCTGGGACGCTTGTCGGTGACGGCTGCGGTGCTCATGCGTTGGCCCCCGAGTACTCCGCGCGCCGGGCGATGATCAGCCGGGCCGCGCCGTTGACCAGCAGCGTGATGACGAACAGGACGAGACCGGACGCGATGAGCGCGTCCCGGCCGAACTCGTTCGCCTCGCTGAACTTGCTGGCGATGTTCTGGGCGAAGGTGCCGCCGCCCGGGTTGAGCAGGCTGGCCTGGATGTCGAAGGAGGGGGAGAGCACGGTGGCCACGGCCATCGTCTCGCCGAGCGCGCGGCCGAGGCCGAGCATCGACGCAGAGATCACACCGGAGCGGCCGAAGGGCAGCACGGCCATGCGGATGACCTCCCAGCGCGTGGCGCCGAGGGCCAGGGCCGCCTCCTCGTGCATCCTCGGGACCTGGCGGAAGACCTCACGGCTCACGTTGGTGATGATCGGCAGGATCATGATCGCGAGCAGGATGCCGACCGTGAGCATCGAGCGCGGGGCGCCCTGGTCCCAGGAGAAGAGGCCGGTCCAGCCGAAGAAGTCGTTGAGCCAGCCGTAGAGGCCGTTCATGTGCGGTACGAGGATCAGCGCACCCCACAGGCCGTACACGATGGACGGCACGGCGGCGAGCAGGTCGATCACGTACGCGACGGGGCCGGCCATCCGGCGCGGCGCGTAGTGCGTGATGAACAGCGCGATGGCGACCGCGACCGGGACCGCGAGGGCCATGGCGATGATCGAGGAGACGATCGTGCCGAAGGCCAGCACCGCGATGCCGAAGGACGGCGGGATGAGGCTGGTGTTCCACTCGAAGGTGGTCAGGAAGTTGCCGTGGTCCTTGCTGATCGCGAGGGAGGCACGATAGGCGAGGAAGACCGCGATCGCGGCCATGATCGCCAGCAGCAGGATGCCCGAGCCGCGCGACAGGCCGAGGAAGATGCGGTCACCGGGACGGGCCGCGGCGCGGTCCTTGCTCTTGCGCTGGGGCGCGTTCGGCCGGGGGGCGGGGGGAGATGCGTCTGTTGTCTGCGTCGATATGTCCATCGGGTTCTCCGGTCTGCGGAGCCGCGCGGTGGGCGGCTCCATGGACCCGCTCCCCCAACGTTACGGGGGTGCGGCTCCGGGCGGCGGTGCACCGGACGGTGCGGCCCGGATCGGTGAGAACCGGGCCACACTCTCGGATCAGGTCAGCTCAGGCCCTCGATGGTGGTGCGGACCTTGCCGATGATCTCGTCGGGGATGGGGGCGTAGTCGATCGTGGAGAGGATCTTCTGGCCGTCCTCGCTGGCGATGTAGTTGAGGAACGCCTTGGTGGCGGGCAGGGTGTCCGCCTTGTTGCCCTTGTCGCAGACGATCTCGTACGTGACCAGGGTGATCGGGTAGGCGCCCTCGGCCTTGGTCTTGTAGTCGAGCTGCAGCGACAGGTCCTTGCCGGTGCCGACGACCTTGGCGGCGGCGATGTCGGCGGTGGCGCTCTCGGTGCTGGGCGCGACGGGCTTGCTGGCGCCGGTGTCGATGGAGACGGCCTTCACGCCGTCCGTGACGTAGGACAGCTCGAAGTAGCCGATGGCACCCGCGACCTGCTTGACCTGCTGGGCCACACCCGCGGACTGCGGAGCGGACTGGCCGCCCTTCGCCTGCCAGGCCTTGCCGCCGGAGTACTTCCAGTTGCCCGGGGTGGTGGCGATCAGGTACTTGGTGAAGTTGTCCGTGGTGCCGGACTCGTCGGAGCGGTGGAACGCCTGGATCTTGAGGTTGGGCAGCTTGACGCCCTTGTTGAGCTTGGCGATCGCCGGGTCGTTCCAGTTCGTGATCTTGCTGTCGAAGATCTTGGCGAGCGTCGGGGCGTCCAGGACCAGGTTGTCGACACCCGGGACGTTGTAACCCACGGCGATCGGGCCGCCGACCATCGGGAGGTCGATGCCCTGGCCGCCGGAGCAGATCTTCTTGGAGGCGGTGACCTCTTCGGGCTTCAGCGCCGAGTCGGAACCGGCGAAGGCCACCTGGCCCTGGGTGAACGCGGTGACACCGGCACCGGAGCCGCCACCCTTGTAGTTGATCTGCACGCCACAGGCCTGCGAGAAGTTCTTGACCCAGGCGTCGATCGCGTTCTTCTGCGCGGAGGAGCCGTCGGCGAGCAGCTGGCCCTTGGCGTTGTCGCACTTGATGGAGCCCGCTGCGGCCGAGGAGGCCGGCTTGCCGGTGCCCGTGTTGTTGCCGTTGTCGTCGGAGCCGCACGCCGTCAGGGCCAGGGCGCCGGAGACGGCGAGAGCACCGAGAGACAGGGCGCGCAGCCGGTTCTTGCGCTGAAGCATCACTTTCGGGAGTTCCTTCCAGGAGCCGCCGCAGGCAGTCGGCGGCGTGCGAAGTACTACGTGCGCGAGCGCATTCCTGAACCGCCCCCGCACCGGGTAAGGCCGAAATTAGGCAGATCAGGTGAAGCCGCCGATGGCCATAAATGAACGGCGGGTGAACCCCTGCCGTCGGTGCGGTGAGGTCACGGAATGCTTACGGGGAGGGCACACGTAGGTTCCGACGGCGGGGTGGACCGGACGGGCGTTCGAGACTCGTTCCGCTGTCGGCTGGAACCCCTGTGCGCATGGCGTCGTCTCGTTCCAGGAGAGCCGAGGAAAGGCGACGAACACATGGAACGGCGTACGTTCATCTCGGGCGGCGCGGCCGCCCTGGCGGCGACCGCGCTGGCCGGGTGCAGTACTGGCTCGGGCACCTCCGCCAGATCCTCGGCGCACACACTGTCATCCTCAGGTACGGCGCTGAAGACCACCAGCCAGGCGGCCGCGGCGAACTGGGCGGCCCTCGCCCGCGACCTGGACGGCCCCCTGGTGCGCCCCGGGGACACGGCCTGGAAGACGGCCCACCAGCTGTACAACACCCGCTTCGACGGCCTGAAGCCGGCCGCGGTCGCCTATGTCGCCCACGCCGACGACATCCGCACGACCCTGTCGTACGCCCAGTCCCACGGGATACGCGTGTCGATACGCAACGGCGGCCACTCCTACGCCGGCTACTCCTCGGGCGACAGCCGGCTGATCCTCGACGTGTCCAAGCTGAACCGCGTCCGCGTGAGCGGCGGGACGGCGGTGGTCGGCGCCGGCTCCAAGCTGATCGACGTCTACCGGGCGCTGGGCGCGAAGGGCGTGACCATACCCGCGGGCTCCTGCCCCACGGTCGGCGTCTCCGGCCTGGTCCTCGGCGGCGGCCACGGGGTCGCCTCCCGCGCCTACGGCCTGACCTGCGACAGCCTCACCCAGGCGACGGTGATCACGGCGGACGGCACCCAGGTCACCGCGAACGCCACCTCCCACTCCGACCTCTTCTGGGCGCTGCGCGGCGCGGGCAACGGCAACTTCGGCGTCGTCACCGAGCTGCAGTTCAAGACCCATCCGGCGCCGCAGGCGGTGACCGCGTACATGACGTGGTCCTGGTCCAGGGCGGCCGCGGTGATCAAGGCCTGGCAGGAGTGGGGGCCGAGCCAGCCGGACGAGATCTGGTCGTCCCTCCACCTGTCGAACACCCCCGGCGGCACGCCGACCATCTCCGTGGCCTGCTTCTCCCTCGGCACCTACGGCGAGCTCCAGAACGCGGTGGACCGCCTGGCACACCAGGCGGGAGCGAACGCCCGGACCGTCTCCCTGCGCCGCCGCGGCTACGAGGAGGCGATGGAGATCTACGCCGGCTGCTCCTCCTTCTCCACGGACGCCCAGTGCCACCTCCCGGGCTCCACCCCCGGCCGCTCTCCCCAGGGCCGCCTGGGCCGGGAGACCTACGCGGCCCGCTCCGACTTCTTCGACCGCTCCCTGTCCTCGGCGGGCATCCAGACCCTGCTCAAGCAGATCGGTTCCGTCCGGGGCGGCGGGGGCAGCATCGCGTTCACGGCCCTCGGCGGCGCGGTCAACCGCGTCAGCCCCACGGCGACGGCCTTCGTCCACCGCCGCTCCCGCATGCTGGCCCAGTACATCGCCTCCTGGGGCGCGGGTGCCTCCGGCAGTTCGGCCCAGTCGTGGCTCACCTCGGCCCACAACGCGATGAAGCCGTACGCCTCCGGCGCGGCGTACCAGAACTACACCGACCCGACGCTGACGAACTGGCGCAAGGCGTACTACGGCGATGCGACGACCCGCCTCGGCAAGGTGAAGAAGCAGTACGACCCGGAGAGGTTCTTCTCCTACGCGCAGGGGTTGTAACAGAGCCGCATACCGATACGGCCCCGCACCCCTAGGGGGTTGCGGTGGCCGTACGCCTTACGCGGCCAGATCCTTCTCCTCGGACTCCACCGGCCTGCGCGCACCGGGCAGCCGCGCATCTCCCTGAGCCCCGCTCGCCGACCGGCGCCGCACAATCCACCCCGCCCGCGGCGACCGCTCCACCGCCTTCATCAGCGGGGTCAGCAGGGCCATGGCCAGAGGCGACAGCAGAAGTGCGACCGCCGTGCCCAGGGCGAAGCCGCCGACCACGTCCGTCGGGTAGTGCACGCCCATGTACACCCGGCAGAAGCCCTCCAGCAGGGCCAGGCCGATGCCCGCGATGCCGAAGCGGCGGTTGGCGACGAAGAGGCCGACGCCGAGAGCCATGGTGATCGTCGCGTGGTCGCTGACGAAGGAGAAGTCGGTCTTGCCGGTGACGAGGACGTCCAGGCCCTGGTGGTCGACGAAGGGGCGGGGGCGTTCGACGAAGCCCCGGATCGGCACGTTCACCAGCACCGCGATGCCGGCCGCGAGCGGCGCCCACACCAGCGCGGCGACGGAGGACGCGGCGTCCTCCTCGGCCCGGCGGCGCACCGACCACCAGCACCACAGCACGAGCAGCACCATGGCCAGAAGAAGTCCGTACTCACCGACGAACTCCATGACCCGGTCGAACCAGTGCGGCGCGTCCTTGGCCAGGCCATTGATGTCGTAGAGCAGGTCGACGTCGGGGTTCGATCCGGATTCGGCGAGTACAGCCATCGTGCTGCGGCCCCTTCGTCGTCTTCCCGGACGCACCTCGTGTGCGTCGCTCCAGCCCCCCGTGGTTCGTAGATCCGCTTCCGCTGCACTGCCACTGACGTCCGCTCGGCTACGTCAACAGGAACGCACAGTCCCCATTGATACGTTCCACTCTCCACCGAATGATCACTCAGACGTTATCGAAGAGAAACTCATCACCGCAGCTCAGGGGGTGGGTTCACACTCGGTTCACACCGCGGTCGGGAGCGCTTTTGCGCCATCTTCGGTGACCCGCGTGGCACCGAAGTAGTCGGGGGTGTCGACCGGGTCGAACCGGATCACGGCCCCCGACCGCGGCGCGTCGATCATGTACCCGCCGCCCACGTAGATCCCCACGTGCCGGATGGCCCGCGAGTCGGTGAGGTCGTCGGAGAAGAAGACGAGATCACCGGGGAGCAGTTGGTCCCGCGAGGGGTGCGGACCCGCGTTGTACTGGTCGTTGGCGACCCGGGGCAGGGTGATGCCGACCTTCTCGAACGCGGCCTTGGTCAGACCCGAGCAGTCGAAGCGTCCCCCCTGGTCGGCGGTGCCGTTGCCGCCCCACAGGTAGGGCGTGCCGAGCTTGCTCTGGGCGAAGGCGATGGCGCCCGCGGCCTGCCGGGTGGGGTCGATCCGCCGGACCGGTGCGGCGAAGCTCTTCTCCAGGCTGCGGATCCGCTGGACGTAGTTCTGCGTCTCGCTGATGGCCGGGACGCCGCGCGCCTTGATGACCCGGTAGGCGCCCGCGTTGTAGGCGGCGAGCATGTTGTCGGAGACGTTGCCGGGAACGTCCTTGACGTACTTGGCGAGTTCGCAGTCGTACGACGCGGCCGACGGGATCGCGTCATTCGGGTCCCAGATGTCGCGCTTGCCGTCGCCGTTGCCGTCGATGCCGTGCGTCGCCCAGGTGCCCGGGATGAACTGGGCGATGCCGCGCGCGTCGGCGGGGCTGACGATCGTCGGGTTCCAGCCGCTCTCCTGGTACAGCTGGGCGGCGAGCAGAGCCGGGCTGAGCGCGGGGCAGAGGTTCCCCCACTGCTGCACGAGCTGCTTGTAGGCGGCCGGCACGGCTCCCTTGGCGAGCCCGCGGCTGCCCGTGGTGACGCTGTTGACGAGGTTCCCGGCGACGACGTACACGCCGACGACGAGCAGCATCGCGAACGCGAGCGCGGCACCGACACCGGCGCCTGCCGCGATCCATGCCTTACGCACCGTCAACCGCCCCTCGCCGACCGGGAGTACGCCGGGGGTCAGTCTACGGCCGGGAGTGCCGGAGCCGGCCACAACCGGCCCTGGTCAAGACCCTGTCCAGTCGGGATCCCGCCTAATCGCGCAGCCCCTCCAGCACCACCGTCCGCAACTCGGCGTACCGCTCGGCCAGATCGGAGCGCCGGCTGAGCACGTCCGAGACGTGCTGCATCCCGAAGAACGCGGAGACCAGGACCCGGGCGGCCGAACGCGGGGTGACACCGGCGCGCAGTTCGCCGGCCTTCTCGATCTCCTCGACCAGGCCGGTGAGGAAGTCCTCCCAGCCGACGTACGGCTCGGGCAGGTCGGCGTCGATCAGCGACCGCTCGATCTGCAGCCGGGCACCGGCCTGCACGACGACGTCGTCGCGGAAGGCCTCGGTGACCCGGTCCAGGACCGCCACGAGCGCCTCGAACGGCGGCAGTTCGCGGGCCGAGACCGCCTCCAGGATCACCGGCCAGCGGGCGTAGTGCTCCTGCACCACGGCGACGGCGAGGTCTTCCTTGTTCTTGTAGTGGAAGTACACCGCTCCCTTGGTCATCGACGCCCGTTCGGCGACGTCCTGCAGCGTCACCGTCGCGTACCCGCGCTCGGCGAAGAGTTCGGCCGCCATCTCGAGGATGTGGGCCCTGGTCCGCCGTGCCCGTTCCTGCTTCGGCTCCGCCCTGCTGCTTGGCATGTACTCCACCTTCCCGAGGATCTCCATTGCAATATACATTCCCGAAGGTATATTTCTTGGGCGGGGGGCGCCAGACAACCGAACGGGCACCCCTCATCTGCGCGTAACGCAAACAGCCTTGGGGGGAAACAGGCATGTCTGTCAGCACGCTGCGGTCCGCGTCTCCACTGGAGCACGCCCGGGCCGGTCTCACGTTCGACCGCACTGTTCCGCGCCAGTTGGTGCACCGCGCCTCCGTCACCGAGGTCTTCCTCACCGACGCGGGCGCGGTCGCCGGCGACCGCTTCCTGGTGGGCGCGCAGTGGCCTCGCCACCACGCGCTCTACCACCCCGACGAGTCCGGCCGCTGCGACTTCATGCTGCTTGCGGAAACGGTTCGCCAGGCGGGGATCTACCTGCTCCACCGCTTCTACGACGTTCCGCTCGGCCACCACTTCGTCTTCAAGTCGCTCGACCTGCACATCGACGACCACGCCGCCCTGCGGGTGGGGGGCACCCCGCTCGGCGCCGTCCTGGACGTCTCCGTCACCCCGGTCGGCAGCCCGGGCTCGGGCCGCTTCGACGCCCGGCTCGACATCACCATCGAGGTCGACGGGCAGCCGTGCGCGTACAGCACGGTCGCCGTCGTCGTGGTCGACGCGCGTCGCTACGAGATGCTCAGGCACCGCGGCCGCGACCTCGCGAGCAGCATCAGGGCCACGCCCTCGGCGACGCCCTCCCGGGCACCGGTCATCGCCGGCCGCCAGGACGCCGACGTGCTGCTGCGCACCGCGGCCGACGACGACTCGTCGACCTGGCTGCTGCACGTCGACCTCCGGCACCCGGGCTACTTCGAGCACCCCTCGGACCACGTGCCCGGCATGATGCTGCTGGAGGCGTTCCGCCAGGCGGGCCACCTGACCGCGGCCAGCAACTGTGTCCTCACCGCGCTGGAGGCCAGGTTCCGGTCCTTCGGCGAGCTGTTCCAGCCCATCGTCATCCGCTCGGCCACCGGCCCCGACGGACTGCTGCGGCTGACCGCCGTACAGGGCGAGCGCACCCTCGCCGAGGCCGACGCCCTCTTCGTCCGGGACTGACCATGGACTTCCAGCGTCTGCGCACCTTCCGGGAAGTCGCCCGCGAGCTGAGCTTCACCCGCGCGGCCCGCAACCTGCACTACTCGCAGCCGACCATCACGGCCCAGATCAAGGGTCTCGAAGAGGCCGTCGGCACACCGCTGTTCGTGCGTCGCGGCAACCGCGCCGTCGAACTCACCTCGGCGGGCACCCGGCTGTGCCCGTACGCCGACCGGATCCTGGACCTGGTCGAGGCCGCCCACACGGAGCTGCACTCCGGCCGGTGACACCGGCCGGCCGCACCGCGCTCCGTCCCCACACCATCCGCAAAGGGTTTCCCACCTCATGACGACCGACCCCGTCAGAGCCGCGTTCTTCGACGTCGACGAGACGCTCATCACCTGCAAGAGCATGCTGAGCTTCCTCGACTTCCACTGGGGCCGCGAGGGCCGCTCCCCCTCCCGGCTGACCACGGCACGGGCCGCACTCGGCCACCAACTCCGCTCGGGCGTACCCCGGGAACAGGTCAACCGCGCCTTCTACCGCCTGCTGCGCGGCAGCCGCGAGTCGGACCTGGAGGAGAGCGGCCGCCTCTGGTTCGCCCGCGAGAACGCCCGCGGCCTCTTCCACCCGCCGGTCCGCGAGGCCCTACGGCAACACCACCGGGCCGGCGACCTGACCATCCTGCTCTCCGGCTCGTTCGCCGCCTGCCTGGCCCCCGTCGGCCAGGCGGTGGGAGCCGACCTGCTCGTCTGCACGACCCCCGAGGTCACCGACGGCATCCTGACCGGTGACCTCACCGACCGCCCGATGATCGGCCAGGCCAAGGCGGAATGGGCCCACCGCGTCATGACTGCCTTCGCCCTCGACCCGTCCGACTGCCACGCCTACGCGGACGACGCCACCGACCTGCCCCTCCTGGCCAGCGTGGGCCACCCGGTGATCGTGGGCAGCGACCCCACCCTGACCACAAGGGCAACCAGGGAGAACTGGCCCCGCCTGCCGGGCCCGGCGATGAACGGCCTTCTGACAAGGGCAGCCTGAGAAACGGCCACGACGCAGTTCCCTGCGCTCCAACTCCCCAGGAGCGCGGGGCTGTGCCGATCGGCGGCTCCGCCGCGGGGCGCGACAAGCCACAACGAGCCGGCACCCGCGAACGCACATCACGGCCCCGAGCTCTCAGGCACTCGCATCCAAGGTCGAGAACACAACATCCCAGAGCTCGCCGACCTCCTCGCCGCCCTCACCCTCCGCGGACCAACGAGTCGAGTGAGCCCCCATCAACAAGGCCACGACAAGCCGAGCCAGCACCTCAGGCCGACGCCCCGCATCAATCCGCCCCTCGCGCTGAGCATCCTGAACCAACTCAAGCAGCTTCCCCCGAAGTTCGCCGAGAGGCACCGGCTCCCGCAGAGACACCCGCGCCGCATCCGCCGTAAGCCGAAGCCCCGCGGCAAACCGCACGTCCTCGTCCATCCTGCGCGCCAGCCCCACGGTCAGCTCGCGCAGCGATCCCAGTGAACTCCCGGCCGAGGCGAGCAACTTGCCCCACTCCTCCTCGAACCCCCGGGTCAGCTCCTCGGCCAGCTCCGCCTTGGAGGCGAAGTGGCCGTAGAGCGCGCCCTTGGTGACGCGGGAGCGGGCGGCGACGTCGGACAGGTTGGTGCCCGCGAAGCCGTGGAGAACGAACTCGGCCGCCGCCGAATCGAGGAGCACCTCGTGTGTGCGCCGTGCTCTGTCCTGCTTCACCCCGTCTGTCCCCACTGTCGACCTGGTGTAACCAGCAAAGAAAATACCTTCTCGATCGAATCTTTTTCTACCCGCCAACATTTCTTCACGAAAGGCACCCATGACCACGGCCCTGCCCGCCCCGCCCCTCGCCCCGACCGCCGTCACCGCCCTGGCGGCCCGGCACGCCCGCGCCGCGGAGGAGGCCGCGAGCCTGCACCCGGAGGTGGTCGACGCGCTGCCGGCCGCCGGCTTCGCCCGCCACTTCGTGCCGCGCCGCTGGGGCGGACGGGCGGGCGGCTTCACGGAGTTGGTGAGCGCCGTGGCCGCCGTCGGCGAGGCGTGCGCCTCCACCGCGTGGTGCTGCGCGCTGCTGGCCGGGCACGCCCGGCTGGCGGCCCATCTGCCCGAGGAGGCGCAGGCGGAGCTGTGGGCCGACTCGCCCGACACGGCGATAGCGGCGGCGGTGGTCCCGCCCGCCGGCCGGCTCACCCGCGTCCCCGGCGGCTGGCGGCTGACCGGGCGCTGGGCGTTCGCGAGCGGTGTCGAACACGCCGAATGGATCCTGCTGGCCACACTGGACGAACAGCCGGCCGGTCCGCCCGCCTACCGCATCCTGCTGCTCCCCCGCCGGGACGTGCGTGTGCACCCCACCTGGGACAGCGTCGGCCTGCGCGGCACGGGCAGCCACTCGGTCGGCGTCGAGGACGTGTTCGTACCCGAACACCGCTCCTGCCTGCGGGACGCCCTGATGACGGGCGTGCGCGAGCCGGACGCGGCACCCTGCCACCGGGTGCCGTACCCCCTGGTCGCCGCGCTGCTGTTCTGCGCGCCCGCGCTCGGCGCCGCCCGGGGCGCACTGGACGCCTGGACCGCGCTGACCGAGGAGCGCGGCGCCGTGGCCGACCCCGGCATCCAGCGGACCCTCGCACACTGCTCGGGGGACATCGACGCGGCCGCCTTACTGCTGGAGTCGGCGGCGCAGCGCGCGGACCGCGCGGCGCTCACGCCTCCGGCGGCCTTCGAGCCGGAGACGGCGGCCCGCAACCAGCGGGACGCCTCCCGCGCGGCCGGCCTGCTGACCGACGCGGTGGAGCACCTGTTCCGCACGGCGGGCGCCCGCGCCCTGACCCGGTCGAGCCCCCTGCAGCGCGCCTGGCGCGACATCCACGCGGTGGCAGCCCACGCGGCCCTGCAGCCGGGGCCGGCGGCGACGGCGTACGCGGCGACGGTGTTTCCGCAGGACAACGCCTAGTCGGCGCACATCCGCGGGGCCCGGGGCAGCGGTCGGTCCCGGGCCCCGCGGCGTCCGGCCGGCCGCGTTCCATCAGCCTTCCCATCAGCCTTCCCGATAATATTTGATACCTTCGCGAAGGTTTTGTTTTATGGAGGCATGACCGAACCCACCAGCTCCACTCCCGCCTCCGGGGAGGGCCCGCAAGCCCCGCTCCCCGGGCGTCACGGGGCGAGCAGGACGCCGCTGGCCGATGCCGTGCTCGCGGTGGCCCGCCGGGACATCGCCTCCTTCCACGCCCTTCCGCTCTCGCACGGCCGGTCGATCCGCGACTCCCGCGTCCGGGAGTCCTACGAGGCCCTCTTCGGCGCGGCCCAGCTCGCCGCCGACGTGTCGTACAGCGGCACGATGCTCGACTCGTTCTTCCGCCCCCGCGGCCCGCTCCGCGAGGCCCAGCGGCTGGCCGCGGACAGCTTCGGCGCCGACGCGACGTTCTTCCTGTCGACCGGCACCAGCACCGCCAACCGGGTCGCCCTGACCGCGCTGGCCCGCCCCGGCAGCCGGGTCCTGGCCGACCGCAGCTGCCACCAGTCGGTGCACTTCGCCCTCGGCGCGCTCGGCGTGGACGTCACCTACGCGCCCATGCAGAAGTGCTGCGCCGACTGCCCCCGCACCTTCGGCGACCTGCCCCGGCTGCTGGAGACGTTCCGGACGGCGGTGGCGGAGGGCCGGCCGTACGACACGGTCGTGCTGTCGGCGGTGTCGTACGACGGTGTCCGCTACGACCTGCCCACCGTGCTCGCCGAACTGGCAGCGGCTCACCCCAAGGTGTCGGTTCTGGTCGACGAGGCCTGGGGCGCGGTGCACCGCTTCCACCCCCAACTGCGGCCGCTGACCGCGCTGCACGCGGTGGAGACCCTGCGCCGCACCGAGCGCCCGCTGCCCCTGAGCGTGGCCGTGACGCACTCGGCGCACAAGTCGATGTCGGCGCTGCGGCAGGGCTCGTACCTGCATCTGATCGGCGACGGCGAGGCCCAGGAGCGCACCGCACAGGCGCTCTTCCAGCACCACACCACCTCGCCCAGCTGGCCGGTGCTGGCGAGCCTGGACCTGGCCCGGCTGCAGGCCGAGACCGAGGGCGAGCAGCTGCTGGAGCGGTCCCTGAACCTGGCCCGCACCCTGCGCACCGAACTCGGCACCGATCCGCGCCTGTCGGCGTACCGCGCGCTCGGCCCGGAGGGTCATCTGACCGACCCGGCGCTGCTGGTGAGCGACGACCCGACCCGGGTGCTGGTGGACATCAGCGCGCTCGGCGTCACCGCGGCCGACTTCCGCCGGATCCTGTTCGACGAGTACGCCCTGTACGTCGCCCGGGAGAGCGGCGACGCCGTGCTCTTCCACGTCCACATCGGTGTCGACGAGGCCACGCTGCTACGGCTGCTGGACGCGCTGCGCACCATCCAGCGCACCTACCGCACCGCGTCCGCGGCCCTGACCCAGGGCACCTCGGACCACTTCATCATCGCCTACCCGCCGGGCATCCCGATCACCGTGCCGGGTGAGCGCCTGTGCGACCGGACCCTCGGCGAGATCGACGCGCTGCGCTCCAGCGGCTGCGAGATCTACACGCTGCACCAGCCCGGTGCCTCCACCGCCGCCTACGGCGTCCCCTCGGGCCCCGCCGTCCCAGCGGCCCCCGCTGCCTCCGCAGTACCTGCCATTGCCCTTTCCGCCGGAAGGAAGTGACCGTAAATGATCAAGCTCTCGGACATCCGCAAGCACGCCGCGCGCCGCCCCGGACACGTCGCTGTGGTCGACGGCGAAGTCCGGCTGACCTGGGCCAACCTCGCCGACAAGGTGGCCCGCGTGGCAACCGCGATCGAGGAGCGGCTGCCCGACATACGGCCCGCCCGCGCGGTGTTCGTCGCCGAGAACCGCTGGGAGCTGGTCGTCGCCATGGCGGCGGTCTCCTCGCTCGGCATACCGTGCGTCGGACTCGACTACACCGCCGGGCCCGAGGCCACCGCCGGCGCGCTGGAGCAGCTGCAGCCGACCGTGGTCATCAGCACCTCCGAGCAGCGCGCGGTGCTGACCGAGGTCGGCTGGCCCGAGGGCCGGGGCATCCTCGACATCCGGCTGGACAGCGACCCGCCGAAGAACGCGCCGGGCATCGCCTTCACCGACCTGCTGCTGTCGGAGCCGGGCGAACCTCGGCCGGTGGAACAGCCGTTCGAGGCGTTCTCCTTCACCTCCGGTACCAGCGGCATCCCCAAGCTGGTGATCCGCCGGGCCTCCTTCGAGGCGCGCCGCTTCGCCGACCTGGTGGACCAGTACTCCTTCGACGAGGACGACGTCCACCTGGTGACGGTCCCGCTGTACCACGCGTCGGGTCCCGGCTGGGCACGCATCTTCCTGTCCCTGGGCGGCACGATCGTCCTCGGCCCGTACGACGACACGGCCGCCCTGATCCGCCTGATCCAGGACGAGGGCGTCTCCACGACCCTCATGGTCCCGCCGGTGCTCAAGCGGGTCGTGGCCCACCCGGCCTCCGAGCACCTGCACAAGACCTCCCGGCTGCACTTCGTGCTCTCCGGCGGGCGGCACCTGAACCGCTGGGTCGTCAACAACACCTGGGACCGCCTCGGCCCGGTCCTGCACCTCTACTACGGCACCACCGAGACCGGCGTGAACGTCATGATCGGCCCCGAGGAGCTGCATGTGGCGCCCTGCCGCTCCGGCCGCCCGATGCCGGGCAACACCATCGCCGTACTGGACCCGGAGAACCGCCCGGTGCCCAAGGGCATGCGCGGCCGGGTGGCGATCGCCAGCTACCAGCTGATGGACGCCTACGCCACCGCCGAGCCGGAGTTCCTCGACCTCGACTACGGCGGCCGCACCCAGCGCTTCCTGCTCACCGGTGACAGCGGCTTCATCGACGAGGCCGGCCGGCTCGAACTCACCGGCCGCAACGACGGCGTCTCCAAGGCGGCCGAGGGCAAGCCGCTCGACGTCAACATCTTCGGCCTCGAGAACGACCTCATGGACCTGCCCTGCGTCCGCGAGACCGCCGTACTGCGCACGAAGCTGCAGGACACCGGCGAGGAAGTACTGATCGTGCCGTTCGCCCCGGTCGCCCCGGAACGGCTGGAGAGCGGCCGGCGCGCGGTCGCCGCCGCCTGTGCCCGCCGGGTGCCGTGCCTGCCCGCGTACGTGATCCCGGTGGAGGCGATCCCGTACAGCCCGACGGGCAAGGTGCGGGCGGCCCGCCTGCTGGAGACGGTGCTGCCGCTGGTCCGCACCGAGGCGGCGGACCGCCGTACCGAGCTCGTTCCCGCCTGACCGGACCCCGACCGCACCACTGCTGTCCCCTCCGTCCCCCCCCACTCGACAGGAAGAGTCATGAACGATCAGAAGAACTACGGCCGAGGCCTGCTGCTGTGCCTCCTGGCCACCGTGTCCTGGGGAGCGATGTTCCCCCTCATGGACGTGACCCTGAAGCACATCGACCCGTTCACCTTCACCTGCCTGCGGTACGCGATCGCCGGCGCGATGTTCCTGGTGTTCCTCAAGCTGCGCGAGGGCGCGGCCGGGTTCAAGCTGAAGGGCGAACGGATCGGCCTGGCCTGGCTGTTCGGCACGGCCGGCTTCGCCGGCTTCCAGTTCCTGGTGTTCTTCGGTCAGGACCTCATCGGTGAGCGGGGCGCCCTGAACGCCTCGATCATGATGGCGACCATGCCCATGATGGGCTTCCTGGTGAACTGGGTGCTGCGCAAGGTCGTTCCGCCGAAGGGCGCGCTGGCCTTCATCGCGATGTCCTTCGTCGGCGTCATCCTGGTGGTCTCGGACGGCAGCCTCAGCTCCCTCTTCGCCCACCCGTCCGACTTCGGCCCCGACGCGCTGCTGCTGTTCGCCGCGCTGTGCTGGGTGATCTACACCTCCGGTGCGACGTACTTCCCGACCTGGTCGCCGATCAAGTACACCGCGATCACCACGGTCCTCGGCCTGGCCAGCGCCTCCGTCATCACGGCGGTCATCCTGGCCACGGGCGGCGTCCCCGTCCCGACCGCCCACGCGGTGACCTCGATCCTGCCCGAGCTGGCCTACATGAGCGTCATCGCGGGCTTCGTGGGCGTGCTCGGCTGGAACTTCGGCAACAAGTACCTCGGCCCGCTCAACGGCGTCCTCTTCATGGACGTCGTCCCGATCACGGCGTTCATCATCTCGGCGCTGACCGGTGTGATCCCGGCGGGCATGCAGGTGGCCGGCGCCTCGCTGACCGCACTGGCGCTGGTCCTCAACAACCTGTACCTGCGCAAGGTCGCCAAGCGGACGGCGGCGGAGGCGGCGGCGAAGAAGCCGGCGGTGGCGTCGGCTGCCACTGCCGCTGCCGAGAAGCCCGAACCGGTGACGGCGGCCCGCTGACCCGACGCCTGAACGACGGACGCGGCTGCCGTGGGGGTACGACTCCCACGGCAGCCGCGCTGCTGTGTCCGCCGCGCTCAGGGACCGGCCGTGGCGGCCCTGTACAACTCGGCCGCTTCCCCTCCCAGCACCACGCTGTAGGAGGTGTCGGCGGTGTCACCGCCGTGCTCGTGCCCGCCCAGCACCCCGACGACCTGCTTGTCCCCGTTCACCCAAGGACTGCCACTGGTCCCGCCGGTGAACTCGGGGCAGTCGATCCGCTGCTGGGTAAGGCTGTGCAGGGTCGGCTTGTTGGTGCAGGTGATGGGCACCTCACGCTCATCCGGATACCCGGTGACGGTCACGGCGGTGGCCCCGGTGGCCGTCCCGGTGACGAACCGGTTCCCACCCACCACATCCTCGACCCGCTTCCCACCCAGCTCATCGACATGGGCAAAGGCGATGTCACTGTCCTCGCTCTGCTCCTTGGCCCACCCGTCGGGCAGGAACCGCTTCCCCACCTTCCACACCCCGTAAGGCGCGCGCCCGTTCCGATACCCGGGCGCGAACACCAGATCCCCGTCATCGCCGTCCACACAGTGCGCGGCGGTGACGATCAGATCCCGCTGCCGACTGTGCACGACCGAGGCGCTGCAGAAGTGCCCGCCGGCCAGCTTGCCGACCCGGTCCGCGCCGAACAGCGCGCCGACCCGCACGCTCTGTCGCGTGGCGACCGTGGCGGCGGTGACCCCGAAGGGTCCCGGCCCGTCGGAGGCGGCGGCCACGGAAGCGGACGTCAGGCCGAGCGTCACCACACAGCACAGCAAGGTGGGGCGCGAAGTGAGCCAGATGCGTGAGATGCGCTTCATCAGGCGTCACTCTGTCCCATGAAGGTGAGAAACCCACACCCCCTTCACTGAGATTTTCCCGTGAACCATTCCTATGGCCGCTGGGCTTCGCCGTAGACCGGGAAGTCTTCGGTGGCGATGCCGACGGACATGGCTCGCTGCGTCCGTCCCTCCGCGTCCGGCTCGACGCCGGATCCACCGCACCGCGCGCGTCACTCCGTCGCCTCTCCGTCACGCTCCGCACATGCCCCCAGTGATCCCTCCCGAGCCGCCGCTCACCCTTCGCCACGGCAGTCCGCCCACAGCAGCTTCCCGCCCTTGGACGCGCCCAGCTCCCGCAGCACGGAGACTCCCCACGAGTCGGCACACGCTCGCACGAGCTGCAGCCCGCGTCCGGTTTCGGCGTCGTCCGGGGCTACGGCGACGGAGGTGGTCTCGCCCTTGCCCTTGTCCTCGTCCTTGTCCTTGGTGAAGCCGGGAGGGACCCGAGGGTCGGTGTCCCAGACGGCGATGCGCAGCCGGCCCGGTTCGCTCCCGAGGAGGCGGAGGGCGTAAGGGCCGGTGGTGTGGAGGTGCGCGTTGGTGAGGAGTTCGGCGGCGAGGAGTTCTGCGGTGGGGGTGAGGGCGGAGAGGTCGTGTGCGGCGAGGACGGTGCGGAGGGTTGCTCGGGCGATCCCCGGTGCGCGTGGATCGTGCGGGAGTTGGAGGGTGTAGGTCCAGGGCGGGGATACGGTGGGCATGGAAGTCTCCGTTCAGTGAAGGGGGTTGAAGGTCTGAGCGGGGCCCCGGTTGTAAGGTAGCGGCATCCAGTGAAGGTATTCACTGAAGCGTAGGGATCGCCTTCACTACCACCCATGTGAGTGACTGCAAGGAGGCGGCAAGCCCGTGAGGAACCCAACGGGTCGCCAACTGCGCTTCGGGACGGAGCTGCGGAAACTGCGCGAGCGTGCAGGCTTGAGTTCCACCGAGGCCGGTCAACTCCTCGGCATCAAGCAGGCGCAGGTCAGCAACATGGAGGCCGGTCGCGTAGGCGTGAGCGCCGAGCGGGTACGTACGCTCGCCAGTCGCTACGACTGCTCCGACACACCCCTCGTCGAGGCGCTCAGCGACATGACCTCGGAACGCACGCGCGGCTGGTGGGAGCAGTACCGCGAACTCCTGTCCAGCTCACTCGTCGACCTGGCCGAACTGGAGCACCACGCCCTGTCGTTGCGCGACTCGACCACCGCTCGCATCCCAGGTCTGCTCCAGACACGCGAGTACGCACTCGAGATCTTCCGTCAGGCCGTGACCGAACTCTCGCCGCCCGACATCGAGCACCGCCTGTCGTTCCGCATCAAGCGCCAGGCAGTCCTCTTCCGCGAGGACGACCCGACACCGTACGAGGCGATCATCCACGAGGCCGCCCTGCGTATGAAGGTCGGCGGCTCCACGGTGGCCCGAGCGCAGTTGCAGCACCTGCTCGACATGAGCGATCGAGACCACATCACCCTGCGCGCCATCACCTTCGACGTCGGCGCCTACCCGGGATCCGGTCAATCGATCCACTACGCGCACGGCCCGGTACCGCAGCTGGACACCGTCTACCTCGACCAGGCCCACGGCCTCGCGTTCCTCGACGCCGAGGCGCAGTTGCACAAGTACCGCACGCTTTTCGACCGGGTCGCGGCTGTTGCACTGGCGCCGGAGAAGACCCGCGAGCTCATCCACAACGTGATGCGAGAGTTGTGAAGGGAACGCCCGTGAACCCGCGCTGGCAGAAGTCCTCGTACTGCTCCGAGGGCGCCTCGTGCATCCACATATCCGCCACCCGCGAAGCGGTCCGCATAACCGAGTCCGCCGACCCCACCGGGGCGATACTCACCACCACCCGCGCGGACTTCGGCGCCCTCCTGGCCGTACTCAAGGGAGAACCGGACAGCACCGCACCCATCGAGATCACCTTCGGCGAAGGCAACGGCGAAGAAACATCCGTCCACCTCCACGAGACCAACGCTCCGCAGACCGTGGTCACGACCGACCGCCACAAGTGGGACGCCTTCATACTCGGCGTAAGAGCGGGCGAGTTCGACCACTTCTCGGAGGGCCCAGCGGAAAGCCCTGTCAGCGGCGCAGCCTCCCACGCACCCAGAGGAACCCGATCAGTCCGCCCACACCGGCCATGTACGCGGTCAGTGGTCCGTCCTTCGACAGGAGGCCGGGCAGGGAGATGACGGCCACTATGAGCAGCCATCCGCACCCGGCCACGACAAGATCCGCCGAATCAGGGTGGCGTTGCTCGTTCTGCACCCGTTTTCCCCCTTCACCGGAGTGCGCCTGGCCAGTGTCGCACCCAGCAAGCTCCACCTGAGCGCGGACACCCCTCCGCTGAGGACCGGGCCGGGGCGGCGGTCATCACTCAGGCCGTTGGAAGACCGCGAGCGGGCCGTACTCCGTGGACTTCACGGTGGCGACTTCGGGGTGGGCGGAGAGGCAGTCCCGCCGGATCCCGACGGTGTCCGGCCATGCGGCCAGCTGCTCCCCGGGACCGACCCTCGACATCGCGGTACCGGCCGTCGGCCAGAGAGGCCGCCAGCACCAGGCAAGCCCATGATCCGTACTGGCGGAGAGGGCAGGATTCGAACCTGCGTGGGCCCCAGAGGGGCCCGACCTTGAGGCGTGCTCGCGGTCCCCGATCAACCACTCCGGGCACCTCTCCCCGTGACCGGCCTCCGGTTTCCCGTGCCGTTCACAAGTACAAGAGTGGCCGAAGCGGCTGACAGCCCGCTGACGTGCCGCTGACCGCCACCGCGCATCCGGCGAAGGGGCTAGTCGACGTCCACCGGACCGTCGTCCGACTTCTTCTCGCTCCTCGCGGGCAGCTGGATCAGGCCCTCGCCCTTGCTCTCCTCGGGGCGGCGGCCCTCGGAGTCCTGCCCGCTCAGGTTCTGCCGGACCGAGTCGAGGATGGTCAGGCCCTGGGACACCAGGCCCGCGGCGATCTCACCGAGGCCGTCCGCGCCGTTGAGGACGTTGACGTTGGCGCCGGCGAGGCCGCCGGCGGCCTCCTTCACGATCTGCGGGAGCTGGTCGATCAGCATCCGGTCGAGCGCGACCCGGTCGTACGAGGCCGCCGCCTCCGCCTGGATCTTCATCCGCTGCGCCTCGGCGGCGGCGAGGATCCTGACCCGCTCGGCCTCGGCCTCGGCGGGCTTAACGACCTCGGCCACCAGCTGCTGCTGGCGCAGCTTGGCCTGGCGCTGGGCCAGCTCCGTCTGGGCGGCGAGCACCTCCTGCTGGGCGTGCGCCTGCGCCAGCGGTCCGGCCTGCGCGGCCTGCGCCTGCGCCCGGTCCACCTCGGCCGAGTACTCCGCCTTGACGATGGCGGTCTGCCGGGCGTACTCGGCCTGGTTGCGGGCCGCCACCTGCTCCGCCTCGACCGAGGCCTGGGTGGCCTGCGCCTGGGCGATCTGCGCCTGCCGCTGGATGGCCGCCTTGTGCGGCGCGGACATCGCGTCGATGTAGCCGGTGTCGCCGTCGTCGATCGACTGGATCTGCAGCGAGTCGACGATCAGGCCGATCTTCGCCATCTCCGTCTTCGAGGTGTCCAGCACCTCCGCGGCGAGCTTCTGCCGCTCGGTGACGATCTCCTCGACCGTCATCGAGCCGATGATGGCCCGCAGGTGACCGGCGAAGATCCGGCCGGTGAGCACCGACATCTGCTCCTGGTCGGAGAGGAACCGCTGGCCCGCGTTGATGATGCTCTCGTGGTCGTTGCCGACCTTGAAGGCGATGACCGCGCGGACGTGCAACGCGATGCCCTGCCGGGTCACACAGGTCTCGGTGACCTCGGACTCGCACATGGACAGGGTGAGGAACCGGACCTTCCGGAAGACCGGCAGCACGAACTTGCCGTGCCCCGTCACCACCCGGAACGGCGCGCCCCCCAGTCCCCGCCGGCCGCCCGAGATCAACATCGCCTCGTCGGGTGCGGGAACGCGGTATCCGAACATCCTGTACTCCTCAGCCGGCGTCGGCGGTGTCGCCGCCGAGCGCATCCAACGGATCCACCCACTCGATGACACCGACCTCGCGGCATCCACGGGATTCGATCACGAGTACCGTCGCGCCCGTCGGCAGGGGTTGCTCCGACCACGCGAGGAAGGTCTCGGAGCCTCCTCTGACCCGCACCAGGACCTCGCCGGGGCCCGCGGATCCGCGGGTTCCGATGAGCACTTTCCCCGTGCAGCCGATCACGGCCTCGTCCTGCGGCATCACCGGCCGTCCTCCTCGTCCTGACCCCAGGATTCCGACGATAGACCCAGTCGGGTCGGGGACCCAACGGACAGTAAGACCCGGTTCCGCAGGACTCGGTTCCGCCGCCGGGTGGACCGCCGTAGGGCGGGCTCTGGCGCGCCCTCTCCGCCCTAGCCCACCCCCTCCGCCCCGGCCGCCCTCGCCGCCGAAGCGAGCCCCCACTCGACCCCGGTCATCTCCTCCGAAAGCGTCCACAGCCTCCGCGCCGCCTCCGGATCGCTCGCCGCCGTGCTGCGGCCGACCAGCGTGGGGGCTCCGCGCATCTCACCCAGGCCGTCCGGGCCGACGTACGCCGCCCCCGGCAGATCCTGGCTCGCCGCGTAGAGCGTCGGCAGGGCGCCGGACTTGTCGTCCTGGGCCAGGACCTTGTTGCCGACGGCCATGAACGCCCGCATGAGGGGGTTCGTGGTGTGGCTCTGCAGGTTGGTCGCCGCGTAGCCGGGGTGGGCCGCCAGGGCGCGCACGGCGGAGCCCGCCTCGGTCAGGCGGCGCTGGAGTTCCAGGGTGAACAGGAGGTTGGCCAGCTTGGACTGGGCGTAGGCGCGGGTCGGGGAGTAGCGCCCCCTCAGGTTCACGTCGGAGAAGTGGATCACGCCCCCGCGGTGGAGGCCCGAGGAGACCGTCACCACCCGGTCCGTGACGTACGGCAGCAGCAGGTTCGTGAGGGCGAAGTGGCCGAGGTGGTTCGTGCCGAACTGCATCTCGAAGCCGTCCTTGGTGCGCTGCTCCGGCAGCATCATCACGCCCGCGTTGTTGATCAGCAGGTCGATCGGCCCCTGCCATCGCGCGGCGAACTCCCGCACCGAGGCCAGGTCCGCCAGGTCCAGGCGGCGCACCTCGACGCTGCCGCCCACCTTCGCCGCCGCGGCGCCGCCCCGCGCGGGGTCCCGTACGGCGAACACCACATGCGCCCCGGCCCGGGCGAGCGCCTCGGCGCTCGCGAGGCCGAGGCCGCTGTTGGCGCCCGTGATCACGGCCGTACGGCCGGAGAGGTCGGGGAGGTGGGTCGCGTTCCACTTGCGCGCGGTGCGCGTCGCTTCGGTCGTGGTCGTATCAGCCATGGCCCCAATGTAGGCAGCGCCAACAATGCTGTCAATGACAACAATGATGGCAATGTCAACTATATAGACGCCGTCTACATCGAGATACGATGGTGCCCATGTCGCGCATGTCCCCGTCGTCCCCGTCGTCCCCGTCGTCCACGAACCGCCCCTACCACCACGGGGATCTGCGCGCCGCCCTGCTCAAGAGCGCCGAGCGCACCCTGCGGGAGAAGGGGGTCGGCGCGCTGTCGCTGCGCGAGCTGGCCCGTGACATCGGGGTCAGCCATGCCGCCCCGGGCCGGCACTTCAAGGACAAGCAGGCACTGCTCGACGCCCTCGCGCTGGACGGGTACGAGCGCCTCAACCAGGCCCTGGGCGCCGCCGCCGAGCAGCCCGGCCTCACTTTCGAGCAGCGGATGACGGCGCTCGCCCGCGCCTACCTCGGCTTCGCCGTCGAGAACCCGGAGCTCCTGGAGCTGATGTTCGCGCGCAAGCACGACCCCGACAGCTCCGCGCAGCTCGCGACGGCCGTCGACCAGTCCCTCGGCTCGTTCGCCCGGATGATGGCGGACGCCCAGGAGCAGGGCGAGATCATCCAGGGCGATCCTGAGCGCCTCACGATGGTCGCCGCCGCGAGCCTGCACGGACTCGCCGCCCTCATCGCCAGCTGCACCCTGGAGGCGGAGGAGGCCCTGGCCGGCCTGGACGAACACGTCCATCTGCTGCTGCACGGCCTCAAGCCCAGGTGAGCAACTGACCATCTGTGCGCTCTCCGTGTGCCTGGTCAAGCGCAGGGCAGCACCGCCCGACCGGCTGGGGCACACCGGAGGGCACGGACGCCTCCACCGGCTGACGAGCAGGTGAACCACCCCCTCGGGTCACGGGGAGCCGCCATCTGAGGGGGACGTGGGGTCCCCTCGGCGGCAAGGAAAAGAAGACGGGCCACGGCATCCGGCCGCGGCCTGTCTTCCCGTTCTCGTCCGGCATCCCGCCCAGTGCTGTGACGCCGGGGGTGAGGCCGTGCTCCCGCTTGAAGGCAGTGCTGAACGCGAACTCGGATGTGTATCCGCTCCGTTGGCCACGGTCTTCAGCGGCGCATCGGAGTCGGGTCGGGGCGAAGCACGGTTCGACCGGTGCGGACCCCCGCCGTTCGGGCGTGACGGTGCACAGGGCACCATCAGAGAACGCCGACCGATCCACGATGCCCCGGGGGAAGACCACATGAAGCGCACTCTCGCGGTCCTGGCCACCGTCGCCGTACTCACCGCTCCGCTGACCGGTTGCAGCAGTACGTCGAAGACCGTCACCGGCACTGTCGTCAGCAAGGACACGGACCACGAGTGCTCGACGAAGAAGAAGGGTAAGAAGAAGACCCGCAGCTGCCACACCGAGTACGAGTTGACGGTCCGCACGAAGAGCGGCGACGAGGAAGAGGTCGACGTCAGCAGCGGCGCCTACGACAACTGCGTCGAGGGTGCGACCTACCCCAAGTGCACCACGCGCTAGCGGTTCTGCGTCAGGCCCGCTTCGGTCCCGTGATGCAGCCACTCCCACTCGGCGTACGGCCGCATCTGCGCCACTCACTGTCTTGTATCGGCCATTCGAAACGGGCCCACACACGTCTGAGTACGCGCGCTCATGCACCCGTCCCTGCTCGGGTTGGGGGGTGACATGCAGGCTCACAACGTCAGGGTTCCGGCGCGAGCAAGGACAGCCGCAGTGGGGAAGTGAGGCCAGCCCCGAGGGCCGCAGCCTGTCGTTCAGGCCTCAACAACCTGGATGTGGTGCTTGAGTTCGTCGGCGATGCACACCGTGTCTCCGCGGGCGGGCATACGCCACTCCGTGTCGACCCCCCGGGCTCCGACTGCTCCTCCTGCGACGCCAAGCCGACCTGGCAGACCGACACGGGCGCCCCGTACGGCTACGACAGCCCGACCGGCTGGGGCACCCCCGAGGGCGTCTCGGCCCTCGCGGGCTGAGCACATCCGTCCGCCCGTCTCAGGGGCCTCGGCGACGCCGGTCGCCGGGGCCCTTCCCCGTTCCCCGCATGCCGCCCGTGAGAACATCGTCTCGACGCCTCACCCGACCAGCCGTCAGAAACCCTGCCGGGTCGTAAAGGGGGTCAACGACGGAACCACACGACAGGTTCCGCTCAGGCCTCGTTGCCCGGCGTGACCTGCCGTGATACACAGAGTGACCTTACGACGTATTCGTACGAAACCCGCCAGCCAATGACGTCAAGTCGACATACGACGGCGACGATGTCAGCGAGAATGATGCCTGACCTCTGCACACCGCAAGGTCCAGCGGAACTACCCACCAGGGGCGGTGACTTACATGCTCTTTGCGGCCGACAAGGGAGACATCAACACCATCATCGGCGGGATCGCTCCGGACTGGGGCCCCTTCGGCAGCCTGGGCAACGAGGCCAAGGTGATGATCGAGGTGGTGATGGCCGTGGCCATCCTGCTCTGCCTCGGCATCGCGGTCTGGGGTGCGGCCAAACAGCGGATCGGCGCGACGGCGCTGCGCGACACCTTCAGCGCGGAACAGGGCAAGGGCCTGATCATCGCCGGCCTCACCGGAGTCTTCATCATCGGCTCCCTCGGCACACTGTTCACGATCGTGTACGGCATGGCGGTCTGACGCCCCTTCTGCTCCCGGGCGCGCCCGGTCGTCCCCCTCCACCCCACCCACCCGTCGTGCCCACCGGCAGAGGTTGCGTTTCCCTGATGTCGAGTCATCACACCGCGCCCGCGCGGGAACCAGCACGGCTACCGTCGTATGTCTACAAGGTGGAGGGGGCGTACGCGGCATGAGTCCCACAGACGAGCAGGGTTACACCGAAACGGGCCAGACCCGAACCCGCCTGCCCGGCGGCGACCCCTACGGCGGCGCACCCCGCAGAGCCGGCCGCTCCTCCTCCCGGAGCCTGGTCACGGTGGTCGGCGTGGTCGTCCTGCTCATCGCCGCGATCGCCTTCGCGAACCGCGGTGACGATTCTTCCGCCGACGACTCGACCGGGAAGAGCGACCAGCCCCGAACCTCCTCCACCGCAGCGAGCGGCACGAAGCCGGTGGAGACGAAGAGCGAGGGGATTGCGTCGGGGTTCGCGCACAGCGGGCAGGGGGCGGAGAGTGCGGCGGCGAACTATGCGGTGGCCTTGGGGTCGGCCGAGATGTTCAACACCGCCTGGCGGCACCGGATCGTCGACTCGGTCTACGCCCGGGACGTAGCAGCCGCCAAGCAGTCGGCCATGGACAGCGCCTACTCCAACGAGAAGTTCCTCTCCAACATCGGTCTGGCCAAGGACGGCACCGCGCCGAAGGGCCAGACGTTCGTCTCCCGGGTCATCCCCGTGGGCACCAAGGTCACCTCTTCGGGAACGGACGCCACCACCGTCGAGGTCTGGTACACCTCGCTGTTCGGCCTCTCCGGTGACGGCTCGAAGAACCCGGTGACCGAGAGCTGGTACACCACTACGTACGAACTGAAATGGGTCGACAACGACTGGAAGATCACCGACTTCCAGCAGAAGGACGGACCCGTCCCCGTGGGCCGCGACCAGACGGCTTCCACCGCCGACGACATGACGAAGGCCGTCGAGGAGTACGGAGGGTTCACGTATGCGCGCTAACCACCGCATCCTCAAGATCACGGCGGTCCTCGGAGCCGTGCAGACGACGACGCTGCTGCTGGCCACCCACGCCGTAGCCGCGCCCAGTCCCACTCCGTCCCCCACGAAGAGCAACGACCCTTGTGACCTGATCCGGGGCGCGGCCAAACAGTTCTGCGAAAAAGACAACTCCGGCGGAGGCTCCAGCGGCGCCACCACCAACAACCCTCTCGGCGACACCCTCGACCCCCTCGCCTCCCTCGCCAAGGGCTGTGCCGACGCTGCCTCCTGGACCATCGGGAAGCTCAGTGGCGCCGTGAAGGAGACCGCGAACGTCGACTTCACGAACACGAAGTTCCTGCAGCAGTACGCGGTGGTCTTCGCGGCGTCCACGATCCTGACCCTGCTGCTGTGGCTGCTGGCCGTGGCCAAGAGGGCCGTGCGGGGGGTGCCCCTCACCACCGCGATCGGCGAAGCCATCGGCTTCCTGTGGCTGACGGTGCTCGCCTCCGCGTTCACCCCGCTGATCCTCTACACGGTCGTGTCGGCGACGGACGGCGTGACGGACGTACTCGCGAAGGCGACCGGCGACCAGACGGACACGTTCTTCGGCACCTTCTCCGGCGCCCTCAAGAAGGGCAACGACATCGGCGGCGGCCCGATCATGCTGATCGTCGTCTCCCTGGTCAGCATCCTCGCCGCCGGCGTCCTCTGGCTGGAGCTGGTCATCCGCGCCGCCCTGCTCTACGTGGGCGCCCTCCTCGGCACCGTCGTCTACGCGGGCCTGGTCGACAAGAACCTGTGGGGCCACGTCAGGCGCTGGGCCGGCATCATGATCGCCGTCATCCTGGTCAAACCGGTGATCGTCATCGTGCTCGGCCTCGCCGGCGCCCTCTCCGGCGACAGCGGCCCCGACGCCTTCTCCGCCGTCGTCTCCGGCCTCGCCATCATCCTGCTCGCCATCTTCGCCAGCGCGATGATCTACCGCTTCGTCCCCGGCTTCGGCGACGAGATCGCGAACGGCCGCAACAACCGCATCATGCAGGGCGCCGAGGGCAAGGCCGCGGCCGTCATCAGCTCGCCCGCCACCCTCGTCGCCCAGGGCATCAAGACCCACAGCACCCGCGCCGACAACAACGGAGGAGGCGGCGGCTCCAGCAGCGCCCGCCCCGCCAACCCCGCCTCCGGCGGTGTCGCCGCCCACAGCAGCCGTACCCCCCAGGGCGGCGGCGGAGCAGTCCCCTCCGCCGCGCCCGCGCCGCGCGCCCCAAGCCCGGCCAACACCCCGCACGCCAGCAACACCCGCAACAGCAACCGCTCGGGAGGTGAAGGGCGTTGACGACCGAGTCCCACCTGTCCCATCCGGTCACGCCCCGCCGTACGTATCTCATCGGCCGCGCCCGGCCGAACGCGATCGTCGGCCGGAACCGCGAGTCAGGCGAGATCGCGCTGATCATCGCCGGCGCGTTCCTCGGCATGATGTGCGGCCTCCTCGTCCCGGTCCTGTCCCTGCGGATCGTGTTCCTGACGGGCTTCCCACTGCTCGCGCTCGCCGCGGTCTACGTGCCGTACAAGCGCCGCACGTTCTACAAGTGGTTCGAGATCAACCGCTCGTACAAGCGGACCGTCAAGCGCGGGGCCGTGTACCGCTCCGGTGCCGTCGAGGCCGGTACGCGGCTGGACGGGCGTGAGGTCGAGATCGGGCCGCCGCCGGGAATCGGGCGGATCAGCTGGCTCGCCGCGCCCTTCGGACCCGACGAGATCGCCGTACTCCTGCACGCCGACCGCAAGACGGTCACCGCCGCCATCGAGATCGAGGGCCCCGGCGTCGGCCTGCGCGACTCCGAGGACCAGGAAGCCCTCGTCGACCGCTTCGGCACGCTGCTCAAGCACGTGGCCAACGGGGACGGCTTCGTCACCCGCCTGCAGATGCTCGCCCGCACGCTCCCCGCCGACCCCGACGCCCACGCCAAGGACGTCGCACTGCGCGGCGACGAGAAGGCCCCCGACTGGCTGTCACGGTCGTACGACCAGCTCCAGTCCATGGTGTCCACCAGCAGCGAGCAGCACCGCGCCTACCTCGTCGCCTGCATGCACTACACCCGCGAACTGGCCGCCGAGGCCCAGGCCATGGCACGGGCCGCGCGGCCCCAGGCCGGCCGCAAACTGGACCGGGACGCGGGCCTGGCCGTCGTCATGGCCCGTGAGCTGACCGACATCTGCTCGCGCCTCCAGGAGGCCGACATCCGCGTCCGCCAGCCCCTCGGGCAGGGCAGACTCGCCTCCCTCATCCACTCCATGTACGACCCGGACCACCCCATCGACCACATCCAGGCGATGACCCGGCGCAACGCCTGGCCGGCCGAGCTGGACGCCATGGAACCCACCTACCTCCAGGCCAAGACCCGCGAGTCCGCCACCCGCGCCCCCTGGTGCCACGCCACCGCCTGGGTGAAGGAGTGGCCGATGACCCCGGTCGGCGTCAACTTCCTCGCGCCCCTGCTCGTCCACACCCCGGACGTCATCCGAACGGTCGCCGTGACGATGGATCTCGAACCCACCGAGGTGGCCATCGAACGCATGCTGACCGAGAAGACCAACGACGAGGCCGAGGCCTCCCGCGCCGCCAAGATGAACCGCACCGTCGACCCGCGCGACGTCGCCGCCCACAACCGCCTCGACCAGCGCGGCGAGGACCTGGCGAGTGGCGCGGCGGGGGTGAACCTCGTCGGCTACATCACCGTGTCCTCCCGCTCCCCGGAGGCCCTCAACCGCGACAAGCGGACCATAAGGGCCTCCGCCGGAAAGTCGTACCTGAAGCTGGAGTGGTGCGACCGCGAGCACCACCGGGCCTTCGTGAACACACTTCCCTTCGCCACCGGCATTCGAAGGTAGGGGCTGATGCGCTGATGCGGGACCCGCTGTCCGTCCTCACCGACGCCTTCACGTCCTTCCTCTTCGGCAAGGTCGAGACGACCCGCCTGCCGGTCCGCACCTCCACGGGCCAGGCCCAGGCGGTCTACCTGCCGACCGCCGCGCCCGGCCTCGGCGACTCCGGCGTCATCATCGGCCGCGAGGTGTACTCCGGGAAGGGCTACATCTACGACCCCTTCCAGCTGTACGGCCAGCAGCTCCCGGCCCCCCACTGGCTGGTCCTCGGCGAGTCCGGCAACGGCAAGTCGGCCCTGGAGAAGACGTACGTCCTACGGCAGCTGCGCTTCCGCGACCGCCAGGTGGTCGTCCTCGACGCCCAGGGCGAGGACGGGGTCGGCGAATGGAACCTCATCGCGCAGGAGCTGGGGATAACTCCCATCCGCCTGGACCCGACAGCGGCCCTGAACCACGGCATCCGCCTGAACCCCCTGGACCCGGCGATCACGACGACGGGCCAGCTGGCGCTGCTGCGCACCATCATCGAGGTCGCCATGGGCCACGGCCTGGACGAACGCTCCGGCTTCGCCCTCAAGGTCGCCCACTCCTACGTCAACGAGTCCATCCTCGACCGCCAGCCGGTGCTCACCGACATCGTGGAACAGTTGCGCCACCCCGAGCCGGAGTCGGCGGAGGCGATGAACGTCGCCATAGACGACGTACGCGCGTGGGGCCTGGACGTCGCCCTGGTCCTGGACCGCCTGGTCGACGGTGACCTGCGCGGCATGTTCGACGGCCCGACGACGGTCGGCATCGACCTGGACGCCCCGCTGATCGTCTTCGACCTGTCCCACATCGACCGCAACTCCATCGCCATGCCGATCCTGATGGCGATCGTCGGCGTGTGGCTGGAGCACACCTGGATCCGCCCCGACCGCAAGAAGCGCATCTTCCTCGTCGAAGAGGCCTGGCACATCATCAACAGCCCCTTCGTCGCCCAGCTGTTCCAGCGCCTGCTGAAGTTCGGCCGACGGCTGGGCCTGTCCTTCGTGGCGGTCGTCCACCACCTGTCCGACGTGGTGGACGGCGCGGCGGCGAAGGAGGCGGCGGCGATCCTGAAGATGGCGTCGACCAGGACCATCTACGCCCAGAAGGCGGACGAGGCGAGGGCCACGGGCCGGGTACTGGGCCTCCCGCGCTGGGCCGTGGAGATCATCCCCACCCTCACCCCCGGCATCGCCGTCTGGGACGTCAACGGCAACGTCCAGGTGGTCAAACACCTGGTCACGGAGACGGAACGCCCGCTGGTGTTCACCGACCGCGCCATGACCGAGTCCTCCAGCGACCTGGCGGCCGACGACGCCCTGCGCGCGGCCGAGATGGAGGCCGAGCAGCGGGCGGCGGCCTTCGTGGAGCAGCACCTGGGCGACTCCGAATCGACGGTGGCGTAGGGGGAGAGCGTGAGACCGGAAGACCGCGACCGTCGCGACAGCCGTGACAGCCGTGACAGCCGTCGGGAAGGCCAGGGCGGCATTCCCGACGGCCTGCTGATCGGCATACTCGGCTTCCTCCTCGGCATGACCATGCTGGTGTGGACGGCCACGGGTCTGGCGGGCCTCTTCGCCAAGGGCGCCTGGCCCAAGGGCGTCACCTTCACCCGCACCCCCCTGGCCATGCGCCACCTCATCGGCCGGCCCCACGACATCACCGGCGCCTGGCCGGACACCCCCGCCGGCCAACTCTCCGGCTGGGGCCTCTTCTGGGGCCTGCTCATCGGCCAGCTGATGGTCCTCTTCGTCCTGGCCCTGTTCGTGATGGGGACGGTGGCGAGATGGCGGGCGGGGAAGGTACGGCGGGCGTTCGAGCGGGGCGCGGCGAAGGGCAGCGCACAGTCGACGGCGCCGGCTTCCACCCCCGCTCCAGCCACGGAACAGCGTTACGAGGTCCCGGTGCCGCTCGAAGAACCGGAGCCGACGGAGGCGCTGCGAGCGGCGCAGCCGGCGGAGCCCCTCCAAACGGCGGCCGCGCCGGACCCCTTGGGTACCTTCTCAGCCAACGGTGAACGGGTGGGCGGGTGGGAAAAAATCCTCATCGCACCCAGGGAAAGCCGCCACGCAACCGCAGCCCAGGCCATCCGGGACGCGCCAGGCCCCACCCTCGTAGTCACTTCAAACCCCGCCCTGTGGCAGGACACAAAGGACGCCAGAGCCAAGCTGGGCCCCACCCTCCTCTACGACCCCACCCACCTCTGCGACACCCCGGCCCGCCTCCACTGGTCCCCGACAACAGGCTGCGAGGACAAACAAACGGCGCTGAGCCGAGCGGCAGCGCTCCTCAGCCCCGTCCAGCCCACAGCCAAGATCGACCAAGCGGTCGCCGACACGGCGACAACGCTCCTCCGCAGCTACCTGCACGCCGCAGCCCTGGAATCCCGCACCATCCGCCACGTCCACCGCTGGTCCCAGGGCACCCAGATCCAGGACGCGGTACGAACCCTCCGTACCCACCCCAAGGCCGCCCCCGGCGCCGCGGGCGAACTCGAGGCCGCCCTCACCGCGCACCCGGAACGCCGTGACATGGCCCAGGAGTTGACCAGCCGGGCCCTCGCCGCCCTCTTCACGGTCAACATCCGCGAGGCCTGCACCCCCAACCGAACTGATGCGCTCGCCTTGGATTCCTTCGTGGATGAAGGGGGCACGCTTTATCTGGTAGGTGAATCCATCGAGGACCCCAGGACGAAGCCTGGTGCGATGCCCCTCCTGACGGCCCTCGTCTCAAGCGTGGTCGAGCGCGGCCGGCGCATGGCCGAACGGTCATCCTCCGGTCGGCTCGACCCACCACTCACCCTGGTCCTGGACGACGTGGCGGCCGTGGCGCCGCTCCCGCAGCTGCCGGACCTGCTGGCCGGCGGAGCCGACCGGGGAATGCCCACCCTCGCCCTGCTCCGCTCCCGTGAACAGGCCAGATCCCGCTGGCCCCACCAGGAACTGCCGGCCTGACCCCGGCTCCAGAACCACCGCTCCAGAACTACCGTTCCAGAACGAACTCCAGCTCGTTCTCGGCCTCGTCCTTCACGAACGACACGACCAGCCCGCTCGGCCCGAACCCCAGCTTGCGGTACGCCCCCTGCGCCCGCGCGTTGTCCGCGTGGACGAACAGCCGTACCCGCTCGGCACCCCGCTCCCACGCCCAGGACACACCGGCGTCGAACAGGGCCTTGATCAGCCCGTTCCCGCGGTGCTCCGGCCGCACGAACACACCGACCACATGCCCCTGCCGGCGCTCGACCGGATACCCGGCCCAGTCCTTCGTCCCGGCCTCCTCCAGGAGCACGGTGACGGTGCCGGCCCAGCTCCCGTCCGGCGCCTCGGCGATGAACTGCCGTGCCGAGCCTGACCCCTCACCGGATCTGACGGCCCGCTCCTGGTAGAAGGAGTCCGGCCGGTCCAGGGCGTCCTCGTAGGTCTCCAGGAAGGCGATGGGCGCGACCGGATCCCGCAGCGCGTCCAGACGCAACTGCTTCACGGCGGCCCACTCGTCGGGGCGTATCGCACGGACGACGTAGTCATCGTTGGTCGGGCTACTCATGGAGC
Organism: Streptomyces sp. NPDC001450; assembly: GCF_053597295.1. Lineage (NCBI taxonomy): Bacteria > Bacillati > Actinomycetota > Actinomycetes > Kitasatosporales > Streptomycetaceae > Streptomyces > Streptomyces sp. NPDC001450. The sequence continues at coordinate 111,940 of NZ_JBSFHY010000034.1, forward strand.
CACGGTAGCCCGCACCCCTCACACCCCTCACCCGATATACGGGCCCGACTGTCAGTGGCCGGTCCTACTGTGGCCCTATGACCACGCTTCCCGATCGGCCCAACACCGCAGTGCTCGTCATCGACGTCCAGAACGGCGTGGTGGCGAACTCCCACGACCGCGACGGCGTCATCGCGAACATCAACACCCTGATCGACAAGGCCCGCGCGGCGGACGTGCCGGTCGTCTGGGTGCAGCACTCCAGCGAGGAGCTGGCGTACGGCAGCGAGACCTGGCAGTACGTGCCGGAGCTGGCCCGCCGGGACGGCGAGCCCCTGGTCCACAAGAAGTACCCGGACTCCTTCGAGGACACCGACCTGGAGACCGTGCTGGCCGAGCGGAAGGTGGGCCGGCTCCTCGTCACGGGCGCGCAGACGGACGTGTGCATCCGCTCGACCCTGCACGGCGCGATCGTCCGCGGGTACGACACGACGCTGGTCGCCGACGCCCACACCACGGAGGACCTGTCCAAGTACGGCGCTCCCGCCCCGGAGCAGGTGATCGCCCACACCAATCTCTACTGGAGCTGGCACAGCGCACCCGGCCGCCAGGGCGGGACCGTGGAGACGGCTGAGGTGACCTTCTAGCCACACTCGGCGGGCCTCAGCCGTCGTCAGTCGTCGTCAGTCGTCGTCCAGTTCCTTCGCCTGGTCGTTGGGGACGGCGCCGTACAGGTCGTGCCTGGGCTCGGGCATCATGCTCCGGGCCCCGCGCACGCTCTTCCAGATCGCCTCGTTGAAGGTCCGCTCGTCGATCTGGTCCTCCTTGGTGAGGTTCTGCTTCGCCGACACCCCGGCCATCGGCGAGTCGACCGTGTTCACCGCCGTCAGATCGGTCGTCGGCTTCACGGCCGTGTACGGGGTGTCGTCCGGCCTGGCGGTGAAGGAGTTCACCATCGGGGTGGCGTACGCGTCGAACTGGGTCATGGGCCGCAGCCCCAGCAGCAGCTCGATCGTGCGCAGCATGGAGGCCGTCGAGTAGAAGGTCGAGTCGACCCTCCCGGTCTGCGTGTACGGGCTGATGACCTGCGAGATCGTCCGGTGCGCGTCCACGTGGTCCGGCCCGTTCTGCGCGTCGTCCTCGGTCACGAAGATCGCGGTCGACTTCCAGTACCTCGAGTGCGAGACGGCGTCCACCAGCTGACCGAGCGCCCAGTCGTTGTCGGCGACGTAGGCCTGCGGGGTGGGCATGCCGGCCTTGGTCCCGGAGGTGTGGTCGTTGGGCAGCCGCACCATCTCGAAAGCGGGCAGGTTCCCGTCCTGCTCGTACTGGGCGAACTCCTTCCTCCACTCCTCGATCCGCGGGCTGCCACAGGTCTTCCCGCGCGCGGGGAAGGTGCCGGCCGAGTCCGGGCAGCTGAGGTTGTACGGCCCGTAGCCGTGGTCGGTGCCGGCGTCCAGCACCGGGTCCTCGGCCACGGTCTTCCCGCTCGCGTCGGCGCTCGCGTAGAACCCGTAGTTTCGGAAGGAGACGCCCTTGTCGTTCAGCCGCTGCCAGATGTAGGCGTGCTCGGGGTCCTTGTTGGGCGCGATCGCCGGGTCGCCGTTCTCGGACGGGTAGGTGTGGTTGCGGCCGGAGTAGTTCGCGGGCCAGCCCTCCTCGCTGTACGGGTTGGAGTTGGCCGCCACGGTCCAGTTCCAGCCCTGGGCGCTGACCTCGGCGTCGGCGTAGAAGTTGTCGAGGGTGACGAACTGCCGCTGCAGAGCGCGCGCGTTGGGCGCCGAGTCGTCCCCGAACAGGTCCAGCGACGGATCCCCGTTGCCCCGCCCCAGCGAACCGAACTCCTGGTCGTAGGTCCGGTTCTCCTTGACGACGTAGATCACATGCCTGATCGGCGTCTTCTCGCCGACCCGCCGCGGTACGACGGCTCCGACGGCCCGCGGGCTGTTGCCCTCGCCGAACCCGTTGTTGGCGACGACGGTCCGCGTCCACCGCCAGAGCTGCCGGTTCCCGCCGTCGAGCGGGATGGTCGACAGGGTGCCCCTCATCATCGAGCCCGAGTACTGGTCGGGGGAGGTGGGCGCGGTGGAGGTGGGATTCGGGTACCCGGGCCCGTTGTTCGGGCCCGCGCCCAGACCCTTGGCGTTGGTGACGTACAGCTTCCCGTCGAGCGGCACGACGGCCGTCGGATACCAGGCGGTGGGGACGAGCCCCGCGGTCCTTCCGCTCTTCACGTCTATGACAGCGATGTCGTTGTTCCCGGCGTTGGCGACGTACAGCCGCCGCCCGTCCTCGGACAGCGCGAGCGCGTCGGGATTGCTGCCGACGGGCGCGTGCCGGTACGGCGCGAGCGAGACGGTGCGCGTGACCTTCCGGGTGGCGACATCGACGACACTGACCTGGTCGCTGTCCCCGTTGGCCACGTAGAGGGTGTCCTGCCCCTCGTCGGCGACGATCGCGTTGGGATGGGTGCCCACCTTGACGGCCGTCTCGACCTCCGGCGCGGACCCGCTGATGTCGAGGACGCTGACCGTGTCGCCGCCCTGGTCGGTGACGAAGGCGGTCTTCCCGTCCTCGGCGAGCGCGACGGCGTACGGTGCGTGCCCCACGGCCACGGTCTTCATCGACCCGTCGCCGAGATCCACCACGGTGGCGGCGTCCGCGAGCCGGTCGGCCACGACCAGCCGCTTCCCGTCGGGCGTCACGGCGATCCCGGCCGGATACATGTTCACGGCCTGGCCCTCGGGGTTCTTCGTGGGCAGTTTGACGGGGGCGGTCTCGGTGAGCCGTCCCCCGCTCACGTCATAGGTGTGGATGATCTCGCGCCCACCGCCACTGGCGTAGGCACGCTTCCCGTCCGGACCGAAGGCGAGCCCGGTGAACACGGCCTGGGGGCTCGGGTACGAGATGGTCTGGACGACCTCCGAGTCGGCGGGGTCGACCACCTGGAGGGACTGGGTGCCCTGACCGGCGTTGCTCACCAGGAGCATGCTCTTGTCGGGCGAGAGAACGGCGTTGAGGGGCAGATTGCCCAGCTGGGCCTGGTGCCCGGCCGGAGTGACCTTGTAGCCGACGGGAGTTACGGCGGTCCCGTCGCCCTTGGGTCCTGCGGCGCCCTGCCCGCCGGCGGCCGCGAGAGCGACGGCGGCCCCGGTGGCGAGCACGGCGGTACCTGCCAGCACAGTGACAACTCGACGTCGGTTTCTGCGTCTGAGGACCATGGGCCACGACACTGACACGCAGCGTCAACAAACCCATGGATTCCCGGTGTCGTGCTCATGACCGCGTTGTGAACGCGAAAAAGCCCCAACTCACGGGTTTCTCACCCGGAGTTGGGGCTCCTTCTCAATATTTGTTCGGCGGCGTCCTACTCTCCCACAGGGTCCCCCCTGCAGTACCATCGGCGCTGTGAGGCTTAGCTTCCGGGTTCGGAATGTAAC